>JAIHAR010000015.1 GCA_020054865.1 Deferribacteraceae bacterium
CAGAACTACCAATTGGCTTGAAAGGTGCTTTAAAGAGCTTAAGGACAATATCAGAATTAGGGGATATTTTCATTCTGAGGATAGTGCTAAAAAGTTTTTGTATATGTTTTTCAGTGATAAGAGTTTGAAATATCAGCAGAGGAAATTGAGGTATTCTCATATTATTGAGGAGGCCTTTAATGGATAAAATTAATTCAAGGGTGGTGACTGACACAATTAAATTGACATTACCATATTTAGATTTTACTTCATATTTTTTTTAACTTTTGTAATATACACTAAAAATTATTGAGTAGGTGATTTATGAAAATAGCTGTTATAGGTCTTGGGTATGTGGGGTTGCCACTTGCCGTGTCATTTGCAAAAAAATTTGATGTAATAGGATTTGACATAAAAAAGGAAAGAATTGAAGAGTTAAAAAGAGGCGAAGATTCTACCGGTGAGGTGAACTGTGAAGATTTAAAAAACATTTCCATAAATTTTACAGCTGACCCTGAAGATTTAAATAATGCAAATTTTTATATTGTTACTGTTCCAACACCAATAGACACTCACAATAACCCTGACTTAAAACCTGTAATAAGTGCAACCAAAACTGTTGGAAAGGTTTTGAAAAAAGGAGACTACGTTGTCTATGAGTCCACCGTTTATCCGGGCGTTACAGAAGAAATCTGTGTACCTATCCTCGAAAATGAATCAGGGCTAAAGTTTATCAAAGATTTCAAAGTTGGTTACTCTCCTGAGAGGATAAATCCGGGGGATAAAATTCATACCTTTGAAAACATCATCAAGGTTGTTTCAGGATGTGATCAGGAAAGTTTGGATTTAATAGCTGAAATTTATGGCAAGGTTGTAAAAGCAGGTATTTACAAAGCTGAGAATATAAAAGTGGCTGAAGCAGCAAAAGTTATAGAAAATACCCAGAGAGACTTGAATATTGCACTGATGAATGAGCTTGCGCTTATTTTTGATAAAATGCATATAGATACTAAAAGTGTACTTGAGGCAGCCGGCACAAAATGGAATTTTCTCAAGTTTGAGCCCGGGCTTGTCGGCGGACATTGCATAGGTGTGGACCCATATTACCTCACTTTCAAAGCCGAAGAGTTTGGCTATCACCCTCAGGTAATTTTAGCCGGTAGAAAAATAAATGATAGTATGGGAAAATTTGTCGCCGAAAAAACTGTCAAGCTCCTGATAAAAGCGGGAAAAATCGTAAAAGACTCAAAAGTGTTAATTTTAGGCTTTACTTTTAAAGAGAATGTGCCTGACATAAGAAATACAAAAATAATTGATATTTACAATGAGCTTAAAGATTACGGCATAACTGCGGATATTTTTGACCCGATAGCAGACAAAGAAGAGATTGAAAGCGAATATGGTATAAAAGCGCTAACGAAACTGGACAATTCTAAAATATATGACAGCATTATTTTGGCTGTCAAACATAATTATTTTATAGAAAATCTTCATATTTTAACCCCTTTGATTGACAAAGCTTCAGTTTTTGTTGACGTTAAGGGGGTATTAAAAGATAAAGTACCTCACAACATATTATACTGGAGATTATAAAAAAATATTTTATATTAGCAGTTACAAACAATCCCCTACAAACTTGCTATGATTTAACTTATTAATAATTAATATTTTTTTGCCCAAAAACTATTGACACTCCGTTTTTTGGTGTTATGATTTGTAGACAACAATTCATTAGGAGGTATGTATGTTTATCAAAAGTCTAAAAAGACTAACCATTTTAGCTTCTATTTTATCTTTATTTATTCTGGCAAGTTGTGCTCAAAAAACCCAGGTAAAGCCTGAGGGGGAAAAAGCTAAAGGCCCGTCTGTTATGGAGCAGGTCAAAGCAGCAGGATTTGAAATAGTCGATTATGACTATGTAAAGGCAAAAGTAGGAAATGGACTTAGAAAGTTTAATCAAGTAGTAATCATTGATGCAAGGCCGGAAAGAAAATACGACTCAGGTCACATTCCAAGTGCAATCAATATCCCTGACACAAAATTTGACAAGTTTTATCCACAGCTTGAAGAGCTTAAGGTGACTAAAGATACCGAATTAGTCGTTTACTGCGGAGGTTTTAACTGTATCAAAAGTTATAATGATGCAAAATACTTAAGAGACAAAGGCTTTAAAAATATCAAAGTCTATCTTGCCGGTGACCCTGATTGGTCTCAGAAAAATTTTATGGAAATCAGCTTTGACTATGCAAAATCATTACTTAGTAAAGGTGTGTTGTTTGTAGATGCAAGACCTGATCGAGTTTACAAAAAAGGAACAATCCCAGGGGCCATCAATATTCCTGACACTAAATTTGTAAAAGATCCAGCTCCTTATATGAGCATGTTGCCAGCCGATAAAAATGCACAGATAGTTGTATTTTGCGGTGGTTATGCCTGCGTTAAGTCACATATTGTAGCTGAGAAACTTTATGAAATGGGTTACAAAAATGTTTTGGTTTACGCTGGTGGAGAGCCTGAATGGAAAGAAAATGGGCAGCCTATACTAAAACCTGGCGAAAAAGCTCAAGTTAGTTCTTCAGAGAAAACTGCTTCTGCACCTTCTGCCATAAAGTTAGGTGCTGATGAAGGGACCGTTGACAAAGAATTCTTCAAAACTCTCATTGATGAAAGACCTGACAATATCGTAATTGTAGATGTAAGATCACCTTCTGAATTTGCTACAGGACACGTAAAAGGCGCTATCAATATTCCAGTAGATGACATGTATAAAGACTGTAACAATGTTACATCAAAGCTTCCAAAAGATAAATATGTGATCTTTATGTGTGCAAGTGGTGGACGTGCTGGAGAAATGTACTTTGGTTTAAAAGAAGATTGCAAATATCCTGAAATGAATAGATTGTTCTTCCTTGATGCCCACGTTGATTATTCAAGCGGAAAATGCGAAATTAAGTAGTCACCCCTGAAAAAATACATAACTAATTAATAATACGTTGAAAAGAATGTACTGATATGGTATAAAATTCTCAGTTAAGGTTAAAAATACAACAATAATCTGGGAGTTTTTGATGCGTCCAAAGCCTACCAATATACCGTTAGAAGAACACTTAAAGCCGATTCTTGTTAACATAATAGACTTATCTCACCCTCTGTGCAAATTGAGCCAAATAATCAACTGGGAGAAATTGGAAGAAGAATTTGGCAAACTGTACAGTGAGAAAGGTCGACCCGGTAAACCTATACGTTTGATGATAGGTTTACAATATTTGAAATATACGTACAATTTGAGTGATGAAGAGGTAGTGTATCGTTGGTTAGAGAATCCCTATTGGCAATATTTTACAGGTGAGACAGTATTTCAGACGGAGTTACCGATAGACCCTACCTCCATGACGAGATTTCGCAAACGCCTAAAAAAGGACAATTTATTAAAATTACTTGAAATAACAATAGAGACAGGTTTCAAATCTGGTTATCTAAAATCATCTGATGTTAAGAGGGTTTCTGTTGATACAACCGTTCAAGAAAAGAATATATCTTATCCTACAGACATAAAGCTTTATTATGTGATGATGAAATATTTGGTTAAATTTGCGAAAAAGAATGGGATTGAATTAAAGCAGACTTATTTACGTGTAACGAAGAGAGGGATAAGAACTCATAGTGGATTAGTTCATAGTAAAAAATATTCAAAAGCTAATAAGTTAACTTCTAAGGCTAAGACTAATATGGGTAGACTTTATAGGGATTTGGAGCGGAAATTACCTGAAGTTTTAAGGGGGAGTGAAGAGTTTAAACAGTTGACATTTTATTTTAAAAATCTTGAATCAAGAAATAAGCACAGTAAAGATAAACTCTACAGTCTTTATCATCCTGAGGTGGAATGTATTGGCAAAGGCAAGACTCATAAGAAATATGAATTTGGCAATAAGGTGGGTATAGTGAACAGTTTGACCAGGAATTTTGTTTTGGGTGTGACAAGTTTTAAGAAGAATGTTCATGACAGTAAGACTCTTGCAAAAAGTTTAGATGATGCATCTAATGTTATAGGTGACAATGAGATAAAAGAGGCACTTGTAGATTTGGGGTTTAGGGGTCACAATTACAAGGGTAACATCAAGATTACTGTAGTTCCAAGAAATTTAAAGAAATTCAGTCATTATTTCAGGCGAATATTGAAGAAAAGGGCATCTATTGAGGCGTTGATTTCTCATATTAAGAGAAACAGTCGTATGGATCGTAATTATCTCAAAGGTCATGAAGGCAATGAAGCAAATGCGATATTGTCTGGTTGTGGTCACAATTTAAGGATGCTTTTGGCATTCCTTTTATTTTTTCTTAAAAATTTATGGCAAATGATGACAAACAGTATCCAAAGAACCGAACTTTTGGGATGCAGCACATAAAATTTAGTGGTTCCATACGTAACATTTTACAAAAAGTTAAAATAAAATGTATAAAAAAAACTACAATATTTGCTCAAAAACGAATTTTTCAGGGGTGACTAAGTAACTGACATTAAAGGCAAACCTCACGGGTTGCCTTTTTTTTATTAATTTAGGAGGAAATATGAAAAAATATTTATTTATTTTGCTGTCCGTTTTATCATTTTCAGTTTGCTGCTTTGCTGATGGTTATGTTTTAAGCGAAGATTATTACAAGTCGGAACAATATTCCAAGTACAAAGCAAGAAGCGCCAGAAAGGCTAACCCACACAGTAAATTAACAGGATACACCGGAGCTTATTTTTGTGAAAAGTGTCATGAAGGCGCTATAAAAGAGGTAATGAATTCTTCCCATTACAAATGGGCAGGTCCTGTTCCGCCAAAATACCTGAAAGACAAGGATGGTAAGTATATAACAGGCAGCAAAGAAGTTGGAAAAAAATACAGGATTGGAAACTGCCCTGGTGCTTATCCTCTTGCAAACTATCTTGGTATACTTCCTGACAAAGATGGAAAAATGATAGGGATGGGATGTGGAAATTGTCATATCGGCGGTGGTTTTCCCCCTGTTGATTATGAAGTAGCTACATTTGAGCAGAGAAATGCAGTAGAGTGTCTCTATTGTCATGCAGAAGAGTATGATAAATCAAAACGAAACGTTATAAAAGTTGGTGATAAAGATGGTAACCTTATATTAAGACTTACTCAAGATATGAGTGATAAAGCTCTGCAATCTGTAGGACGCCCAACAAATGATGCATGTATGAGATGTCACTATACAGCTGGAGGAGGCCCATTATTTAAAAGAGGCGTTGATTATGCAAGCGATGTGGACGTTCATGCAGCAAAAGGGCTTATGTGCGTTGATTGTCATACCAAAAGACCAAGAACTGACCATGGAATGATAAGAGGCGCTGGCCTCAACAACTGGGCCTATGATCACTATTTTGAATCTGAGTCATGTGTAAAGTGTCATTCAGGACAAATTCACAAGGATGAAATCTACAATAAATGCAGTGCTGTTGCCTGTGTAACTTGTCACGTAGGCAAAACAGGAGGACTTGTCCATAAAGATTTTAGCCAGCTGCACCAGAGTGAAAAAAGTGGTTTCTGGCTGTTTAAAGTAGTTATAAAAGATGAACATTCTGTGCCAGTAGAGTATATGTGGTGGGATAAAACTACCAGTGAAAAGCTTACCCCTACCGGTAGCAAAAATATAAAAGGCAGCAAAATTTATCCTTTCAAAAAATATACATCAAGAATCCCTGTTGATAAAGATGGCAACAGATTACCAATCAAACTTGGCTTAGTTACTAAGGGTGGACCTGGCGAAGATAAAAACGGCAACGGAGTTGGAGATAACCTTGAAAAGGCTATATTTATAGGTGAAAAATTAGGGACTATGGCAAATGGGAAACCTGATAAACCATTCCTTCAAAAATCCTCATTTGTAGGCTTTAAGGAAGTCACAGAATATTTCTCAGTGAGTCATGGTATCCTTCCCAAAGAAAAAGCTCTGAGGTGCTCCAGTTGTCACGGTGAAAACCCAGTCATTGACTGGAACAAATTTGGCGGGAAAAACCCTGTAAGTATTACAGACAAATAATTTTTCAAAAGGGGGCTTAAGCCCCCTTTTTTATTTGCTCTAAAATTTTCATATATTCATTATAAAAGTTTTCATCTGAATAAATTCTAACATTTTTGCTATGTTTTTTTATCTTCTCTGCCAGATATATATGATTATCATATTGATAAACATTCTCGTCCTCAACCAGTTCAGGAAGTGTGCCAATATTGGAAACCACAAGAGGAACCCCGCATGCCATTATTTCCATCCCTACCCTGCAAATAGTTTCTGAGCCTACTGACGATACAACCCCTAAATCAAAGCTGTTCATTACTGCGCAAATATCTTCACGAATTCCTGTGAATCTTACAATGCTTTCAATTCCATTCTGTTTTATAACATCAATCAACTCAGTTTTCTTAATTATACTGTCAAAGCCTACAATGAATAATTTTATATTTTTAATATTTTCATTATTAAAAAGGTGAGCCACAGCTCTTATTAATACCTCATGCCCTTTTACTGGATCAAATCTCCCTACAATACCCACTACAAAATCATCTTCAGTGAAATTAAACTCATCCCTTATTTTTCCCCTCAATGTTTTATCAGGATGAAAAACTTTGGTATCTACTCCACCGTATATGACTTTAATATGATTTTCACTTATCCCCACATCCGTGAAGTAGCCTTTAATCTTTTTGCTTGTTGCCACAATCATATCACACCATTTAGAGTGGATAAATCTGTTAAATATGTCCCCAGATGGCTTTCTTTGATCACCTCTTGTGCGAATAAGTGTAAAACTTTTTGATTTAAAACGTTTATAGGCAAACCACCAAAAAAACTCTCCCCTATGACAGTTTATCACTTCAGGTTTAAAATTATTTATCAATAAATTTAGTGTTTTTATGTTTTTTAAAATTAATGCAGGACTTTTAGTATTAAGATTTAATTCACAAACCCCCAGACCATACTCTCTGGCTTTTTTGATAGGGGGTGAGCCGGGCAATCCGATCACAATCACTTCATGCCCGTGCTCTTTTAAAATACGGGACAAATTCACCGCATACCATGCCGTGGCATTATACCACCTTACATTTATAACCTGCAAAAACCTCATTAATCCACTTGCTTTCTAATATATGTAGGGATTTCATACTCCTCTTCATCAAAGTCATCCAGAGTTTTTAGCCCTCTGTCAATATTTCTAATATTTTGAACTTTTTTAATGATTTTTGAAGCTTCAGGTGTCGTATTCTTTATATATTCATCCATTTTAACGGTTTTAGGTGTCTCTTTCACCCTTCCAAGGCCAGTTGCCACCACAGTAACCTTTATCTGTCCCTGATACTTTTCATCAATTACAACCCCTTTATAAATTGCTGCATCTTCGCCGGAATTTTCATAAATGTACTGGGCTATATTCTGTATTTCATACATAGTAATATCCTGTCCGCCAGTAATGTTAATCAGTATCCCTTCAGCTCCTTTGATATTTGCATCGGCAAGAAGCGGACTCATCAGTGCCTTCTTGGCCGCCTCAATATCCCTATTTTCACCGCTTGCCTGCCCAATACCCATAAGAGCCATCCCTTTTGACTCCATTATCGCCCTGATATCGGCAAAATCCACATTAATATACCCTTCACTGTTTATGGTATCAGAAATACCCTGAACACCCTGTCTCAGAACGTCATCTGCAATTCTGAAAGCCTCTGTAAAAGATGTATTTTTGTCAATAATATCAAGCAGTCTGTCATTTGGTACTGCTATAAAAGTATCAACGTGTTCTTTTAAAAATTTCAAACCCTGCTCTGCAAACTCATTCCTTCTTTTACCTTCCCAATAAAATGGCTTTGATACAACTGCAACTGTTAAAGCGCCCATGTCTTTTGCAATACTTGCTATAACTGCAGCTGCACCTGTACCTGTACCACCACCCATACCGGCTGTCACAAAAACAAGGTCAGCTCCTCTTAAAGCATCTTCAATACTTTCAGCATCTTCAACAGCTGCCTTTCTTCCAACTTCAGGATTACCACCTGCACCAAGACCTTTGGTGAGATTTGTACCGAGCTGAATTTTAACCGGAGCAAGGTTTTTGGACAAAGCCTGTGCATCGGTATTAGCTGAGATAAACTCAACCCCTTCAATGCCAGCCTTTATCATATTGTTGATAGCATTGCCACCAGCTCCGCCAACTCCTATAACCTTTATAACCGCACCACTTGTAATACTTTCAAATTCAAACATATGCTCACCCCCATTTATTTTAGAAGAACTCACCAAACCAGCTCTTCATTCTTTTTAAGACTTGTAAAAAAACTTTTTCATCGCTACCTTTAGATATTTTAACTTGCTGATGCCCCTTTCTGGCCGCATGAATCGCCAGACCGACCCCTGTGGCATACACAGGATCATCTACCAAATCTTTTAACCCATGAACATTCAAAGGTCTCCCAACCCTCACCGGAAGCTCAAATATCGATTGAGCCAGGTATTCAATTCCTGCAAGATTTGACAACCCCCCTGTTACAACTACTCCAGCCCCCAAAAACTCCAATAACTGTTTTTTTTGAAGTTCGCCCAAAAACATTTGTAAAATCTCTTCACACCTTGCCTGCAAAATTTGTGTCAATACAGGTTTTGATATTTTGCGAGGTGGCCTGCCTCCAACTGAAGGCACATCAATAGTCTCATCCGTAGTTGTTGGAAGCCAGACAGAGCCATATTGTTTTTTAAGTTTTTCAGCTTCAGACTCAGGAGTATTAAGCCCAATAGATAAATCTCTTGTAAAATTGTTCCCACCAAGTTGCAAAACCGCTGTATGACAAACAGCCCCTCTTTTAAATACAGCCATATCTGTTGTGCCACCGCCACCATCTATCAAACAAACACCGATTTCTCTCTCATCATCTGATAATACCGCTGCACTTGATGCAAGCTGCTCAAGAACTATATCATCAACTGAAATATTTGCCCTCTCGCAACTTTTTAATATATTTTTCGCACTGCTTACAGCCCCTGTGACAATGTGCACATCTACTTCGAGCCTTATGCCATTCATCCCAATAGGGTCCTTTATCTCTGATTGGCCGTCCAGAATATACTGCTGAGGAATAACGTGTAAAACTTCACTGCCAAGTGGTATGTCAACTGCAGATGCCGATTCAATAACTCTGTCTACATCTTTAGCTGTAACTTCCCTGTTTTTTACGGCAATTATCCCCCTTGAATTAAAGCTTTTTATATGCCCCCCGGCAATCCCGGCACAAACACTTTTCACCTGCACACCGGAGACTTTTTCAGCTTCTTTCACAGCTTCAACTATAGAGTTGACCGTTGCATCAATATTTATAACAACACCCTTTCTAAGTCCAACGCTTGGAGCCTTGCCAACACCAATAACGTCAAGAGAATCATCTGCATTTTTCTTTACAATTACAGCGCATACCTTTGTAGTCCCTATATCAAGCCCTACATAAACATTATCCTGTTTCATAGCCTAACTCCATCAACATAAATTCTTTTATCTATCCTTAAATCCACATAGTTAACTTTTTTATACCTTTTAAGTATCAAGTCCATCCTTTTCATTGCATCTTCAAAAGTATCCGCATTAAATCCACATTTATATAGAATATCTTTACCCTTCATCAAGATGTATGAATCGTAAATTTCTATTTTTTCAAATGTTTTAAGATATTTGCTATCAATAAAGGAAGAAAATTTATTGAGATTGCTTTGCCAGAATTTGCCTTCTACAGAAATATTACTGATATTGGTTCTTGCCTTCAAATAGCTTCCGTCATTCAAGTAACTATAAACTACACCGTCTTTAACAAAATTAAACAAAGGTTTCTTTTCATAAATATTCAAAATCACTGTTGAAGGATAATTCCTTATAATCTCAATCCTTTCTATCCAGCTATCATTAAATTTCTCACCGTAAACATCAGATTTTATCTTAAAAATATTCTTCCCGATTATCTTTTTTGAAAACTTATCAAGTTTGTTTATATCCGCATTTGATACACCTATAATTTTGACATTTTTAACATAAAAATAAGGGCTTCTTAAAAATTCTCTGATTTCAGCATTTATATAGTAAAGTAGTGCAACCATAATTGAAATCAGTAAAACTATCTTAAAACCCCTTATAATTTTCATTTATGCAAGCTCCAGCATCTTTTCTATCAACTGTATAAAACTTAATCCTGCCTTTTTAGCTGCATTTGGCAATAAACTTGTCTCAGTCATTCCTGGACATGTATTTACCTCAAGTACATTAAAATCATTGCCATCATATATAAAGTCAACCCTTGCAGCAGAAGTGCACCCAATCACCCTGACAGCCATCAAGGAAACTTCTTTTAACCTTTCCATCTCATCTTCAGTTAAACCTGTTTCAAATATATATCCTGTCATCCCTTTTGTATATTTTGATTCATAGTCATAAAAACCTTTTTTCGGCCGTATCCATATGGGTGGAAGAACAATATCTGACAAAACACTTACAGTAAGCTCTTTACCTTGAAGGAACTCTTCAATAATAATTTTCGTGTCAAATTTCAGTGCCTCTTTTAATGCCTTATCAAATTCAATCTGGTTTTCTACAATACTGATTCCAATTGTTGAGCCTTCACGGGCCGGTTTGACAACACATTTTTTGAAAGGGATTTTTACATTATAATCCCCATCACATACCATATAATTTGCAGTAGGTATGTTGTTTGCAACAAAAACATATTTTGATAAAGCCTTATCAAATGCAACAGCACTTGCTGCAACATTCGAACCGGTATATTTTATCCCAAGACTTTCCAAAAGCCCCTGTATGGTGCCATCTTCGCCAAACCTTCCATGAAGTGCATTAAAACAAATATCAGGTTTTAACTCTATAAGCCTGCTTGCAATATTTTTATCCACATCTACCAGAACACAATTTTCATACCCGTTTTCAATTAGTGTATTATACACTGCACTTCCTGTTTTGAGAGATACTTCCCTCTCACTTGAAAAACCACCATAAAGTACTGCTATTCTTTTATTTTTCATCCTATTTCCTTTTAAAATATTCTGCCAGTTCAAAAGAAAACTTTGTAATGCTTCCTGCTCCAAAAGTCATAATTACAGATTTGTTTAAGTTTAAACCATCTATATATCTGAAAAAATCTTCATTATTTTCAAGATAAACAGCATCTTTGAATCCATGTTTTTTCATCTCTTCGACCAGCACTTTTGAATCTACCCCTTCAATTGGTGATTCACTTGCAGGATAAATATCGGTTACAAAAACCCTGTCGGCATAAAAAAATGATTTTGCAAAGTCATTCATCAAAAGCTTGGTCCTTGTGTATCTATGGGGTTGAAATATAACTATTATATTTCTATCTTCATAGGCCTCCCTTACAGCCTTTAGTGTCGCTTTTATCTCTGTGGGGTGATGACCGTAATCGTCAAAAACAACTATATCTTCAGATTCAAATCTTTTACTGAGCCTTCTTTGAACACCCTGAAAGTTTTTTATCGCTTCTTTAATCACCGATATTTCAATTGAAAATTCCAATGCCATCCCTATTGCAGCAAGCGAATTGGAAACATTATGTTCGCCAGGAAAATTCAGCTCAAATTCTCCCAGGTCTTCACCATATGCACTTACATTATAAGATGTTTTGAAGCCATTTTTTCTTATATTTGAAGCAGTAATATCTGCTTTCGAATGTATCCCGTAAGTAACTACTTTTTTATTTATCAGATGAAAAATATCTGCACAATTTTCATCATCAAGACAGATAAAATTTTTGCCATAAAATGGTACTCTGTTGGCAAATTCTGCAAAGGCATTTTTTATATCATCAAGGTCTTTATAACAATCAAGATGCTCAAGGTCTATGTTTGTAATAACCGAAAAAGTTGGATATAAAATGAGAAAAGACCTGTCACTTTCATCTGCTTCGGAAATCATAATAAGACTTTTGCCCAAACTTGCGTTGTTGTTTTCACTGTTGAGTCTCCCACCAATTACAATAGTTGGGTCAAGCTTGGCTAATTTAAAAATCTCTGCAATCATTGAAGTCGTGGTCGTTTTGCCGTGACTTCCTGCAACAACTATTGAGTATTTCATGCGCATTAATTCCGCAAGCATTTCAGCTCTTCTTATACAAGGTATATACATTTCAGTAGCAGCCAAAATCTCAGGATTGTCTTTTTTAACGGCAGATGAATAAACTACCACATCTACATTTTCCACATTCTCTTTTGAGTGGCCTTTAAATACTTTTACACCAAGCCCTTTTAATCTTTCTATATTGGCATTTTCCCCGAGGTCTGAGCCAGTAACTTCAAAGCCTAAATTTTTCACCACCTCAGCTATACCGCTCATCCCTATTCCACCAATACCAACAAAATGTATTTTTTTTACCTTTCCAAAAATCATAAATTCATCCCTTTTAAAATAATCGAAACTGAGTCTTTTAAATGTAGTTGCTTTAGTTTTGGTAAATATTTCTTCTGATAATTGTTGGAAATATCCTCCAACTTTTTTATAAGTAGGTTTTTATCCAGATTATGCTCTTCAATAATTACCCCTATTCCCTTTTCTACCGCCTCAAGCGCATTGAAATACTGATGGTTTTCAGCAGCTATTTTTAAAGGCACAAAGACGGCAGGTCTTTTGACTGTCATTATTTCAAATACCGAACCAGAACCGGCACGACTAACAATTATATCAGCCATTTCATAATACTTATCTATATCTTCAAGATAAGGTAAAACTTTTAGTTTGTTATCATTTAATATTCCCATCTGCTCATATCTGTGGGTAGTTTCATTGTAAAGCTTTTTGCCTGTCTGGTGAATTATTGAATATCCTTTATCTATCAGCTCTTTTGCACTCTCTGTCATTATACTGTTCAAAAGTCTGCTGCCCTGGCTCCCACCAATAAGCAAAATCGTTTTATTTAAAATATCTTTAGGCTCTCTTTGAAGGATATTTTTTCTTACCGGGTTTCCCGCCTGAACTATTTTACCCTTTGCTTTCAATGTCTTGTCAAAACTTACAAATACTTTCTTTGCATACTTGGCAAAAAATCTATTTGTCCTTCCCATTACAGAGTTTTGCTCATGAACATACAAATCACACCCTCTGGTAATTGCTATTATACCTGAGACTGCCGCTGCAAACCCTCCAAAAAGAATAACCTTGTCACTAACATCAAAATACCTTCTTAATCTGTAAAACTCTTTAATTATACTTGTAATTACTTTAATCTTCCCAAATATATTCTGCCCTGCAAAAGGTTTTATGCGCTGTTCAATAAAGTTAAAATTCATCTTTGTCAAAATATCCCTTTCAAGACCTCTGTCTGATACCATAAAAACAAACTCTACCCCTTTGGCCCTTAACTCTTCTGCCACAGCAATTGCAGGATAAAGATGTCCTCCTGTGCCACCACCTGCCAGAATAACTTTCATTGCAACTCCTTTACACTTCTAAGCAAAATCCCAATAGCACCAAGCTGAAAAATTAGCGCAGAACCACCATAGCTTATTAGAGGCAGTGTAATCCCTTTTGTAGGAAGCATACCAATTGCAACACCAATATGTATAATAGCCTGATAAATTATCAAAAAAGCTATCCCAAGAGTAAGAAGTCTCTTGTACCTGTCTTTATGCATAAATGCTATTTTAAAGGATATATAAAAAATGTAACAAATAAGAATTAATACGATAACTGCCCCAATAAAGCCAAATTCTTCTGCAATAATGGAATATATAAAGTCGGTATGTGCCTCAGGCAGAAAGTACAGTTTTTGTGAGCTATTGCCAAGTCCTTTACCAAAAAGCCCACCGCTCCCAACGGCAGTCAATGACTGGATAAGCTGATAGCCAACGGTATCTTTATATTCCCATGGATTTAAGAAACTTATAAATCTCATTTTTCTGTAATCACCCATCATAATAAGTGTCACAAGAATCGGAATCACCATAAAGATTGCGCCCAATATATGCATAACATTTATCCCGCCTACAAAAAGCAGTGTGAATGCAAGAAGCATCAAAAGAAAAGTTGTACCAAAATCCGGTTCAAGCATAATCAAAGATGCAAGTATACCAAGCAGTATTGAAGCAGGCAAAAAACCTCTTGAAAAGTCTTTTAATTTATCCTGCTTTTTATCAAGATAATGAGCCAGGTATAATATTGTAGTAAATTTGGCTATTTCTGAAGGTTGTAAATTTATTAACTGAAAAACAATCCATCTATGTGAGCCGTTGATTGCAGGAAACACAAATACCGCCAGCAACAAAAACAGTGTCATAAGATAAATTACAAACACTGCTTTTCGATAAAACTCAAGCGGTATTCTATACACAGCTATCATGGTCAGCACACCGATAATTGAAGCTATAAACTGCTTGAAGAAAAAATATGTTTCACTTTTTCCAATACGTAAAGCCTGCATTGAGCCGGCTGAAAAAACAAATATAAAACCTATAAGCACCAACAGAAGAGTAACGGTTATCAATTTTATCTTTTCATTTGATAAATTATCAACTCTCATCCTATCTTTTCCTTTATTTCATTTACATATTTCTTGAAATATTCCCCTCTTTCTTCAAAATTTTTGAATTGATCAAAGCTCGCACATCCCGGAGAAAAAAGGACATATTTTATATTTTCACTGTTTTGATAAGCATTCTCAACGGCATCTTTTAATGAATAAACACTTATTATTTCTGCATTTACTCTTCCTAAAAGCTGATTTTCTATCTTTGCTGCAGCTGCACCATAAAGTATTACTTTTTTAACTTTTTCATTTATAAGAGCTGCAAGCTCGCCAAAGTCCCCCCCTTTGTCATAACCACCTAAAATCAATATGCAATCTTCTTTTACTGATTTTAATGCAACCATTGTAGAGTCAACATTTGTTCCCTTGGAATCATTTATATAAATCGTTTCATTTATTGCACCCACAAATTCGCACCTATGCTCAAGCCCTGTTAGATTTTCTATTAAATGTGTCATATCACCAAAGAAATCAAACAATGAAGAAGACAGGCTTAAGGAGAAAGCAAGGTTAATTTTATTATGCCACCCATAAAGGTTAAAGTTATCAAGGCTCACGTAAAAATTTTCAAATCTTAGTTTGTTGTCCTCGAAAACAGGGAAATTTTTCAAATTTTCATCTATAAAAACTGTTGATTCGGGAAGCTTATTTACAAGACATTCACTATTTAAAGAAAATAGCTGACCTTTTGTGATGTCTTTTATTTTTATTTTTGATTTCAAATAGTTCTCAAAATTACCATACCTGTCAAAATGGTCATCTGTAACATTGGAAATGCAAGATGCATCTGCCCTGAAATATTTTATCAAATCAATCTGAAAACTGCTAAGCTCCACCACATAGACATCATACCCTTCAATAACGGCTTCACCGAAAGCAAATCCTATATTTCCGCAGGCTTTTGCTTTTACACCATAATTATTGAGTATCTGTGCGGTCAGATAAGTGATAGTGGATTTTCCATTTGTTCCCGTAACCGCTATTATTTTTGATTCTCTTTCCAGAAGATTGTACGCAAGGTCAATTTCGCTTGTTATTTTATTTTTATTTATTCCAAGATTATTGATATCAATACCTGGAGATACCACATATATGTCATACTCATCCGTAACCTTGTTAATTTCAGGAAAATCTGTTAACTTGTCGTCATATATATGGATATTGTTAATACCCATTTTTTTTAGTAATTTTTCAGCAGATTTTCCACTCTTACCATATCCTAAAATAGCAGTTTTCATATAATTACCTTAATTTTAGAGTACTTAAAGCAAGCAACGCGAGAACAAATGAAGCAATCCAGAATCTCACAATAATTTTGGGCTCCTGCCATCCTTTCAGTTCAAAATGGTGATGAATAGGTGCCATTCTAAACAGTCTTTTCCCTTTTGTTGCCTTAAAAAATCCAACCTGAAGAATTACTGAAATCGTTTCCAAAACAAATAATCCTCCAACAATAGCAAGTACAATTTCCTGTTTTACAATGACTGCCACTGTCCCAAGAGCCGCCCCAAGTGACAAACTACCCACATCACCCATAAATACAGATGCTGGATATGCATTGAACCACAAAAACCCAAGTCCAGCACCCACAAGGCTCCCACAAAAAATTGACAATTCACCTGAGCCAGGTACGTAAAAAATCTGCAAATAGTTTGCTATTTTTATATTCCCAGCTACATATGCAAAAATTATAAATGTCCCAAAAGAGATAACACTTGGCATCACCGCAAGACCATCGAGTCCATCGGTGAGATTTACCGCATTTGATGTACCAACAATTATAAAAACTGATAGAACAATATAAAAATATGATAAGTCTATTATAAGATTTTTAAAAAATGGAAACGCCAGTTTTGTTGAAAAATCGCCTTTGCTTGCAAATATAACAGAAATTGAAACAATTACCGCAACTAACAGCTGGAGAACAAATTTAGCTTTAGGTGTTATCCCTTCAGGATTCTTTTTTACGGTCTTGATATAGTCGTCATAAAACCCTATCATCCCTGTACAAATGAAGGCAAAAAGTGCTATCCAGATATATAAATTCTTCAAATCAGCCCATAAAATCGTTGATATTGCAGCAGAAATAATTATAAAGATACCGCCCATTGTCGGGGTGCCTTCTTTTGCCTTATGCCTTTCAGGCTCATAACCTTTTGCCTTCTGGGAAAGTTGTAAATTTTTAAGTTTTTCTATTACAATAGGACCTAAATATAAACTTAGAATCAAGGAAGTAATTATGGCATAGACTGTACGAAAGGTAATATACTTAAACACATTAAACACAATAAAATATTCTGATAATGGATAAAGTAAGTTATACAGCATTTTTTCCCATCTCCTGACTTCTACCCTTTATAAACTCAACAAACTCTTCAAACCTTTTGCTCCTTGAAGCCTTAATAAGCAAAACTCCGCTATTCATCTCTGACAGCTTTTTAAACACTTCATCTTTTGTTAAATAGCTTTCAGTATTGTCATACGCAGGCAGGTTTACATACTTTTCCCCGAAAAACATAAATCTGATATTATTATTGTTTTTGGCAAATTCATTTATTTGTTTATAAAACTCATCCTCAAAACCTTCGATTTCTGCCATTTCGCCTATGAGCGCGTATTTACCACAATCATTTTCAATATTCCCAAGGCTCCTCAATGCTTCCAAAAGGGACTCGAAGGAGCAATTATATGTATCATCAATTACTGTAAGGTCCCCTATTTTTATGACATCCCCTCTGTGCTCTTCCGGAGAAAAGTTTAATATTGTCTCGGCAATACTTTCATAAGATATCCCTTCACTTAAGCCCAATACTGCGGCTGCACAAAGATTTTGCACAAAGTGATTATAAAAATGATTCAACACAAATTGATATTTTTTATCTCTGAAATTGATTGAAAAGTTAATATTGTTATTTACCAGTTTTTCGCCAAAAATTCTCGCATCACATTTATTTGAAAAACCATAAACAATAACCTTACATTTGTAATTTTTAATAAAAGGTACCACATTTTCATAAACAATTGCATAATCTTTAACATACTCAAGCATACTTGCTTTTTCAGTGCCGATTGCATCAACACTATTAAATCTTCCAATATGTGATTTACCTACATTTGTTACTATTCCTATATCAGGATTCAAATAACCGGATAGTGCTTCAATTTCGCCAGGATTATTGGTGCCTATTTCAAAAATAGCATATTCACTTTGAGTATCAATATTTGCCGCATTTAAAGACACACCTATTTCATTATTAAAATTTTTATAAGCTACAAATACACTTTTTTTACTGCCCAAAACCTCACCTGCCATTTTTTTGGTGGTTGTTTTCCCGGCACTTCCAGTAATACAAACAATTTTACCCTTGTAGCTATTGAGGTTTGCCTTTCCTATCCCTTTTAAGGCCATTAAGCTGTTTTTTACCAGTATCTTGTTGTAATCGATTCTATTATACACTTCCTCATTATCAAGAATCACAACACAGGCACCTTTTTTTATCGCATCATCAGCGAACATATTTCCGTCAAAATTTTCACCTTTCAAGCCGATAAATATATCCCCTTCTTTAATTTTTCTCGAATCGATACTGACACCGCCAAAGAAGATTTCATTCTCAACTTTTATATCAACAAAATTTTGAAGGTAATAAGCTATATCAAATTTTTTCATATATTTTTAAACCCTTTTAAAAGCTCTTCCCGGTCATCAAAATGAATCTTTTCTTTTTCGATAATCTGGTAATCTTCATGACCTTTACCTGCTATCAAAACTATATCCCCGTTTAAGGCTATTGATATTGAGTGCAATATCGCCTCTCTTCTGTCCGGAATAACAATGACATTTTCCATGCTACTAAAACCTTCTAAAATATCATCAATAATTTTCTCAGGTGATTCTGTCCTCGGATTATCACTTGTAACGATTGTTATGTCAGAATAACTTTGAGAAACCTTTGCCATTCTTGGCCTTTTAGTCCTGTCTCTGTCGCCGCCACAACCAAATACAGTAATAATTCTATTTTTCTTATAAGGTTGTAGCGCCTTTAAAACATTTAGCAGTGCATCATCTGTATGAGCGTAATCCACAAAGTAAAAAACACCTTTATGTTCAAATTTTTCAAGCCTGCCCGGGACATTTTTAAGATTATTAATCCCTGTTTCAATAAATCCTCTATCAAGGCCAAGCGCAAAAGCTACCCCTGAAGCACATAAGATATTTTCAAGATTGTGTTGGCCTACAAGATTTGCATCTATTTGATAGATATCTTCTTTTATTGACAAATCACATTTAATGCCGTTAAGAGAGTATTCCACATTCAAAGGTATAATATCACTGCCTCTGGAAAGCGAATAAGATAACTTATCAAGTTTTATTTCTTCAAAAAGCCTTTTCCCATATTCATGCTCTATATTAACCACGCATCTGTCAGTGTATTTTTCCGTAAAAAGCATCTTTTTTGAATTATAGTAATCTTGTATATCTTTATGATAATCAAGATGATCCCCGGTAAGGTTTGTAAAAGCTGTCACATCAAATGGTATCCCCAAAATTCTGTTTTGCTTGAGAGCATGTGATGAGACCTCCATTACAAGGCTATCAGCGCCCTTTTTCAACCCTTCACTGATCATTCTACATATTTCATACATTCCCGGAGTCGTATTATTGGCAATAATTTTTTCACCGTATATATTGTATTCAACTGTTCCAAGCCTTATTACTTTTTTACCTGCAGACAGTAAAATGCTTTCAACAAGATAGCTTGTTGTCGTCTTACCGTTTGTACCGGTAATACCTACCTTTGTAAGCTTACTGAAATCTATTCCAAAGAAGTTTATACACATATTATTAAACACTTTTTTTGAATCGTTTACCAAAATATGGGCAACCCCTTGCAGCCTTTTTTCTGATATAATTGTGAGCACCTTCCCATTTTTAATAACATCATTTACTACATTGTGTGAATCAAATGTCTCTCCTTTCATTGCAACAAAAACAGATTTCTCTTTAAGTGCTCTATGGTCAAATGAGATATCTTCAACATCAATATCAAGGAGCTTTTCATCAGAAATATCAATAATGTCTTTACTATCAAGAAGCTCTTTTATTCTCATCTTCCACCAGCATTTGATTAAGATTTAATTTATAAAATACTGCTATCTGCTCCGCCAATTTTCTGAAAGTATAAGCAGCCGTGCTCCCACCGTAAATTGATTTTTTAGGAGAATCATAAGTAACAATCATTACAAACTTAGGGTTTTCGGCTGGAAAAAAGCCAACAAAACTCGCGTTGTATTCCCTATATGAATAGGAGTTGCTCTCTTTGTCAAATTTTTGTGCCGTACCGGTCTTTCCTGCAATCTTAACAATTGAAGACTTTGCATTTTGACCGGTTCCATCTTCAACCACCTTTATCAAAAGTTCTTTCAGTAAATTTGCTGTATAATCACTCATTATTTTTTTTCTTTCCTTCGAAACACCTTTTATCACTCTTGGGGTAATCAGATAACCCCCATTAGCTATTGAAGCATAAAATCTTAAAATCTGAATGGGTGTTACGAGAACCTCCTGGCCAATTGAAATTGATGGTCTTGAAAGCCCTGACCACTGTTTGTAATTTCTCAAAAGCCCGGTTTCATCCGCGAATCCTACTACCCCTGAACTATCTCCAAAACCGTATTTTTTGATATAATCATAAAACTGTCTGGAGGTAATTTTTTCCGAAAGCTTTATAGTCCCGATATTACTTGAAAATGCAAATACTTCGGATAAGTTAAGTTCCTTATACTCATGCACATCATTAAATGTATGCCCCATATAATAATATTTACCGTTTTCACAGTTTACCTTCTCATTCCACTTCAAAACTCCTGCATCAGAAAGGGCTGCAAACGTAACAGCCTTAAATATCGAGCCAGGCTCAAAAAGATAATAAAACAAAGGGTCTTTCCATAGCTGCCTTTTGTAATTTTCAAAGCTATTTGCATCAAAAGATGGCAGTGAAGTAGAGAAGATTATCTCACCTGTTTGTATATCCATAGCACCTGCAAGTACACCTTTTGCCCCAAATTCTTTCAAATCATTATATAAGATTCCACTTACAACCTTTTGTAAATCCACATCTAAAGACAGATAGATATTTTTATCCGGGCTGGTTTTCATTATCTTGTCTTCAAAAGTCATTGTGTTACCTCTGCTGTCTCTCAAAACAGCCACATTGACTTTTTCCCCTTTGAGAGTTTTTTCAAAAAATGTTTCGACACCTTCAAGCCCCTGATTATCAATCCCTGTAAACCCAACTATTTTTGAAGCAGTATCCCCTTCCGGATAAAATCTTCTTTCCTGGTAAATTAGCTGCAAATTTTCATCAAGACGAGTAAGCTTCCTTGCACTTTCTACATCAAGGCCTCTGTCAATCCATACAAAACGATCTTTTTTCAAAATTTTTTCTTTTACCCTGTTTGAAAGATTTACACCGTTGACACTCAAAACATATATAAAATTCTTAGGATTTTTTATCTTTGAAGCATCAACATAAACTGATGCAGTATAAACATTTGTTGCCAAAACTTTTGCATTCCTGTCGAAAATCATACCTCTATTTTTATCCAATGTTACTGTAACAGAAGACTGGTTTTTTGCCATATCCTCATAAAAATCGTGTTTTACAACTTGCAGGTAAAAAAGTTTGAGAACAATACCTAATATACAAACTGTCAAAGCACCTGCTATAAAAGTTGCTTTAAAATAATCATTTAACATAAAATGTCCGCCCGGCATCCATAAGTTTAAGCCCCATATCATCAGCTTTTTCTGTTAAAAGATATACATCGGTAATCTTATATTCTTGTCTTTTCAAACTCTCGTATCTTATCCTTGCTTCTTTAAGCCTTGAACTTATTTTGCTAATCTGATAACCGGTTTTGATACTTGAAATTTTTACCGCTATAATAGCGACACTAATTGCAGCAATTATAAAAAGCTTCACAAAAAAAACTTTGTTTATACTTATTTCAATTGACTTGATCCCCGCAATAATTGCCTTCATACTATCTTCTCCGCAGCCCTTAATTTTGCACTTCTACTAAGTCTGTTATTCTGGAGTTCTTCTTCTGAAGGGGTTACAGGCTTTTTTGTCAAGATTTTGAATGTTTGTACTTTTTTGCAATTACATACAGGTGTTTTTATTTCACAAATGCAATCTTTTGCGTAAAATGTAAGAAAATCCTTTACAAGTCTGTCTTCCAATGAGTGGAAGGAAATAAACACTACTCTCCCTCCCTTTTTTATTATCTTTTCAATTGACCTTAAAAGAGACTCTATCGACTCAAGCTCTTTATTTATAAAAATCCTGAGGGCCTGAAATGTCTTTGTGGCTGGATGAACGCCTGGCTTGTGGAACTTTTTCGGAACTGCATCAAATACAATATCAGCAAGCTCCTTGGTAGTTGAAATTTTTGAAATGCCCCTTTTTTGAACAATTTTTGATGCAATCCTCTTTGCAAATTGTTCTTCTCCGTATTTTTTAAGAATATTTGCTATTGTCTCCTCTGGAAATGTATTGACAACCGTGTAAGCATCCATATCAAAACTTTTGTCCATTCTCATATCAAGGGGACCGTTACGTATAAAAGAAAAACCCCTTTGAGCGTCATTTAATTGAAAACTTGATGTCCCAAAATCCGCATAAAGACCATCAACTTTATCAATGCCAAGCTCAGCCAGTACTGATTCAACTTCAGAAAAATTTTTATTTATAATTACTACATTTGGTTTATCGAATTTGGATTTCAATCTATCAACTGCATCCTGATCTCTATCAAAAATCAAAAGCTTACCTGTTTCCCCTATTCTTTCAAGAACCAGTTGTGCATGTCCACCGCCACCACCGGTACAATCAACATAGACACCACCATATACCGGAGCAAGAAAATCAATCAGTTCTTTAGGCATTACAGGCTTATGCATTTGTCACCTGCTATAAGTTAATTTCCGGAAACTGCTCTGAAATTGTGTTGAACATATCCTCTACATCAACATGTTCAAACTCTGCCTCCCATTTTTCTTTCGGCCAAATTTCTATTTTATTTCTTACCCCTACTATCACACATTCAGAAGCAAGACCTGTCTTTTCTCTCAATATATTTGGTATCAATACCCTACCCTGCTTATCTATTGTGCAATCCTCTGCTGTGGAATAAAGATACTTTATAAATTTTTTTACCTTTGGGTCTGTAGGAGGCTCTTTTTCCCAGGCATCCTCAAGCTTTGACCATTCATAAACAGGGTATGCCACTATATGGCTGCCAAGCGAAACAAGTATCAAAGACTCATCATTATACTTGGATTTGAGTATATCCCTGAATTTGGACGGAATACTAACCCTCCCTGTTTCATTGATGGTATGCAAGCTTTTGCCTTTAAAACTGCCTAATATTTTCATAACATTTTATACCAATAAATGACATTATATGACAAATAATACACATATACCGCATTTACTGTCAAGGGAAATATTTATTGTAGAGTACCTAAAAAAGTATCGTTTTAGACTATCATAAAAATAAATTTGCATTATCATGTACTCACTGTATAATTAAAGGGGAAGAAAGAGTTGATATGAATATACTTGAAGGAAGAATAAAGCAAACACATAAAGCTGAAAACAAGGGCAAATATATACTTTACTGGATGCAGGGAGCTTTTAGGTGCAATTACAATCATTCACTTGAATTTTCCATCTATTTGTCAAATTTATATAATTTGCCTTTGATTGTGCTTGTCATATTAAATCTTGACTATCCTGAAGCAAATTATAGAAGTTTTAAGTTTTTTTTAGAAGGTTTAAACGATATCAGCAATACTCTTAAAAACAGAAAAATTTCTCTCCATTTAAGAAAAGGGCGCTTTGAGAGTGTACTGAGTGAGTATAAAACCAATATTCATACATTAGTTACTGATAAATCATATCTGCCTAACCTTAAAAATATAAAAATAGATATCTTTAAAAAACTTAATCTTAATTCATATGAAGTAGATACAAATCTTGTTGTGCCGGTTGAAATTGCATCCAGCAAAATGGAGTATGGTGGTTACACAATAAGACCAAAGATTAAAAGATTATATGAAAATTATATCAGTGATTTTTCTATGAACGATTATAAAAATGCATATGTAGAGCAGATTATAGATTTTGATATTAATGATACAGATAGTTTGCTTAAAAGTGTTGAATATGTTTCACCGATAAATATCAAAGGGGGAGAAAAAAACGCCGAAAATACCCTTGAATATTTTATTCAAACTGGATTTAAGAGATATGCGCTACAAAGAAATGACCCATGCTCAAATGTGGAATCCAATTTATCCCCATTCCTGCACTTTGGGCACATTTCGCCAATTAAAGTTTTAAAAACTTTGCCACATGATGATTTCGAAAACTACGAGGCATTTTTAGAACAAATAGTTATAAGAAGAGAGTTGGCGCATAATTTTACATTTTATTCGGATACTACTAATAATCTAAGCAAATATCTTCCAAAATGGGCTAAAGATACACTATTTGACCACAAACAGGATGAAAAAAAATATTTATACAAACTTAAAGATTTTGAACAGGCAAATACCCATGACATTTATTGGAATGCGGCTCAAAAAGAGCTTTTAAAAACAGGAAAAATACATAATTACATGAGAATGTACTGGGGCAAAAAGATTATTGAATGGAGTAATGACTATAAAGAAGCCTACAACATTATGGCTTATCTAAATAATAAATACGCAATTGATGGCAGAGACCCCAATAGCTATGCCGGGATAATGTGGTGCTTTGGTATGCACGACAGACCTTTTATTGAAAGGGATATATTCGGAAAAATCAGATATATGTCAGAAAATGGTCTTAAAAGAAAGTTTGACATTGAAAAATATTATAAAATGTGGAGCATAAAATGAAAAGTTTAGCTATAATTACAATAATCATATTTATGTATACCTGTTATTCATATGGGGACACAAAAATTGGGATTGGCTCTATTTTCGCATCTTCTAAAAGTAACTTTGACATAAATAGCAGCAAAACCATTCACAGTTATAAAGAACCCGACAAAACTCATTATAGCTCAGCAATGATTGGCGAAATTGTTTCTTCCAAAATATTAAAAAATGGTTCTGTTAAGGGTGGATTTGGTTTTACAGATGAACTAAAAGGGCTATTTTTAAAATACAGCTCTAAGATTAAAAATTTTTAAAATATAAAATTAGTTTATTCATAGACCCCTTATCAAAGACATGGGAAGACCCTTACAAATTAAATTATGAACGCAGTGAAACAAATATCAACACATACGGTTTAAAACTTGAATTAGATGATATAAATAGTTCAAATCTTATATTTAAATATTCCCTCAAGTACTCAGATGTACGGAAAGATAAAATTGAATACAAAGACTTAAAAAGGGATGCAATTTTCAAAGATTTTACATTTGGATACAAAATCAAAACAAAAAAAAGAGGACTTGTTTTTGACCCTGAGGTTTCATTTTTGGCATCTTCTGCTAAAGGCAAAAGCAACAGCTATTACGGATATTCAGCGGGCCTGTCCACCTTATACTTCTCCAAAAAAATTACGGCTATTTTCAAATTGAAATACATTGATAAATACTTTAACGAAAATGACCATATTTTTGATAAACGCAGACAAGAAAAAACTTCATCAGCTTTTTTAATCCTTAACTTTAACAATCTGTTTAACTCAAAAAACATATACGCCACTTTACTATCAGGAATTTCAAACAAATTCTCAAATATTGCATTTTACAGAGAAGAGAAATTGTTTGCAGGCTTTATAGTGGGATACAAATTCTAAAATTTGAGGCGCCGGAAAACCGGCACACCTCATATTTTACCTTCAACCTCTTTTTTGACAAGATTTTTTCTGTTAAGATATCTGTTTAAAGCGTTAAGATAAGCCCTTGCACTGGCTTCAACCACATCAGTTGAATAACCTCTACCTGTGACTTCAAAACCTGAGTCCTCAAAAACAACACTTACAACCACCTCTCCCTGCGCATCCTTACCGGCAGTTACGGCATTAATTCTGTATTTTTTCAATCTCCCCTGAACACCTGAAATCCTTTCAATTGCTTTAAAACTTGCATCAACAGGACCATCCCCTGTTGATGCATCCATATTTATATTACCCTTTGCATCCATAAGCTGGACAGTAGCTGTGGGAACAGCGGTATTACCACTAACTATATTGATATACTCCAGAGTAAAAGTTTCCTTTGTAGAGCTTGATTGATTGTCAACAATAATTTCTATATCCTCATCGTACACTTCTTTCTTTTTGTCTGCCAATACCTTGAATTTATTATAGACTTTTTCTATATCAATCTTTTCTACATCATAACCAAGCTCCTGAATTCTTTTAATTAACGCATGTCTTCCTGAATGCTTGCCAAGCACCAGTTTGTTTGATGGAAACCCAACACTTTCAGGAGTCATAATTTCATAAGTAGTCCTTTCCTTTAAAACTCCATCCTGATGGATACCCGCTTCATGGGCAAATGCATTCTTTCCTATAATTGCCTTGTTTGGCTGAACCTCTACCCCTGTTATCGAAGTAAGCAATCTGCTGGACCTGTAAATTTCATGCGTATTTATACCATTTTGGACATCATTAAAAATGTCTTTCCTCACATACATTGCCATTATAACCTCTTCTAAGGAAGCATTCCCGGCTCTTTCCCCAATTCCATTTATTGTGCACTCAACCTGAGATGCCCCTGCCTTAATTGCAGCCAGTGAATTTGCAACTGCAAGCCCAAGGTCATTATGGCAGTGAACACTTATGACGGCTTTGTCAACATTTGGAACTTTATTCATAATTGTATATATAATCTTTTCAAACTCCATAGGGACAGTATAACCAACCGTGTCAGGAATATTTATCGTTTTTGCCCCCGCTTTTATAACCTTTTCAACAACTTTACACAAAAAGTCAAGATTTGTCCTTGTCGCATCCTCTGCACTGAATTCAACATCTTCACACAAGTTTCTCGCATATTTTACTGCATCAATAGCAATTTCAAGTACTTCTTCAGGAGTTTTCTTTAATTTATATTGCATATGGATATCTGAAGTAGCTATAAAAGTATGAATTCTTGGCCTTACAGCGTTTTTTAATGCTTCATAACCTACTTCGATATCCTTCTTATTTGCCCTACAAAGTCCTGCTACTGAAGGTTTTTTTACTGTTTCAGCAACTCTTTTTACAGCCTCAAAATCCCCCGGGGATGAAATAGGAAAACCGGCTTCAATGACATCGACCCCCAGCCTCTCAAGTTGCAATGCCATTTTAATTTTTTCATCAATGTTCATACTGAAACCGGGTGCCTGTTCTCCATCTCTCAATGTTGTGTCAAAAACTACAATCTTTCTCATTTGACTTCCTCCTGTCATTTTTATTTAAAAATCTAAAAAAAAAGCCCTACCCCCGTAGGAGGTAGGGCTTTTGTCAGCCTGGTAAAGAAGAGTTATACCTCTTCAATATGCTCCTCCACGGGCATTTTTTTCTTATAACGTAGTAGACCAAGTAGTAGCCCTGAAAAAACATAACCTAAAAAAAACAAAAACAGAAATATTTCAGGATACATGCCAATTATAAATATAAACAGCACAAACATCACCATAATATTAAAAGGACGTTTGCTGAGGCTGTCAATTTTCTTAAAACTATAATAAGGAAGCGAGCTAACCATTAAAAAAGCAAGCAAATATATTAAAAATACATAAGTAACAGGGATAGAGAAATCGGTCGGATTACCAAAAACGTCTTTTACAAAAAGAACGCTTGTAGCAATTATTCCAGCGGCTGAAGGTATTGGCAAACCTACAAAAAATTTGGAATCAACCTCTCCAACTTGCACATTGAACCTTGCAAGCCTAAGAGCACCACACGCAACGAATAAAAACGCCGCCATCCACCCGAGCCTCCCATAAGGTATCAAAAGCCACATATAAACCAAAACTGCCGGTGCAACTCCAAAAGAAACCAAATCACTTAATGAGTCCAATTGCACACCAAATTTGCTTGTAGCATTCAACGCTCTTGCAACCTTTCCATCAAGACCATCAAAAATAAAAGCAGCCAGTATAGCATAGGAAGCCGCCAAATAATCACCCTTGATTGATGCAACAATAGAGTAAAACCCGCAAAACATCCCCATAACTGTTAAAAAGTTGGGCAAAATACATTTTTTTTCGAACAACTACCTCACCTCTTGCTCTTTATCTTCAAATCTTGCTATCACCGTTTCCCCGGCTTTCACATGGTCATTGAGACCAACTGCTATAAAAGTGCCTTCAGGAAAATAGTGATCAACCCTTGAAGAGAATTTGATTATACCAAGCCTGTCTCCAATTTGCAACATTTCATTTTCTTTTGCATAGCAAACAGTTCTCCTTGCAACAAGCCCTGCAACCTGTTTGAATATCATATTACCATATTTTGACTCAACATATATGAGATTCTGCTCATTTTCAATTGAACTTTCAGGTTTATCAGCAGCAAGAAATTTACCAGGTCTATGTTCAACCTTAACAACAGTTCCTGTTACAGGCATTCTATTTACATGAACATTAAACACATTCATAAATACGCTGACTTTTTTGTACGTAACTCCATCAACCAGTTCATCTTTTATCTCAACAACTTTTCCGTCAGCAGCAGACACCGCTATATTTTCAAAAGGAGGAACTGTTCTTTCAGGGTCTCTGAAAAAAACCAAAAAGAAAACAAAGCACATTAAACTTAATAAAACCAGAAACCACTTCGGAAAAATAAGCAACACAAAAAAACTTACAAGAGCCACAATAATAAAAGGAAAGCCCTCTTTTGCTATCAAACTACACCCCTTAGACTGTTTGCTGGTAATTTAACAAGTATTGAAAAAAAAGCAAGTACATTTTTTGAGATTAATAATAAGCCAGGGGGCTTAGCCCCCTTTTATAATTAATTTTTTGTTTTATCTACAATTTTGCTTTTACCAAGCCAGCTCATCATTGACCTTAGCCTCTGGCCAACTATTTCTATTTCATGTTCTTCATCCATTCTTGTTAATGCGTTAAATGTAGGTCTGCCTGCTTTATTCTCAAGCATCCATTCTTTGGCAAAAACACCTGTCTGAATTTCGTTTAACACTTCTCTCATATTTTCTTTTACCTGAGGGTCAATTACCCTGGGGCCCCTTGTCATATCACCATACTGGGCTGTATTGCTAATCGAATACCTCATGTTGGAAATTCCCCCCTCATAAAGAAGGTCCACAATTAGCTTTACTTCATGCAAACATTCAAAATAAGCCATTTCTGGAGCATACCCAGCCTCAACAAGGGTCTCAAACCCATACTTAATAAGCTGGGTAAGTCCTCCACAAAGCACAGCCTGCTCTCCAAAAAGATCCGTTTCTGTTTCTTCCTTAAAACTTGTTTCAAGTACACCTGCCCTGGCTCCACCAATTGCTGCGGCATAAGATAAAGCAAGCTCCCTTGAATCGCCTGTATAATCCTGATATACCGCAATAAGGCAAGGTACACCGCCCCCTTTCTGGTATTCCGCCCTGACAAGATGTCCTGGCCCCTTTGGAGCAATCATAACGACATTTACGTTTTCAGGTGGAACAATCTGATTAAAATGGATATTAAATCCATGGGCAAACGCAAGATAGTCCCCTTCCTTAAGATTAGGCGCTATATATTCCCTATAAATATCTCCCTGGTGCTCATCCGGTGCAAGAATCATAATAACATCTGCCCATTTTGCAGCCTCAGAGATTTCCATTGCTTTAAGTCCTGCACTTTCAACCTTTGACCAGGAAGGGCTCCCTTTCCTGAGTGCCACAACCACATCAACACCACTTTCCTTCAAATTATTGGAATGCCCATACCCCTGGCTTCCATAACCTACTACAGCCACTTTCTTGGTTTTAATCAATTCGAGATTTGCATCTTTTTCATAATAGACCTTCATCTATTCCTCCTGATTTTTTATATCTTGTTTTGTAAATTCCGTTGTTGACTTGCTACCTCTTGCAATTGCCACACTACCTGTTCTTACAACTTCAATAATACCATACACTTCCAGCACATCAATAAAAGCTTTATTTTTATCCTTAGTCCCTGTGATTTCAATTACCAGTGATTCACTTGTCAAATCGATTATTTTCCCTCTGAAAGTATTAACTATACCAAATATTTCAGCCCTATATTTAGGTGATGCATGCACCTTTACAAGCATCATTTCTCTTTCGATATGTTCAACCTGAGTAACATCCCTTACTCTTATGGTGTTTATTAGCTTCCTCAACTGTTTGATTATCTGTTCTACAATCTTGTCATCACCATGAGTTACGATGGTCATAATAGAATATTTAGGATCATCCGTAACCCCCACTGACAGACTCTCAATATTGTACCCTCTTCCACTAAAAAGTCCTGCTACCCTTGACAATACCCCAAAATGATTTTCAACCAAAACAGAAATTATATGTCTCATGATATTACTCCCCGAATATCATTTCATTCAGTGCAGCACCTGCTGCAACCATTGGATAAACATTTTCTTCCCTGTCAACCCTAAAATCCATCAATACAGGCTTATCATCTATTTTAAGGGACTCACTTATCACATCAGCCACCTCAGAAGGTTTTTCAGCCCTAAGCCCCACACAGCCATAAGCTTCTGCCAATTTTATAAAATCAGGTTGACACTCAAGACATGAATAAGAATATCTCTTATTGAAAAACAAATGCTGCCATTGCCTTATCATACCCAGGAATTTATTGTTCAAAATAGCCACTTTTACACCAACTCTATACTGTACCGCAGTACAAATCTCCTGCATATTCATCAAAAAGCTTCCATCACCCGCTATATCAAAGACCTGTTTATCTGGTCTACCAAGTTTTGCTCCGATTGCTGCAGGAAATCCAAACCCCATCGTTCCAAGTCCACCGGAGCTTATAAATTGTCTTGGATGCTTAAATTTGTAAAACTGACCTGCCCACATCTGATTCTGTCCGACTTCTGTGGCAATAATGGCTTCACCGTCAGTAAGTCTGCAAATTTCTTCCACCACAAACTGCGGTTTTATAACTTTATCAGACTTTTTATAACTAAACGGTCTTTCAGTGTTCCAGACCTTTATCTGCTTTATCCAGCTTTTCCTTTGCTCCCTGTTTTTATCCCAGTTAAATTTATCAATATACTGATTTATCTGATTAAGAACCTTTTTGCAATCACCAACTATCGGTATGTCTATTTTTACTATTTTACTTATAGATGCAGGGTCAATATCAATATGGGCAATTTTGGCATTTGGTGCAAATCCGTCAAGTCTCCCTGTAGAACGATCTGAAAATCTTGTACCAATTGCAAGGATAAAATCGGTTTCGGTCATTGCCATATTTGAAGCATAATTTCCATGCATTCCAAGCCAGCCGACATAGTTTTCGTGGGCACTTGGAAAACCTCCAAGTCCCAGAAATGAATTCACAACTGGGATACTTAATTGTTCAGAAAGCTTGACCAGTTCATCAGTTGCACCACTAATTATCACCCCACCGCCAGCATATATCACTGGTTTCTTGGCTTCAGAAAGCTCTTTTAAAAGCTTTTTTATCTGCAACGGATGACCTTCGTATGTTGGGTTGTATCCAGGCAAGTTTATTTCGCCGTTACACTTGGCCTTAGTCTTGCTCGCAACCACATCCTTAGGTAAATCTATGACCACAGGACCAGGTCTGCCTGTGCTTGCTATATAAAAAGCCTCATTGATAATTTTAGGTAAATCATCCACATTCTGAACAAGATAGCTATGCTTTACAATTGGTCTTGTAATACCAATTATATCAGCCTCCTGGAAAGCATCTCCACCAATAAGTGCAGTTGGTACCTGACCAGTGAATGCTACAAGCGGCACAGAATCCATATATGCATTTGCAATACCTGTCACAAGGTTGGTAGCCCCCGGACCACTTGTACCAAAACAGACACCTACCTTCCCTGTCGCCCTTGCGTACCCATCTGCGGCATGGACGCCACCCTGCTCATGTCGTGGAAGCACATGCAAGATATCCGCATCAAACAAAGTGTCATAAATACCAAGGAGTACACCGCCAGGATAGCCAAAAACCACATCTACTTTTTGTTTTTTTAAGCATTCAACCAATGCCTCTGCGCCTGTCCTGCTCATAATTATTACCCCTTAAATTATTTAAAAAAATATTATGTTTAACTACACTAAATTTTTTTAAACGATTATCACATTAAATGGCTATTTTCAAGCAATTTTTTAGAGTTTGAAAAATATTTATAAAATTTCTAAAAACTCAAGAGATACAAGATAATTATTTCTGAAAATTCTATACTTGCCCCAATAGTGTCCCCTGTCCAACCCCCAAAGAAAAAATTAAATACTCTTATCAATAGCCTGGCCAAAATAAAACTTAATATGCTTAAAATTATATACTGCTTCAAGTTTATAAATATAAACAATACAAGTGAACTTAATAAAAAAATCAATAAATTTTCCTTAAATGAATAAGATTTAAAAAAATACCCTGTACCTTCAGCCCTTGCATAAGAAGAATTAGAAATTATATATGAACCAATAGCCCTTGAAAAAAACATTGCTACGGGAATCGTACCAGGGCTAATATTTCCAAAAATATTTAGTTTAAATATAAGCACTATTATCAGTGTCACCGTTCCCATTGTACCAATTCTGCTATCTTTCATTATTTCAAGCTTTTTGATTTTATCTTTGTGAGAAAAGAGTGCATCGGCAGTATCAGCAAGACCATCCAAGTGTAAAGCTCCTGTAAAAACAATTATTGTAATCAGCGCAAGTATTTCTTTTAAATAAATATCACCTGATAATACAAAATATGCAGTCAGCCCAATCAAAAAACCAACAAGGGGGAAATATGCAGGCGCATTTTCATTGTCATAATCTTTCAAATTAAGCCTAAATATTGTTAAAAATGAGAGCGCTGTGAAAAATGCTTTCATTTTGGAATACCGGCCTCTTCAAATGTAAACACATTTGAAATCAAATTTGCCGCTTGCTTTATAATTGGCAAAGCCAATACCGCACCAGAGCCTTCTCCAAGTCTCATTTTTAAATTTAAAATTGGCTCAAGCCCAAGATATTCAAGCATTTTTATATGACCTGGCTCTTCTGAACAGTGACCTGCAAAAATATAATCTTTTACAATTGGATTTAATTTGTAGGCAACAAGCGCCCCTGCCGTAGATATAAAACCATCTATTATTACAGGAATCTTACTGTACGCTGCTGCCAGTATCGTCCCTGCAATCGCCCCTATCTCAGCACCACCTACTTTTGCAAGAACATCAAGAGCGTCATCCGGCTTAGGATTATGCAATTTAAGCCCTTTTTTAATAACCTCGATTTTTTTCAAAACCCCTTCAGCAGTCAAACCGGCACCCTTACCTGTCATCATCTCCACTGAATTCCCGGTAATCACTGCACCAATAGCTGCAGATGGGGTTGTGTTTCCTATACCCATTTCTCCAGTCAATACTATATCAAGCTGATTTTCCTTAATGTACTTCAACGTAACATCGATTCCAGCCTCAACACATTCAACCGCCTGCTGTCTTGTCATTGCAGGCTCCTTTGTAAAATTTTTTGTCCCCTTTACAACTTTTTTAGATAGAAATTCATTTTTGACACCATCAAGATTTTCTATTTCATATTTAGAACCTACATCAGTTAATATAATTTTTATTCCCTCCCTTTTCCCCAAAACACTTACGGTTGCCATATCATTTAAAAAAGCATTAAACATTAATCCCGTAACTTCTTGAGGAAATGGTGAAACACCCTCTTCCACAACGCCATGATCACCAGCCATTACAAACACGGCTGCATTTTTGATTTCAGGTTTTAAAGTTTCATAAATAGCACATAGTTTCTCTGAAATATCGTGCAGTCTTCCCATTGCCTTGTGAGGCATAAGCAAATTATCCGTACGGTTTTTAGCTAATTGCAAAAATTTGTCTGATGGTCTTGATATATTATCTAATATTTCATTTAACATATTTTACCGCCCCCTTGATTCAAAATATTTTTTTAATCTGCCAAGGACAAAGTCGTAACTATTCTCATCATGATTTTTTATACATTTGGAACAATCTTTAATATTGTTCATCAATTTAAAATCACCGCCGCAATCCTCAATTAAATACAATGGACAAAAACAAAACAGGCAATTTTGGTTTTGTATTTTATGACATGGATAATATTCACAATCCTTATTACTGAAAAATCTATAGCTCACACTCTCCTCCAAACACGCTTATTTTATGGATAAAGGGCAACCTGACACCATTAATATTACCTTATCGCTAATGGATGCAATTTTTTGATTTGCAAGTCCCAACAAATTGGTATATTCCCTTGATAATTTATCCACAGATATCAGCCCGAGCCCTACTTCATTTGAAACAATTGCCAGATTTTTAAATTTTGAAATATTTATATACTCTACTAATTTATCAACCTCTTTTAATACATTTTCTTTATAAAAGATAAGATTATTTATCCAAATAGTAATACAATCAATTAAAATAAAATCGTAATGTTTGCATTTTTCAAGAGCCCCAGTTAGATTTAAAGGCTCTTCGATGGTTTCCCACTCCCCTTTTCTCTCAAGCTTATGCAGTAATATCTTCCTCTGCATCTCTTCATCAAACGGCTCGGCCGTAGCTATATATGCTTTGTAGTCAAAGCTATTACCTAAACTAAGGCCATAAGTTGTTTTCCCGCTTTTAATCCCACCTGTGATAAATGTAATCATTTTTTCTGAAAAACTCCTTTAAATAATTAATAGAATCGTAAAAATCCTTTTCACCAAATACTTCGACAATTATATCAACATTATTGTCACTGGCAAAACCAAACAGATAATTTAATTTTTTTTCATCCAGATATCTGACAGACAGATGATCCTTACCATTTTTTACCCCATGCAAATGATAAGCTTTAATAAAGCTTCCATAAGTGTTTATAAATGCCTTAATATCCACACCTTCCAATATTGCGTGTCCGACATCAAAGCATATATCTGCACCTTTTGAAGATATCTTATCAAAGAAACTCACATCATTGATATTCTCCACCAGGGTAGCAGGAAATTTTGCTAAAAATTTTTCCAAATAATCAAAAAATATCTTATTATTTACGGGATGTACAATTAATTGCTCAGGCTTTAAAAGGGAAAGCTTTTCGGCAAAAAATATTAATCTATCCCAATCCCCTTCTTTTCCCAAATCTAAATCAATAGGCATATGGATGTAATATTTTAATTCTTGTTTGGCTTCTAACAATTGCTCAATCTCAGTTTCATCCGGCAAATCGTAATGATTGAAGCTGTCAAGATACAAAAGTTGCACAATATCAACCTTATTTTGTAAATATTTTACATTCACTACCCTGCTGTCATGAATAATAAAAGATGTGGTGCCTATTGATTTAATCTCTTTCTTCATTATTGAAGCCTGTATGAAATCTTTAATGGGAAACTTACTGTTTCAGGTGGAAGCTGCTCAAATGTAATTTTTTCCTGCATGTCCAATGTATTTTTATCAAGTATTTCATAACCTGAAGATTTCAGTATCTCTAATTTTTCCAGTTTACCTAATTTGCTAACCGTTATCATAACCTCAACATCACCTTCAATCCCCCTTCGTCTTGCTAGAAAAGGATATTCCAACCTTTCTTTAATTTTTGACAATATATATTTAGAATAGCTTTTTATATCAAATGCAGGCTCTAAATCATTACTCTCTGCTACATCCTCTTGAGTAGCTACCTCGTTAAATTTACTTTCTACATTTTTAAGCACATTAGTTTTGGTTATAGTATACGTATAACCTTCTGTTGGTTTTGCAGAATTTGAAATATCTTTATTTATTGACTGTATCTTAACATCATTTACTTTTTTGATAGGAATATTGTCTTTATCGGGGATATCAGCAATTTTATTTTTTATAAAAGGTTTAGGTCTAACCCTTTCTATTTTTTTGAGCGGCTGTTTTTCTATGTGTATATTTTTGCTTATTTTTTCTGTTTCAACATGATGTTGTGCAACTTGATTCTTTTTGGAAACTGTTAATATATCCAAGCTATATAATTTATGATTGTATAACTGCTTATTAAAATTCATATTTACCTTTAATGAATAAAAAAGGATAGTGTGAATTAAAACTGAAAAAATAAGAAAAAAATTAAATCTATTTTTTATCAATTTTAACTCCCAAACTACTCTTTAGAGCATTTTTTGAAACCGGCAATACCATAGGCTTTTTTGACACAGGGTTTATATCTGTCACAATTACAGTTTGGTAAACTTCTTCAAGTATTTCATATGTAATAATTTCCTCAGGCTTACCCGATTTAAATATTGCTCCATCATTTAGTAAAATTAAGTCGCTGCAATATTCGGCAGCTAAGTTCAAGTCATGCAAGATACAGACAATTGTCAATCCCATATTTTCATTTAACTCTTGTAACAAATCTAATATCTTTATTTGATAATTTAAATCAAGATGTGCGGTAGGCTCATCCAAAAACAAAATTTCAGGCTCCTGCGCTAAGGCCGAACATATAGCCACCACCTGCTGCTGTCCCCCACTTAATTCATACATATATCTATTTTCATAGTGCAAAATATCAAATATTTTCATATATTTATGTGCTATTTCCCTATCTTTCCCCGTTTCAAAGAGTTGGAAACTTTTAAAATGAGGAAGCCTTCCTGCAAGAATAAAGTCAATCACTTTTATATCCTTATTCTCCACAAACTGACTTACATAAGCAATTTTTTTACTCCTCTGCTTTTGGTTATAAGAATAAAAATCCTTTTCATCTAAAAAAATGCTGCCACTAAAAGGTTTTAATATTCCTGTCATTGTCTTTAAAAGTGTAGATTTTCCCGAGCCATTTGGGCCTATAATTCCATAAAATTTTGATTTATAGATAGTTAAGTTTATCCCTTTTAAAGAAAACCCTTTTTCATATCCCGAAATTATATTTTCAAGCCTCAAGATTTTAGTCATGCCCTCTTCTCTTTTCTGAAAATATAGATAAAAAATATTCCGCCAAGAATTCCGGTAACAACACCCACAGGTAACTCATTCGGATAAATTATTTTAGAAGCAATAAAATCTGAAAGCATCAAAAAAATTGCTCCACCTAAGAATGAGGCTATAAATAATATTCTAAAGTCATTATAAAACAATTTTCTCATTATATGAGGAATAATTAAACCTATAAATCCAATTATCCCTGTAACAGATACAGATGCTGCCGTTAACAAAGAAGAAAGGATTACCGTTATTTTGATAACCTGCTCCACATTTACTCCTAATGTAGCACCCTTGTCATAACCAAACTGCAAAGCATTTAATTTGTTTGCAAAAAGATAAAATATTAAAAGTCCAAAAAGTGTAATGCAGCCCAAAGCTATGTTTAGATTATTTTGAGCATTGCTGAGCGAGCCCATCATCCAAAAAATTATTCCATGCAAATTTTGCGTATTTGAAACAGCTAAAATCAGCATTAAAACAGATGATGAGATAAAACTTATCATAACGCCGATTAGAAGTAATGTTTTTATATCCAACTTATAATTTTTTATTGCAATTACATAAAGTAGCAAAAGGACCAGGATTGCTCCTAAAAAACCGGCACTAATTAGTAAAAAAACTCCAAATATTTTATTTAAAGATAGACTCAGGGCAACTGCGACACCAACCGCAGCACCACCAGAAACACCCAAAGTATATGGCTCTACTAAACTATTACGGAAAACTCCCTGCAACGCAGCACCGCATATTGAAAGACTACCACCTGCAAGTATTGCTAACACAGCCCTAGGCAACCTTAAATTTAATAAGATTGTTTTATCAATATCCGAAGATTTCTCAAACAGATGAAGCCCATATGTAATATTAAAATAAGCTATTATAATCAATATAAAAAAAAGAATAATTATCTTAACAAGCGCTCTCTTTTTATTCATATAAATTCAGCCTAAATACAGTAATAATGATTACAAATAAAACAGTAACTTTCATATTTATGCTGCATACATCAAGAATATCCTTTTTTAAAATGATTCTATCATTGTTACCAATGGTGCCTTTATCAATCTTTATATTATTGTAATAGTTTACTCCGCCAAGCTGACAATTTAAAAAACCTGCAATTGCAGCTTCAGGGTAACCTGAATTTGGACTTGTGTGAGCTCGTGCAAACTTTTTAACACTTTTAAGTACATCATCTCTCAAAGTAACGACGTATATCAACAAGGCAGTTAACCTTGCCGGGATAAAATTTAACAAATCATCCATTTTTGCTGAAAAATATCCGAAATTTCTATACTTATCATTTTTATAACCGACTATAGAATCAAGGGTATTTACGGTTTTATATACATAAAGAAAATAAATTCCACCTAAGAAATAGTAAAACAGAGGTGCTATAACCCCGTCACACAAATTTTCTGAGGTAGTTTCAATTACCGCCTTTCTTATCTGATTTTCATCAAACCGATTTGTATCTCTACCCACAATAAGGCTTAACTCTTTCCTTGCAGTTTCAATATCATTACAACTTAATTTACTTTCAATACTTTTGGCTCTGGTTATCAACTCTTTATTTGAAATTCCAAAATACACAAGCAGCGATAAAATAAATATTCTGTAATATGGGGTCTCAAATATATTTATCACTAAACTAATTAAAAAATATACCGCCAATATACAGCTAATAAGATAAAATAAACCGTAAAGCTTCATTTTAGCAGAATTTTCGGTCTTCTTATAAAATATTTTTTCAAAAAATGTTGATATTTTACCTATCAGTCTTATTGGGTGAAATCTACTTTCAGGATCACCAAAAACAAAATCCAGAGCAAGCCCAATTATCAGAGGAATAACAAAATCATTCATAGAATTTCCTTATCCCTTTAATCAATATCAGGTTTTTCTCCCTCAATTGAGATGCAATTCTGAAATGCTTTTCAGAAAGTCCTCTAAAATTAGAAGCATCTCTAATTAATACTGAGAAGTTCTTTGCAAGAAAATCTTTTAATTTTGAAGCTTTGGCATCGCTTTTACACAAGAAAAAGTTGAGTTCACTAAAACAAACTTCCACACCTTTTATCTTAGCCATTTCACTTTGTAACCATTTTGACTCATTGATCATCAATTCAACAGGCGGTTTCAAGTATTCATAATTGTCAACTATTAATTCCCCTGCCAGAAGGGCAAGTGAATTAATACTCCAGGTAATTTGCAGACTGTAAATCTGCTTTACAATCTTCTCATTCGCAACCAGATATCCCAATCTTAAGCCTGGCAAAGCAAAAGTTTTTGTAAACGATCTTAAAACTAATAAATTTTTATATTTATCAACGTATTTTACCAGAGATATATCTTTCAGAATAAAATCTTCATATGTCTCATCAATTACAAAAAAGGTATTTTTATATCTATTTAAGTAAAAAATAATTTCCTCTCTTTCAAAAAACTTCCCGTCAGGATTGTTTGGATTGCAGAGAAAAATCAGGGTTACATCATCGGTTATATCTTCAAGCCTATTAATAAATTGCAATTTGTGACCAAATTTTTCGGCTGCTTTTTCATATTCTATAAATGTCGGAATCAGGATAGCTGTTTTTGCGCTTTTAAACAATTCTGCCACCAGATATATACCTTCAATTGAACCATTTAAAACAAGAAAATTGTCCGATGAAATATCAAAAAAAGACGATAATTTCTTTTTTAGCCTTCTGCTTTCTATATCCGGATAACGCTCAAATTCATCTATATGCCCAACCAAATACGATTTCAATTTATCATGCATACCGTAAGGGGAAATATTTGTACTGAAATCATATTTAATATCCTCAAACTCAGAAATATTTCCGCCGTGCCCTTTTAACATTTTCCACTCATACAATCATATATATAGTTTATATTAAGGGAGCTTCTCAAAATATCTGCCAATTTATCATACTGCCTATCTTTAAATGCGGCAAAGTCTTCTAAAGTTATCTCTTTTCTAATAATATCTCTCAATACAATACTGTTGTCGAAAATACCGTGAATATATGTACCAAAACACTTTTCATTCAATAGGAAGCCTTCAGCAGAACCATCTTCAAAAAAGTTTAGAGGGCTATTTTCAAAAAATGTTGTTTCCCCCATATGAATCTCATAACCTATACATTTTTCAGGATAATTTTTATATCTAAAACTTCGTTGTACCGTTTTTTTATCTTTGGTCATCCTTGTAACTATTGGGAAAATACCTATACCATCAATCTCTTGAACATCACTTTCCACCCCATAAGGGTCGAATATTTTTCTCCCCAAAATCTGAAAACCGCCACATATCCCTATCACACCTTTACCACTATTAAAATGTTTTTTAATTGCTCTATCAAAGCCCTTCTTTTTTAAATATAACATATCAGAGATGCTATTTTTGCTGCCTGGAACAATAATCAGATCTGCATCATCCAGCTCCTCAGGATTTTCCGTATAAAACAGATTTACATCATCGATACGCTCAAATGGAGCAAAATCAGTAAAATTGGACATATGTTTCAACAGCACCACTGCTACTTTAAAAATTTTGCTTTTATCCGGATATCTTTTTTTACAATTTAAACTGTCCTCTTCATCAAGATAAATATCCCTAAAGTATGGTATTACACCAACAACAGGAACACCGGTTAACTGTTCAATAGTTTTTTTACCATCTTCAAAAAGTGAAATGTCACCTCTAAATTTGTTTATTATAAAACCTTTGATTAATTTCCTATCTTCCTCTTTTAATAACTTATAATGTCCGTAAATATTCCCTATGACACCGCCTTTATCAATATCAGCAATTAAAAATACCGCAGCATTTGTAAACCTTGCCACAGGCATATTAACAATATCTTTTTCCCACAAATTCATTTCACTAATACTGCCTGCACCCTCAATAAGTATCGGGAAATATTTATTTTGTAGATAGTAATAGGAATTTTTAACCTCTTGAAAAAAATTGTTTTTCAAATCATTACCAAAATAATCCTTAGCAGAAAAATTTCCTATAGGTTTGCCATTTAATACAATCTGACTCTCAGTATCCTTATTAGGCTTTAAAAGAATTGGATTCATCTGCACTTCAGGCTCAACCTTGCAACTTTCTGCCTGCATTGCTTGAGCCCTGCCAATTTCAAGACCATCTTTTGTGACAAAACTGTTAAGTGCCATATTTTGAGCTTTAAATGGTGCCGGATTAAAACCATCCTGTTTTAAAATTCTCCCAATACCTGCTACAATTATGCTTTTACCCACATCTGAGCCGGTGCCAACAAACATCAAAGGTCTACAGTTATTTTTTAGACCCCTCATCTGTTTACAAGCTCGCCTAAATTTTCAATCAAATCAATTAAATCCGGCAGGTAAGGGCTGCCAAGCCTGTCAGCGTCCACTATAAATAAATTATCCATTTTTACTGCATTTATAAAACTATATCTCTTTAAATCATTAACAATATCATCAGCAATTGCTCCCATATTCATTATGAATATTGCATCCGGGTTTCCTTTTAAAATAAATTCCTTTGAAATAATTCCGGAATTCAAATTTCCTGCAATATTTACTCCATTGATAATGTTTATTATATCGTCTATGTACGTATTTTTTGGAGCCGTAAAAAGTGGATTTGCACCGATTAAAAAAATAATTTTCTTCCTATCTTTATGTAAAAATTTAGCTTTAATCTTTTCTAATCTACTTTTTGACTGGTCTACAATTTTTTCTGCTTCCTGTACTCTACCTGTGATTTTCCCTAATCTTGATACAGTTTTAAAAATATCCTCAATACTTTTTGGATACTCAAATATTTCAACATTAACATTTAAGCTTTTAAGCTTTTCTATACTCTTTAAGTTTGTCAAAGAATTTGCTATTACCACATCAGGTTTTAACTGCAAAATAGCTTCAATATTAATTGTAGAAACCGAGCCTATTACTTTTGCGTTCGCACCCTTTTTCTGAGCTAAAGGGCAATAACTTGTGCATCCCACTATATTCCTTTCAATACCAAGGGCCATTAACTGTTTTGTAATTGAAGGGGTAAGTGACACTATCCTGATATCTTTTGCATAAACAGATACCTGAAATAAAAATATAAATATAAAGGCGACACAAAGTCGCCTTAAAAATTTAGAAATTATAAACATATTTTAATGTGCCTTTATAATTTCTTTCAGGCATAGGATAACCTTCTACATAGGCATAATCTTTATCAAACAGATTGTTAATATCTAATTTTAAATACAAATTACCTGCCCTTTTGAATTTAATTAATCTCTTACCCACACTCAAATCACCTACAGTAAAAGAACCTTTGTATTTTCTTGTAGTGGTATATGTTGCAGGGTCATAGTCATCTACCAATTGTTTGCCTGTATAAGCAAAATTCAGCCTGCAGTAAAAATCATTAGGATTGTTGGTAACAAACAACCCATAACTTGCTTGAAGTCTTGACACATAAAGAAGCTTAACATCATTTGTATCATCATAAAATTTGTCATAATAAACAAAATTCAGATATGGCTCAATAATTACCGGCAATTTAAATAGCCCGCCGATATCAAACTTTATATTGCCTTCAATACCTTCAATCGTTGCTTTTCCACTATTTATCCAGGTTATGTAAGATTGTGTTACTGTTTCAGTTACTGTTTCAGTTATTATTTTATCTTTATATTTTGTATAAAAATATGTCAAATAGCCATTTAACAACATATAGTTGTAGTCAATTCCAATCTCATAAGTCTTACTCGTCTCAGGATCAAGATCAGGATTACCTTTGTAAGGCATACCCCATACAGAATAATCAGCATTTAATTGATCCGCCTGAGGAATAACATATGCTTCCCCATAACTTCCCCTTAAAGAAATATTTTTCGAAAAGTTATACTTTAGGCCAAAAGATAATGTAGTAGGCTTTTTTTCTGTTTCTTGAGCTTTTACATCGCTTCTTAAAGGAGTTTCTTTGATTTTTAACTCGTAAATATCATACCTTAACCCGGCACTTAAAATAAGTTTTTCATTTAATAGTTTTAATTTTGGTAAAATAAATAACCCAAAGTCAGAATATTCGCTATCGGGATTATAGGGAGCAGTATTTTCAGAATTTCTATTAATTGTTTCATAACTATTGTAATCAAAACCTGTAGTCAGCTCAATCAATGCTCTTTTGTAAAAAATATTACCCTGAATACCTTTAAATTCAGTTTTGTAATAATTTTCTGAATTTGAGCCCCCAAAATCATCCCTGTCAGGGTCGTGATACGTTTTTTCCTCTTCCCCCTTAAAAACCTTGAAGTTCCAGCTGATTTTTTCGCCATTTCTCGCAAAATCAAAATCATAAGATTCAAGTTTTTTATTTTGATAATCATCAAGATACAATGCTAAATTATCCATAGTATATTGTTGTTTATTGTTATAGCCGATATCCCCTGAGTCAAATTTATTATAAACAAATCCAATTCTATCCAATTTATTAAAGGTATAGCCGACATTTGCAGAAATACTTTTCTCACCGATATCTGTTTTCGGATATGTCCCCATATCGGTATCATAATCATCTGCATCCATATTTTTTAGAACCAATGCAAAGTCAAAACCATTCTTTTTACCATTAGCCCCAACAGTAACACTTTTGTAATCAAAGCTGCCGAGTGACCCTTCTATAAAAAATTCACCTTTTTCTTTACCTTGTTTCAATATAATATTTACTACGCCACCCATTGCAGCAGAGCCATACTGAATACCGGCAGGGCCCCTTATGATTTCTATCTTTTCAACATTAGTCATAGGTATCAAAGATAAGTTACCGGTGCCAGCCCTTCGGCCATTAATCAAAATCAACACTTTACCCCTCAAATCTGTTCCGTGGGTATCTGTCCTGAACCCCCTGATATCTATTGAGGTTGAAAGCCCCGGATAATCGTGAATATGCCCCATGCTTATCTGCTTTAAAAAGTCAGCTACATTCTGAGCATTATATGTTTTAAGTTCTTCCTCCTCATAAACCAATACTTTTTGAGGAATCATTTCTTTACTTTCACCGATTCTATTTCCAGTTACAATTACGGTTTCAATAGCAAATACATTTAAAGAAAAAAGTAATATTAATAGACTTACATAAAAATTTTTCATAAATACAATAACCTCCAGTTTTAAATATTATTCAGTTAGAAAAGAGAAAAGTATGAAGTTATGTAAAAAGACAACGCATCCTGGCCTCCTTATCCACGTAAGGTATTTCATAGGGGGTATCCTGGCTCACCTTCAACCTACTTGCCAGCCTTCCCACTATTAAAAGCAGTGGCTAATTTGGCTTTCGTCAGGCTCACAGTTGCGGGACAGCGCCGGATTTTCACCGGACTTCCCCAACCTATGATATATGAATTTTATTAAAAAAATAAGGTTTTGTCAATTAAGCATTTACCCTGTTAAACAAAATCAAACTTTTTTAAAAAATATAAACAAAAAGTTAAACAATAAAACAAAAATGACTTGAAACTACTGATAATTTATACTAATATTATCCACATAATTTAAACAATGTTCTAAATGTTTAAATATTACTAAATCAAGGAGGCGTAGATGAAAAGAAGAGAGTTTTTAAAAAAAGCTACCCTAACAACTATTACTGGTCTTACTTTAGGTAGCAGTATGTTGGTAAGTTCATGTACAAATAGTAAGCAAAAAGAAGAAAAAGTAGAAGCAACAAACATAATAACTAGAAAATCTTTTGAATGGAAAATGGTAACTACCTGGCCACCTAACTTCCCAGTTTTTGGCGAAAGCGCAAACTTTATAGCCAAGTGGATTGAAGAAATGTCTGAAGGTAGACTTAAAATACATGTATACGCCGGAGGAGAGCTTGTACCGGCGCTTCAAGCTTTTGATGCCGTTGGGCAAGGTATGGTTGAAATGTATAATGCCCCCGGAAAATGAGACTGGATTTTTTGGGAGAAAAAATGTTAAAGGTAAAACGAGATGATAGCGAGAAAAGTTAACAAAGGGGGTAAAT
>JAIHAR010000016.1 GCA_020054865.1 Deferribacteraceae bacterium
CCCTTTCACCTCCACAGTTAACTCTCTGGAGGCTTATTATATTCACAGGTGGGTCAATTTTAATGAAAAAACTGGGTCAATTTTACATGAAAATTTACAGCTATTTTTAAGATACTGCCACTTTTATCGTTTTTTTCATTATATAATCCTTGAGAAGTGTATATGTAATATGTGTAATCGGGGTAAGTTATTCTCAGCTTTCTTGTATAGTTTATGTAGGTATTTTCGCCAAAGCCGACACTGTTTCTTTCCTGAGAACTGTATTTATTTAAAGATATTTCTCCTGCAATCGTATTTTTATTGTTTAATTTAAAATTAAAATCTGTTTTGATGTAATCTTTCACTCCGCCGTAAAAAATATAGTTTGTTTCTTCAGCCAGTGTATTTAACCCAAGAGAGAAAGAGTAATCAAAATAACGATTGCCTGTTTTGTTAAAAGATAAATTTATATAAGGAAATGTTTTTACACTTTTTCTCAAACCCAAATCAACACTTGTATTCAGTCCTTCTTTTTGCTGTAAAAAACCTATAGTAAACAACTCATCAAAATTATTTATAGTGTAAGTATCTTTTTGGTAATCATATGTGTAATAGGAAGTAGTTGTGAAAGTCATATAGGTGGAGGAGTAAAGATACTTTTTTAAGGCAATCTTGCTTGTTGTCCTTGAAACATCTTCAACATGTAATATTTCTGTGTTAAATGAAAACCTGTTTGCATAATTAGTGTATAAATCACGGTTTTGTTTGTATGAAAGATAATCATATTCATTGTAAATGCTGTTATTGTATGCAGTATCGTACGCTTTCCATATTTGCCCTGTGACAACTTCTGCTTCAAGCTTATCTCTATATGGTAAAGTCAGATTATACTCATTTAGTGTTTTTGAAATACTCTCCTTATCGTAATTTAAAATTTCCAAAGAGAGTTTTGCATAGGGTTGAATATTAATTTTATCATCTGTTATTAGTTTATTCTTTAACTTGCCTTCAAGAACAGATATATTGCCGTAAAAATCTGTTGGAATCAGGTCAAATATATCAGTTGAAGATAAATTTTGACTTTCACATGGTTCAAATTTAATGTTATTTTTGATTAAAATATCTATCAAACTCTTAATTTCATTTTGTTTGTAAGATTTTATGACAGTAGTAACATTATCGACCTTTTCTAAATAAATATTCTCACTTTGTTCAATTTTATAATTAGCGCTAAGAATTTTTATACATGTAATATTATCAAAACTGTCACCGAGGGCAGGGGAGCAGACAAACAGAAATAGGTAAGCAGCAAATAAAACTTTATACATCAGTACACCTTTTTAAAGTTATATATATAAAATAGCTTATCATATTGCCTGCTAAAAAAATAATAATCCACCATAAATTGCGCATATTCTTTTTCAGATAGGGAATTTTTGTATTTATTTAGTAACTCATTAAAATCTTCAGGATTTTTATATTCAAACACCAATCTTAAATAATTTTTAAAATATAAGTCCTCCATATTGATATTACCGTTTCTTTTCTTCACAATATTTAGAGCTAACTGCTTGTAGTAATTTGATTCTTCAAATCTCGTCTGAATGTTTAAAATATCTGAATACAGTAACAGAAATTCTAAGTCGTTTATATAATTTTTTAATATTTTCTTGGCAATAACTTCGGCATTGTCAATTTGTTGAATAGCTAAATACCCGCTTATAAGCTCTAATTCTAATCCACTCTTTTTGCGAAAAAGTGGCAGGTATTTAACTAAATCAACAGTAAAATAATTTTTATTATCAATCATTAACCATATGATACCTTTTATGTCATTATTAGTTAGCTTAGCATAGTGTTGCTGAATCAGCTCGTTTATTATTTTTTTTGATTTATCATATTCATTTAACTTTGCTAATAATTGAGCATACAGGATTAAAAAATCTTTTTGATTTTTAAAAATATTTTTACTGTTGTTCAACGTTTTTATTGCACTTTGTAAATCATTGTCCTTTAACAGTAAAGTAATATAAAGAGATAACAGCTCTTGTGATTTATACTCAAATATTCCTTTTTCAAGTAAAAATTTTACTCTATCGTAATCATTATTTCTTAAATAATAATTAAGTAAGTAGTAAAATTCACTAATTGTTAATTTCCCTTTAGCATTTAAATAGTTTAACAGTTTTTCCGCCTTTTCGTATTTTTTAAGCTTTATTGCTGTACTAAGTAACAATTTATAATATAAATCATTGGCTGGCAAAGTATTTGCTATAGTAAGGACTTTATATGCCTCATTGTATTTTCTTTTGTTTATGTATAGGGTAGCAAGTTTTATTTTTTCATTTTCTGTTAAATAAGGCATAGCAAATTTGAAGTAATTAATATCAGGCATATTACCAAAATTTATATGATACTTTAAAAGAGTTATTAAATATTTTTTATCTTTAGTGTTTACATAAGCCATTTCAAGCAATTTTATTGATTTTTCCGGATATCCCGATAAATTGTAAAGCTCAATCAATTTATCTAAATGCTTATAATCCCCCGACGAAATTTCATCTTCATATATTTTAATTTTTAAATTTGTAATCTCTTTGTAAGGAAACGTAAAAAGGATATCTTGAATATCTTTATCTTTTGTCTTGTTGTAAATATAAAGATAGTTTGTAAAAGCTTCTCTTTGTTTGCCAAGCCACATGCAAAGTTGTGCAAGACGCTTTCTCCATTTAATATTTTTAGGCTCTAAATTTACCATCTTTTTTGCAATATTATAAGCATTTTCATTGTCATTGGAGTACATAAAACTTCTATACATTAAATCATACATTTCTAAACTTTTAGTTTCTTGAGAAAATGCAGGATAGGAGACAGATATCAATATTATGAGTAAGATAAAACAAACTTTTTTCATATTCCGTTCATCCCCTTCATGATTTTAAGGGATAATTTTCTGGCAGACTCAATATCTCCCTGAGAAAGATAAAATCTTAAGAAATAAGTTAACATATTTGTATCATTTACTTTTATAAAATAGTCTGAGTACTTTCTTATTAAATCTTCTGCTTTTTCAACTTTTTTATTCCATATCAAAATATTTAAGACTTTTTCAAAAAAACTACTATTTCCGGTTTTTTCAAATAATTCCAACAACAGATTACATGCTGTATCAACATCTTTTTTATAAGTTAATAAAACATTTATCTTTTTATTTATCCAATCTGTATTGTTAGTTAAAGCATATAATGTATCTAAAGTTTTAAGCGCTAAATCATAATCATTATGATTTAAGGATTGCAAGTACAGATCTTTAAATTCAGGTAGATATTTTTTGTCTTTTGTAAGATGCATCAACAATTTTAATGCTTCAAAACGCAAATCTTGAAAGTCCATATTTATGGTTTCTTGGTAAATAAAATCAATTTCGTCTATAGTTTTTGATGCTGATAATAATTTTATTAGGAAGGACTTTGACAAATCTTTATATGAGATGTTTTTATCGGCAAAATAAAGATTTTTATAAATTTGATATGATGATAACAAAAAAGCATAATCATTCAGGAGTGCTTCATCCTTACCCAAGTTTTTTATGAAGTTTGTCGCTTTATCAAACATATTGTTTTTTACGTAATAGTCTAACAAAAGCATTTTAAAATCTTTATTTTTAGGATTCAGTTTGACCAAAGGTTCTAGGTAAAGAATTGTTAATTGAATATTTTTTGAATCTTTAGATATGTAGTATTTTATAGACTTTTCAGGGAATAATATATAAAGGGAAATGGCAAACACTAATATAATACCGACTATTTCATACCAATTAATAACTTTTTTTCCTTCGTTAATCTTCATCTCATTTGCATTCAACTTGAAATTCTACCTCTTTATTTTTAAAATGAACCATATCGTTTTTTATAAAATATTTATCATTAGAATTTATTATGCAATTTGAAATATTGACTAATTTTGCATCTATTGGCAAATACCCCTTAATTTTATATTTGCCATTATCTGAATAAATTACCCTTCCGTTTGCTTGCTCTAAATAGTGAGTTTCCGGAATGGCATCAGTAAAAACTAACTTATAAAACCCGCTACCATTTAAATGGATATATCTCTGTCCATTATAGTCATAATAGCCCAATATCCCTTGACTTAATTTTAGGTCTGGATAGCCGTAATTTGTACTTACTCTGAGAGTCCTGAGATTTTTGTTTGTTTTTATTAGCCACGTATTATTTTCTCTGGCAATAACAGTTTCATAAAAATCCAATACCTTTAAGATATATTCCGAAACTTTAAGAGGGATAACATCTTGTTTCAATGCCCATTTATACACATCTTTAACTGCATTAAGGCTTGCAAGTTTTACCCCTGAATAAAAGTGATAATATATATCTATCGGCTTTAGCCTATATGGCTTATCAGTTAGCTCAAAAGTTTCTATGACCTTTTTATAACGCCAGTAATTTTCGCTAAATCCGTTAGTATATACATTTTCGTTTTGCGCTCCGGTATAGATTTGGTAAAAATTACCCCTTTTTAAGCCAGCCGGTGCTACTAATGATAAAAAAGGACTTGCTTTTGTAATCGTTGTGTCCCCGTTATTAATATTTAAATAATTATTCTCGTAAATTAATTTAAGCCCTTCTTCAGGCGGTAAGCAGTCACCTGTCCAATAAAAAACATTTAATGGCTTGTTAATGGGAGATAATTTTGTAAGATTTTTTATAGAACCAACTATTTCTCGTTCAATATTAAATGTATAGTTGGGAATATCAATAGAGTATTCATCTGGAATATTTGCATGTTGAATTGAAAGAGAGTAAGACTTTAACCATCTAAAAGGGTGAGAAAATGAATGGGAAGCCGGTTCAACATTTGGTAGTGAATAAATAGATTTAGCTACCTTTAAAGCTTTTGTAGAGTATTGAGGGTATGCACCATAAGGCATTATTTCCCCTTCAACAAAAGATACACCAATTGGTATTTCATATTTTTTCAATATTTCATCACGTATAACTTCACTTGCAAATTTATCAGGATAGATTTCAGAAAGTGAAACGGAGCCATCTCCATCTATGTGAGAAATCAAAACTCTTTTACCGTTTTCAGTAGTAAAGTCAGGTGCAGGAAATTCACTCAACCGCAATGATTTTTTGAGCAACTCAAAAGGATTTACTAACCACTTTATATTATTTGCAAATTCTTCAATTAGAAAACCTTCTAAAGCGTAACCTCCCCAATCTGTAATTGCTATTGGCTGATGTATTTGTTTATGTGAATTTTTAAGTTCTATTAATGGAATTCCTGTTTTAATACTAACCATTTGTGAAGATGAAATTATTTCAGGCAGTTCAGCTTCATAGTTAGTTATTGGGTCGGTATATGAATATTGCAAATTTTCAAAAGCAGGGGACAAATTTTCTTGTACATCAATTCCAAATGGTGAAAGGTATTTTCTTTCAAATGGAAAACCAAAATATTGTAAAAAAAGTATTTTACTGTTTGTTTTAATCTGGCCCAATAACCATTTATAAAATTTCTCATAATCTTCAATAAGATATAACTCTGGAAATACAATTATCCCTGCATATTTATCAAAAGTATATTTTTCATTTACAGCTTCCTCAGGAGTTTTAAATTCTGCAGTGTAGCCCAGATATTCTAGTGGCATTTGAATAAGTCGGTGAGCATCACTTAATGCAATATCATTTTTACTTTTGTAGACAATAAGTATTTTTCGTTTATATATTTCTATATTTGATATTCCTATTATTGATAAGTCATTATCGGTAATATACGGAATAAAACCAAGTGAGCTGATATCTTTTGCAATATTCTTAGCTATGTTAAAATTTTCCGGTTTTAAGTAATCGATAACAATTACAGGCTTATTATAAGATTTTACTTTATTTAGTTTATCTATCAGATAATTTCTATCTGCTTGGGAAATAGAAAAATATTTTTGTCCGTCATAGCCAAAAAATAGCGACTCTGCAGCCACACCATCTATGTAGCTGTGGACATCATCTATAATTTCAAAACCCCTATTTAATAAAATTTTTGAATTTGGAAATTTTGTTTTAATTGAAATAATAAAATCTGTTAGGCTGGATTCGTATTCTTTCCATTGGGATTGTTTGGCAATTATTTTATAGGAATCTAATGTGTCGAGAAAAAAGTTATGATAACCTTTCTTGTAAAGAGTCGTTATCTTTGATAATAAGTATTCTCTATAATTTTTATTTCTAATGTCTGCAATTGGAGTATTCCAAGATTTATTGACACCTATTACCCATCTTTTTGTAATATCGTTAATTTCTTCGTTATGTATTTCATTGACACTTATATATGCAAAAAGTTTATCACCATATTTTTTTACTGTAAGATTATCAATATTATCTGACTGCACTACTATCCAGTCATAGAGTTGTAACATTTCTTCAGGAACTTTGCTTTCATAATAAAAGGCTACATTTAATGCAAAACTGTTTGAGGCAAAGAGTATAAAAAGTAATGTAATAATTTTATTGAAGCATAAATGTCTCATATTCCAACCTTATCATAGACTTGTTTAAAAACAGTAAACCTGCTATTGAAGCAATTAACATTGCTATCGCTGAGCCATATCCATAAAAATATGGCCCTAAGTTGATAGATATAATTGGTAAGATAATATTTAAAGTTGCCATTATAAAAGTAACTATTGCTGCTTCTTTTCTTTTGTTCATATAGAACAAAAATGCCAATGTTATCATTACAATTAATTGAAGCTGTATAGCAACCATATCTATGTAAAAAAGTGGAACAATCAGCAAAGGAAGGTTTAATAAATTAATAATTTTTGGAGCTGTAAGATAGAAAATAATATTAAATATCCCCTGTATAATAATAGCTTCCTTTGTAGAAATCCTTATAAGGTCTATCATGCTATTTTTATAATTTAATAGCTTGTATAATGTAGCTCCATTGACTACCCCTTTAAAATATTTGTCGTATAGCTCAGCAAAGTCTGCCTCCAGGCGTATGAAAAAAATTGCAAGGCCAGGTATTATCGTGAGATATGCAAGAAATAGGGGGAGGTCGTAGACGATTGACGCATTAATTTTACCAATTATACCAGTGCCTGTAGATGAATACCAAAACATAAATTCATCTGACCATATTCCTAAATTAAAAAAGAATCCGGCAAGCATTAAAGAGAAATATTTTTTATAATACTTTATAAATTCAAATGATATGAATTTAGAAAAAAAGTAAGACTTAATTACCAGAAAAAGAAGAGTCAGAAAAAGAAAAATATTACTTAGAAAGAATGACCCTATAAGATAATCCAGGCCATATTTACCAAAAACAGATGCAAATATTAACACAAGCAAATAGGATAAAAAATAAGCTATGATGGTATGCTTATATTTCTTTATACTTACCGCAATGATATTTAAAATCCATATATTAGAGAGCAGTAGAAATGTCATTATAAAGAAAATATTGAAATAAAAACTATCTATCCCTTTTAACGCAAATAGTGAATATATGATAATAAATATCCCTGAAATAGCTGTATTTAATATTATAATACCAATGAGATTTGGTATTATCGCTTTTTCTTCTTTAATATAGATTTTATCTGCAATAAATCTTGTGAATACTAACTGATGAACACCCGAAACAATAAGGCTTAAAGCAATCAAATGAGTAACACTTACCTGAAATCTTATAATATCAACAGAATTGTCATATAATAATATGTTTATAAAACCAACTGTTAAAATAGAAAGTATGGACGCCACCCATCCGCCTGCTGACAAAATAGTAGCGTAACTGTAAGCTACAAAAAGTGCAGTTAAGCTCTCTTTTTTCAATATTTTTTTAAGCTCAAAACCTATTCCTGCCAATTTAATGCCTTATAATATATTTTTTTGTAGTTACTTATTAGTTTCTCATAGGTATAATATTTTGAAACACGTCTTATTGCAGCTTGTTGTTGCTTTTTCCAAAGGGTTTCATCAGTAAGTAAATTAATATACGCCTGAGCCAAACAATTTGCATCTGCCACTTTGCATACAAAACCTGCTTGACCTATTTGTATATCTTCTTCATCAATACTTCCAAAAATTAAATCTTTGCATGAGCCCACATCCGTAGTTACAGCAGGTATTCCTGCTGCGAAACCTTCTAATATAGTCAGTGGCATCCCTTCACTGATGGAAGTCAGCGTATTAACGGAAATTTTGTCAAATATATCTAAAATATTTTGAAATCCCATAAATCTAACATTTTCATTTAGCCCTAAAGTCTTAGTAAGATTTTGACACTCTTCATAGTAACTTTCATCTTCATTAGTGGGACCAACTATCCACCCTTCGGCATTTGGTAGCTTATTGACCACTATTCGCATAGCCTTTAAAAAAGTCTTTATATCCTTTATCGGCACAACTCTTCCTATTAGGCATATTCTTTGATAATGCTCCTTTCTTTTTTCAATGAGCGGAGTTAGTTTTTTTATATCAACTCCGTTCGGTATTACATCAGTTTTTTCAGGTGGTGCACCATAAGATATTTGGACTTCAGCAGCCTTTCTGTAAAGTGACAAAATCTTATCTGCAGTAAAATAGCTAAACAAACCCAAACCGGAAAAAAAGTTATTCCAAATATCACGGACAAGATTCCCCTTTGTTTCTGAGTAGGTTATAAAAGGTGTTCGCATTGTAAACCAATCTGAAGTCATTAAATCTATTTTACGTTCCTTAGTGTAGATGCCATGTTCAGTTAATATATATGGGATATTTTTAGATATTTTTATTAGTCCAGCTAAAAACCCGGCATAACCCGTAGACGGTGAATGGACTACCTTTATTTCTGGCAACCTGTTTATCATATCAAAAAGATTCGAAATAGGTATGTGTATATTTCTTATCGTCCAAAAGTAATCTATAAAGGATTCATTCTCATATTTATTGAAATATGTATCTTTTGTATATTCCCATGACTTATCTGAATATAAAAAATCTTTTAGTTTAAATTTACTGATTAAATTTGAAAGAAAGTAAAGTTTATCTTTAGATGAATGCATCATTCTAAAAAGATTATGAATTTCATCTATTTGATTAATAACTTCAAGATTTTGTTTTATACTTTTTGGCTTTGGAAATTTTTTCTCTTCGAAAATAAATACTTCTTCAAAGTAAACTATATTTTTGGGGAACGCATACATTTGCTTTTTGTACTGGTCTTTTTGCCCACCAATAAAAATAAGTCCGAAATTAATTTCAGGATTACCCTCAATGAGTTGGTGTATCCAAGTAGAAACTCCGCCTTGAATGTAAGGATAAGTCCCTTCTCCAATAATAAGAATATCTACTGTTTTATTCATTGTTTACCCATGCACAATAGTTGGAATAAAAGTTTGGGTGAATTTCAGTTTTGCTTAAGGAAGACAAGAGAGATTTTGCTTCTTTGTATTTTTTTAAATTAAAATATATTTCTGCCATATAAGGCATAGCTTTCTCTTTCTCATTTAATTCTATAACTTTTTGTAAGTAATCAAGAGCAAAATCATATTCTTTTCTCTTTAAACAAATTCTTCCCAAGTGTAAGAATGTTTCATAATCGTTTTGGTTACTCAAAAGAGCTTCTTTCAGATATTTTTCTGAAAGTGATAGGTAATAATTATTTAACTCATTATCAACCAAATCTAAATATAAAAGCTCCCAATAAAGAATCCCTATCTCTTTAAGGATTATGCTTTTTTCGCTCTTATTGTCATTATTGTTTTCCAACTTCTCCAGCCTTTTTTTAAGCTCATTATTTATAAAATTCTCTTCTTTAGATAAAATATTGAATGCAAAAAGCCGTATCTCATCATTGTCATCTTCAAGACTCCTTTTAATAACATTGCCCATATTTGGAAATCGCAGGTTAGATACAAGGCTCAAGATACCGTATTTTGAAGATGCCGGTAAATCGGTATTGTAGGTGCTAATAGTTCCTTCCCCAAACTGTCTCTTTGACTTAGAGAGAATTTCGATATTCTTTGAGTCAAGAGAATCCAAATATATATCGATATTATGCCGCTGCCTTTTCATAAGATATATGAAGATAATAAGCGAAAAGATAAAACCGATAAATGTTGTCAAAAAAAACAGTATTGTTGAAGTCACTATAATAGGTATTTTATTTTCAACTTTTTTTATGGAAAATAGTGGTGCAATTGCAAGTGATACCAAAAAACTGGCAATTAAGTGCAAAAATAAGTAAAAATATACGTTTGAGAGTGTATTGGAAAATATATTGATATATAAACCAAAAAACTCCAAAATACTTGCAACGGCAAGGCAAAATATACTAAACATTTTCCTCCAATTCTTTAATAAATTTATCAATATTATAAACATTATTTATATCAAAAACATTGTATAAGTCTTTATTTGATAAAAATTTTAAATTATTTTTAGCACGCTCTACAAAACCAAATGTACCTTCTTTACTTACTAAAGGTAAAACAACAATGAATAAATTCTTATTCAACAACTCCTTCTTATAATAGAAATCTAAAACTCTTAGGTTTAGTGTAAGAAAGTTTTCCATTACTTCCGAATGACTTTTGCTAATTTCAAATATTACCATGCTGCTGCTTATTTTTATTGTTTTATACAAATCACTTAGTTTTAAAACTTCAAATTTGAAGTCTATAGGGAAACTACTAAATAACTCATCTTCTTTTGCTCTCTCCATAAGTGCTAATTTGTTTAAGTTATAAAAGAAATTCATAAGTATCAATTGAGCAGAAACCAAATTTTCTACATTATAATGTAAAAATGGCATCTCTTTTATCACTAAAAAAGCAACTATATCATCACTATTGTCAAGTACAGGTATTGCAGCAAGCAGGTTAGTTTCTTCCTTAACTACCATGTCTTTTAACAAAACAGGCTCTTTCTTTTCAATCATTTTGACAATTATTGGATTTTTAAGACTAATTTCTCCTTTATCCATATTGTGCGGGAATATTTCTTTTATAATTTCTTTTTCGTGGTCGAATAATACCAAAGACAATTTCTCCATCCTAAAGTGGGTAGATAAAAATTTAAGTAACTTGTCATATTCAACTATGTTTTGTGACAACAATTCTTTTAATATTGATCTGATTGTATAAGGTTTTGATAAATAACTTTTTTCTATCTGGTCATGAGATAGTTTAGTTGTAAGTGCAGATATTCCAAGCTCCCTGATTTTAGAATGTAAGTAATCATTTTTAATATTTAGCATACTAATTTTTCTAGTCCAATAGTAGTGAAATTCCCCAGCTATTAAAGTCAGCAGCAAACCGTCCAGAAAAAAATTCAGTGAATTTTCACTACTATAGTAAAAATGCAAAAACCCTGCTATTATAAGCAAAGAAATAAGGCCTGCACCCAGTCCGTGAAAAAGAGCAAGTATCAGTATGATAATAAAAAAATAATTTATATATGAGGTATCTACAAACAAAGGATTTTGTTTGTTCATTATATAGCCAATAAAAATAGCAATTAAAGTAAATAAAACAACCTCAGAAAAAACAGTGATACTTTTAAGTTTATCAATAGCAAGATGATTCTTAAGCAGCTTAACCATCATTTAATATCGTCAAAAATATCATTTATAAGTTGTTGAGCGGTTATTGCAATTGATCTGTGCCCCCATTGAGATTTACCACCAACAGCTGACCACAATAAATTCCCATTTTTATCTTCCAAAATTATGAGTAAACTTACAGCAGGCTCACCATCAATCCCTGTTTTATACCTCCATTCGACAACTCTCCCTTTGAGTATGTATTCAAATGAATTATCTGTAACATTTGTTTCTTTAAATTCACCGTCTAACTCTTTGTAACCTTTCATAGTTTTGAAACCATAACTTCTCAAAACGCCCTCAGTAACTGATGCTGCTTTAAAACCTGCATATGGAGTCTGTGAAAGATTTTCAAAGGGCAATATAAGTAGTGTGCCACTTTTTGGAAAATTATTTTTAGTAGTATTTTTTACTGTTGTAGAGCAAGATAAAAGTAATACGGCAGCTAATAATATAAAAACCTTTTTATACACAAAACACCTCCTGAAATAATAATTATTTATAATATCTAAAATAATTAAAATCAAGCAAATTATTGATTGTTATTTAAAATCATTTTAACTTTACTTTAACTACCAGTGGCTCTGATTTATATAATTGTAACTAATTTTTCTTGACTTGCAAATAATCTTGAAATAATCACAAGTATATTATACAATGAATAAGTGGTTGTTTTAAATAAATATAGCGAGGGGATAAACGGTATGAGTAAAAAGCTTAATATTCAAGACCTGTTTTTAAATCATGTAAGGAGAAAAAGGATACCTGTTACTGTCTATTTGATGAATGGAGTGAAGTTGGAGGGGCTTGTAAAGGGCTTTGATAATTTTGTTATAGTATTGAAGGATGAAAATCAGAAAATGATTTATAAGCATGCAATTTCTACTATAGAGCCTTCTGAAGAGATACCAGAAATAGAAGTAGAATAGTTTTATGGTTTTTGGCGGAGGGGTCAGAAAGCCCCTTGAGGTGGTCTTATTTTGTGCTGTCCTTTATAACGCCAAAGAGATTAAAACCCCTGATGAGATAATAGAAAAAAATTTTGGGAAGATATCAGCTAAATCCGATATTTTCCCATTTTCACATACTTCTTATTATGTGCCGGAAATGGGGGAGCATCTGTATAAATATTTTGTGGGGTTTGATTGTTTTTTTATTCCGGACAAAATAGTTGAATTTAAACTAAAAGCGGTTGAGATAGAAGACAGCATGCTGAAAGATGGGAAAAGGGTTATCAATATTGACCCTGGGTATGTTGCTCTTGAAAAGGTGGTTGCAGCAAGTACAAAAAATTTTACTCATAGAATTTATATTGCAAACTCCATTTATGGTGATGTACAATTAATGAGAAAAAGCAATTCTTATGAAAAGTTGCCGTGGACGTTTTATGACTATACTCTTGAGCCTGTTTTGAAATTTTTTGAGGAGATGAGAAGGATTTTAAAGGTGAAACTCGATGGATAGGGAAAACTTTCTTGTTGAGCTTGGTGAAATAGTAATTGAAATTCTGAGGCAGATAAGGCAGTCAGGAAAAACCCTTTCAAAAGAAATTTTTAAAGAATTTTTGAATAAAAACAAGAGGTTTGATGACCTGCTTAAAAATCTCGAGTGCAGTAGTTGTATCGATGAGTTTGTGGGAAACATGAACCAGATTCTTACAAGACTCAATGGGATAATTCCAAACAATCTGATTCTTTATTATGACGAGATTTTAAAGACAGGGTCAGTTTTGCAGAAAAAGCAGATAATCTTTGAATTGGTTACTACCGTTGTTGAGAGACTTGAGAAAAGTTTAGGCTCGTTTGACAGAATCAAATCAGTTATAAGTGATATAATGACAGGTATTAACAAAACGGTAAGTTTGCTTTCGGACTCTGAGGATGAAAACTATAAAATGCTGGAAAGTGACATTGAATCAGATAAAAAACTGATAGATGAAATAAATAGCACGACTCAACTTATTCTGGATGAGGATTCTCTGGAAGGGGTTTTAACCAAATTGGCTGATAAACTTAAACTTATAAGTGACTCTATCAAAAACAAGGCTGAGAAAAAGGAGAAATTTTTAATCGATATAAAGAATAAAAAGAGCGAAATTCAAAATATGAGTTCTTCCTTTGCAATAAATAAAGATTCACTTGAGAAAATTAAAAGTGAGCTTGAAAATTATAAGGCACAGGTAATCAGAGATTTTTTGACAGGCTTGTACAACAGGCAATATTTTGATGAAATTATTGAACGTTCGATAGAGGAATTTGACAGGTATGGTAAAAAATTCAGCCTACTTTTTATCGATATAGATGATTTTAAGGCAGTGAATGATAATTATGGGCATGTGGTAGGTGATTTTGTTCTTAAGTATGTGTCAAATATAATAAAAAGAAGCATACGGAAGGTGGATCTGGCTTTCAGGTATGGCGGAGAAGAATTTGTGGTGGTCATGCCCAATACAAATCTGGAAAGCGCTGCTAAAGTGGCTGACAGGATATTAAACGATTTGAGGAAAACTGTTTTTAAATATAAAAATATCGATATAAAACTTACGGCAAGTATAGGACTTCAAGAGATGAAAAAAGGTTATAATGCTTCACAAATTGTTGAAGAAGCAGACAAAAGGATGCTAAAGGCTAAATCTTCCGGAAAGAACAGGGTGGTAAGTGAGCTCTAATCTGGAAATTTTTCTATCAGATTTGAGGAATGCTGAGAGTATTGATTTAGAAAAGTCAATTGTTTTAAAAAGAACCCTGATACTCGATATTGATTTTGAAAAATATTTCGATGTTTATTTTAAATTTGGCATTCTTGATGCAATTACATCTGACCTCCTTTTAAAAAAAGCAACAGATTTGCAGGTAAAAAATATATTATCTTTAAATCTTCCGATTAAGGAATCTGTTTACCCTTTGATAGTTTTTTGTGTGCTTAAAAATTACAGGAGTTTGGTAAAGGAACTTTATGCTTTTCTTATAAAAATTTCAGATCGCGGTCTGAAACTAATTCTAAATGATGTCCTATTTGATAGTAAATATTTTATTTATTTATGCAGGCTGATGAAAAATGATGTGAGGTTTGTAAGTTTTGTAATTGAATTAAAGAAATATAATGAGGAAACATTGTCTGTATTTGCAGAGAGTAAAGAGCCAGAAGTCCTTTTTAGGATTGGGAATATAAGACATATTGTTTCAGATAGCGATGAGCTGATAAAGAAAATTATGTTTAACCCGTTTTCTCCTGATGAAACGATTACCTTGATGAAACAGATTATTATTGACAAAAAAGCTGCTGAGGTATTCGGGCAAGTCTGTGAAGATTCAAAAGAGGAAAAATCTGAAACAGAGATTAATAATGAAAATACAAAAGAGGCGGAAAGTAGCCTGACTATTCTAAATGACCAGATTGAGAAAGAGATTAGTGAAAATTTGTACAACAAGATAAACAAGATGAATATGGCTGAAAAAATAAAGCTTGCCTTGAAAGGTAATAAAACAGCAAGAATGCTCCTTGTGCGGGACCCAAACAAACAGGTTTCACTTAATGTGTTAAAAAATCCAAAAATAACAGAGCAGGAGATAGAATTTATACTTAAAAATAAAGCGACAGGCGAGCATCTCATTCGGGAAATAGCAAGGACAAATGCCTTTATAAAAGATTACAATATTATGCGAGAACTTGTATTTCATCCCAAAACACCTATAAATATCAGTATGAATTTCATTAACAGACTTTTTGTTCAGGATCTTGAAAGATTGTCAAAATCAAGAGATGTCCCTTCGAGTCTCAAAAATCAGGCTCAGAGGTTGTATCAGGTGAAGGCAAACAGAAAATGAAAGGGAATATAATTTATATTGCAATTATTATACTTTTGGTTTTTTATTTTGTTTTTGGAAGCAACGGTCTTTTGAAATATAATGAACTTCTTGATATTAAAGTATCTTACGAGCAGCAAATCAATGAACTTGAAATTAAAATCAGTGAGCTTGAAAAAAGGATTGAACTTTTGAAAAAAGATAAAGAGTATCTGGAAACAGAAATAAAAAAAGAATTAAATATGGCAAAACCAAATGAGGATCTGTATATAATAATCGATGAACAAACTGACAGTAACAGAGATAACTCAACAGATTAAATTTCTGCTTGAAAGTAATTTCAGCAGTCACATTTGTGTGGTGGGTGAGATTTCAAACCTTTCTTTTTCACCAACCGGGCACATTTACTTTACATTGAAAGATGATAGTGCCCAGATAAAGGTGGTATTTTTCAAAAGATACAATCTGGCAAATAATTACAAGTTGAAGCAGGGTGACAAGGTTGAAGTAATCGGTAACTTGAGCGTATATGAGAATGATGGTGTATATCAAATCATTGCAAGAAAAGTTGTTTATGATTCAGCAGGTGATTTTTATAAGAAATTTGAAGAGACTAAAAGAGTTTTGGAAAAAGAGGGACTTTTTGATAAAGATAAAAAGAAACCTATCCCTAAAATTATAAAAAATGTTGCTGTTTTGACTTCGCCTGGGGGCGCAGCAATAAGGGATTTTTTGCAAACATTGAGAAATAATTATGTGGGGCTTAGTGTTGATATCTGGCCGGTTCAAGTGCAGGGCAGTCAGGCAATAAAGGATATAATTTTAAGTTTAAGGGCGCTGAACAGATATTGTGACAATTATGATGTTGCCATACTTATGCGCGGAGGCGGCTCGCTTGAGGATTTGATTATATTTAATGAGGAAGCTCTGGCAAGGGAATTTTTCTCGTTAAAGATACCCACAATTTCTGCAATCGGACATGAAAGAGACTTTTCTATTTGTGATTTTGTAGCTGACTTAAGAGTTTCGACTCCAACAGCTGCTGCTGAAACGTTAAGCAGACCGTATATTGATTTAAGAAGAGAGGTAAGTGAAAATATTAAAAATTTGAAAAGAAGTATTGAAAACAAAATAGACAAGCACTATCAGTTGTTTGATAAGTTTTTGAGTTTAATTTCCTTTAAAAATCCTTCAAATATTATAAAGTTTAAAAAGAATATGCTTCATAAATATATAAGCAATATTATTTCAAGTATTAATATAAAAGTTATGGATAATAGTATGCTAAATAACGATTTGATGTACAGAATATTGACAAAAAATCCGGAAGTTAAAATAGGGGAATATAAAAACTACCTGAATCTGCTCCAGGTAAATATTAATGGAAATATATTGAGGAAATTGGAGGCAAATAAATACAGGCATAGTTTTCTTATGGAAAAAATGAAACTGCTTAATCCCGAAAATATCCTTGAAAGAGGTTATGCAATAGTTTACAAAGGGAAGCTACCGGTTGGAAGTGCCAGCGATATTAATCTTGAAGATTCTCTTGAAATTCATTTTAAAGACGGTTATACTAACGCCTTTGTAACGGGTAAAAAAATGAAAAAGATTTAAGGTTTTATGGAGGAATAGATGGACAGGATACCAATTACCAGAGAAGGTTTTCAGAAAATAAAAGCTGAGCTTGAAAGGCTTAAAACTGTTGAAAGGCGTGCTGTTGTTGAAGCCATAAAGGAGGCCAGAGGGCACGGCGATTTGAGTGAAAACGCTGAGTATGATGCGGCAAAAGAAAGGCAGGGGATGATTGAAGCGAAAATTGCTGAACTTGAAAGCAAAATGGGTAAATTTGAAATTATAGATACGGATAATTTAAGTACCGACAAGGTTGTTTTTGGCGTGTATGTGGAAATAGAAAATATTGAAAGTGACGAGATAAAAAAATATAGAATAGTTGGTCCTGACGAAAGTGATATTTCAAAAGGTTATATATCTGTTTTTTCGCCTATTGCAAGAGCTCTTATAGGGAAAAGGGTTGGAGATGAAGTGGTGGTTAATGCTCCTGGCGGTGAAATTGAATATGAAATTATAAAAATATCAAAGGATGCTTAAATATAACATTCTTGTAGTAGATGACGAAAAGTCTTTTAGAGAATTTCTTGAAATACTTTTTAAAGATGAAGGTTTTGGCGTCTTTACTGCAAAATCTATAAACTCTGCGATAGAAATTCTAAAAAGTGAGAAGGTTGATTTGGTTTTATTTGACCTTATGCTTGGCAACGAGGATGGGCTGCAGATTCCTCGCCTTGCCTCGGAAATCGGGATTAGGATCCCTTTTATCTTAATGACTGCATATGCGAATACGGAAACCGCTCTTGAATCCATAAAACTTGGAGTTGTGGACTATATTACAAAACCATTTGATACGGCAAAATTAATCGATATAATTAAGAATATTTTAAATGAATTTAATGTTAAAGGGGACGAAAGTGAGTGTTGTGAGGATTTGAAAGAGATTGTAGGGGTAAGTGATTGTATTTTAAAGGTCAAAAAAAATATACTCGATGTGGCGGCTACCGATTCGACTGTGTTAATTTCCGGTGAGAGCGGGACAGGTAAAGAGGTTGTGGCAAGGGCTATCCATAAGTTGAGCAAAAGAAAGGATAGGGAATTCGTAGCTATCAACTGTGGTGCAATACCGTCAGATTTGCTTGAGGCAGAGCTCTTTGGTTATAAAAAAGGTGCGTTCACAGGCGCTGTATCGGAAAAAAAAGGTCTATTTGAGATTGCAAATCATGGCACAATATTCCTGGATGAAATAGGGGATATGCCCCTTTTTTTGCAGGTTAAACTTTTGAGGGTTTTGCAGGAGAGAAAGATTTTACCTATTGGCAGCACAACTTTTATAGATATTGATGTGAGGGTTATTGCTGCTTCAAACAAGGATTTATTGGAAGAAATTGAAAAAAACAATTTCAGAAAAGATCTTTTCTACAGACTTAACGTTGTAAATATTTATATCCCGCCTTTAAGGGAGAGAAAGGTTGATATCCCATATCTTGCAAAACATTTTTTAAACAAATATGCAAGGCTTTTAAATAAAGAGATAGGCGATATTTCATTTGCAGTTATGGAGATGCTTAAAAAGTATGATTATCCCGGTAATGTCAGAGAGCTTGAAAATATCATTGAAAGAGCAGTTGTGGTTGAAAAGTCAAATAAACTCTTGCCTTCGAGTATTTCAGAGCATATTTTTGACGACAGTCTGAATGTTGATGTGAATTCTGAGTTAAAACTTCCTGTAAATCTTGAAAGTTTGGTTGAAAAAATTGAAGAAAAGTATATAAGAAAGGCACTGGAAGTTACTAAAAATAATCAGAGCAAGGCGGCAAAATTGTTAGGACTTACTCTGAGGACATTCAGATATAAAATGGAAAAGTACGATGTTAAATAAAAGCAACTTTAATCTCCCAAATCAGCTTACCATGTTAAGGGTAATTTTAATCCCTATATATATAATTTTTTTATACTTTGACAGGCCCTTTACGAATATTATGGCGACAATTGTATTTACTGTTGCTTCACTTACGGATTTTATCGACGGTTATGTTGCGAGAAAATATAATATAGTAACTGACCTTGGTAAAATATTGGACCCTGTTGCTGATAAAATTCTTGTTGCTTCATCTCTTATAGTACTGATGGAGCTTGGCAGAGTTGAAGGGCTTATTGTTATTATCCTTCTTTCGAGAGATTTTGCGGTGGGTGCCTTGAGGGATTTTTCAGCAAGTAAAGGTAAAATTATTGCTGCAGGATTTTCAGGTAAACTAAAAACTACATTTCAAATGCTTGCTGTTGGATTTCTTACTTATAAAAATTCACTTTTTGGCATTGATATTTTACTGATTGGCAAGATACTTATATATTTGTCTGTAGTGCTTTCCATTTATTCCGCAGTTGAATACTATTTAAAATTTTTCTCACAGAGTAAATGAATAAGGTATACATTAGGGAAATTAATTCTTATGCTCACGCTGACCTCGAAATATTTATAAAAAATTTTTTTCTTGAATATTTTGATGCTTTTAAAAATGTCAGGAAAATCCTCTTAAAACCAAATATATTGCAGGCAAGCATTCCGGAAAGAGGTGTTACAACACATCCAGACTTTATCAGGGTGGTTATCAAGGCATTAAGAGAAATTGGTAATTTTGAAATACTGCTTGGAGATAGCCCCGGAGCAAACTTTAAAAATTATGATAAAGTGTTAAAAATAACTGGCATAAAGAAGGTATGTGAGGATGAAAGGGTTAAAATTGTAAAAATTGAGAATTTTAAACCTTTATTGATTGATGATACCATTATATCTTCAATTATTAATGATGTTGATTTGATTATAAATCTTCCGAAATTAAAAACTCATTCACTTACAGGCCTGACCCTTGCAGTTAAAAACCTTTTTGGACTTGTTCCAGGAACAAATAAAGTAAATTTTCATCGTAAAAACCCTGTAGATGAGAAACTTGCGGATGCAATTTTTAAAGTGTATGATATTGTCAAAAATAAATGTATTCATATTCTTGATGGTATTATTGCCCATGAAGGGGATGGGCCTTCAAGAGGGAGTCCCGTGGCACTTAACTTTGTAGCTGCTTCAGATAACGCCGTCTGTCTTGATATGGCAGTGTGTGATATACTGGGGCTTGGAAGAGGATTTTGCCTTACAAATAAATCGGCTTTGAAAAATGATGACGTATATAAATTTACTATTACCGGTGATAAAATTTCCAGAAAAATAAAGATACCGCTATCAAGGAAATCGTTGAAAGTTCCAAACTTTTTAAAGAAATTTGTGGCAAACAATATATATGTGAAACCTGAAGTAAATAAAAAATGCATTGGATGTTTATTGTGCTTGAACAGTTGTCCTGTGTATGCTATTAAGAAAAGCGATGACGGCAAAGTGATTATTGATAAAAAAGCCTGTATAGAATGTTTTTGTTGTCATGAAGTATGTGAGTCTGGTGCAATAGATCTTAAAAGGTCATTTTTTCATAGGGTGATTGTAAATGATTAGTGTATTGCTGCTTGTATTGTGTTATTTTATCGGCTCTATCCCTTTTTCTTATATTATTGTAAAAATTTTCAAAGGGGTTGATTTAAGGACTGTTGGAAGTAAAAATGTGGGTGCAACAAATGCCGGGCGAGTACTGGGGAAATGGGGATTTATTTCATCATTTTTGCTTGATATGCTGAAGTCTTATGTCCCATTGTTGATTCTTAAGCAAAGTTACAGCACTGATTTTCTTCTATTATGTGCTTTGTTTCTTATTTTAGGTCATACTTACACCATTTTTCTTAACTTTAAAGGGGGAAAGGGGGTTGCCACAGGTCTTGGAGTCTTTTTGGCATTAAGTCCGAAAAGTGTAGTTTTTGCTCTTTTGGTGTTTGTTGTTGCTGTTGGTATTTTTAAGATGGTATCTCTTGGCTCTGTTTTGGCTGCAATAACATTGCTGATTACCGTGTTGTTTACCGAGAAAAACTCAAATTTTATAATATTTACTTTTTTCGTAGCGTTGTTTGTGATTTATAAGCATAAAGATAATATCAAAAGAATAATAAATGGTACTGAGAAAAAAATAGGAGAAAAAGTTGATTAATCCTCATAAAGTCATGGAAGAAGCTGCTCAGCTTGCACTTCTTGGTAAGGGGGATAACAAAACAAACCCGATAGTAGGCGCATGTGTGGTGAAGGGTTCAAAGATAGTATCAAGAGGATATCATACAGGATTTGGAAATCCCCACGCAGAGGTGGAGGCTATTGATAATTCACCTGTAAATGTGCAGGGAGCTGATTTGTATGTAACCCTTGAACCTTGCTCTCATTTTGGCAAAACCCCACCATGTACAAAAAAAATTATAGAGTCAGGGATTAAACGTGTTTTTGTGGGGGTAGTTGACCCTAATCCGGTGAATGCGGGTAATGGAATTAATGAACTTTTGAAAAATGGTATCGAAGTTTATATAGGTTTTGCTGAGAAAATTTGCGCATCTTTGATAGAAGATTTTGCAAAAACTATTTATAAGAAAGAACCTTATTATACCTTAAAAGTAGCTCAAAGTATTGATGGTAAAATAGCTCTTGAAAATGGGCACTCTAAATGGATAACAAATAAATCTTCCAGAACTTATGCTCATTATCTCAGAAGCATAAGTGATGCCGTATTGGTGGGGACAGATACCGTACTAAAAGATGACCCGGAGTTAAATGTAAGGCTTATAAAAAGTTATAGAGAGCCATTTAAAGTTGTGCTTGATACTGATTTGAGAATTAGTCCGGAGTTTAAGCTTGTCAAAAACTTTGCGGAGTATTTGATAGTTTTTACTTCCGGTGAGAATGAAGACTCTGATAAGTGGAAAATGTTAAAAGATATTGGTGTGACACTTATCCCTTGCAAAAGGGGCGATTTTGGACTTGATTTGGACTTTGTATCAAAAGAATTACTTAAAATGAATATTATGAATGTTCTTGTAGAAGGAGGCTCCCGCATTTTTGGCAGCTTTCTAAAGATGAAAAAGGTTGATAAATTGAATATCTTTATTGCACCTAAAATACTTGGGGATGGTGTTGCATCTTTTGGCGGTATTAAATTTAACAGTATTGATGAGTGTATAAAATTTTATGATTATGAATATAAATTTATTGAAAAAGATTTGCTTATATCCGCAAGCTTGACTGATTATAAAAAATATGTGCTTGAATTGACAGAAAAGGTGAGAAACAGGTGTTTACAGGGATTGTAGAAGAGCTTGGTAGAATAAAAAATATTAGTATAAGAGGGAAAGACGCCGTAATATCTATTGAAGCCAAAAAAGTACTGGATGGAACTTTACCAGGGGATTCAATTGCAGTAAACGGTGTTTGTCTCACTGCAACAAAAATTGAGAATGAGACTTTTGGGGCTGACTTAAGCTACGAGACATTGTTGAAAAGCTCTTTAAAAAATCTTAAAACCAATGATTTTGTGAATCTTGAAAGGGCGCTTACTTTAAGCTCAAGGCTTGGCGGACACCTTGTATCCGGGCATGTTGACTGTGTTGGGAGTATTGTCAATATTGCAAAAAAGGGTAGCTCTTATGAAATTGGGGTTATGTACGATAGTAGTGTTGATAAGTTTATCGCCGTAAAAGGCTCTGTAACACTGGACGGGATAAGCCTTACAGTTGCTGATATAAAAAACAATATACTTAGTGTTGCAGTTATTCCTCACACTTTTGAAAATACAAATCTAAAATTCAAGAGAGCTGGAGCTCCAGTAAACATTGAGGTTGATATAATTGCAAGATATATTGCCAGGCTTGTGGAAAAAGGGACAAATGAAAATTCCCTGAAATCAGGGATTTATAATTTGCTTGGCTGAAAATTTGTTAATTTTTTTCTTGATAGTTTTGAATATTAGAGATAGTTTAATAAGGTTAACTAATATACGGGAGTTTTTATGGACCAAAGCGTAAGGTACACTGTTGAAGAAGCTATTGAAGATATAAAGAAAGGTAAAATGATTATCCTTGTGGATGATGAAGATAGGGAAAATGAAGGTGATTTGATGATAGCTGCTGACTTTGTGTCGGCTGAATCCATTAATTTTATGGCAAAGTATGGCAGGGGACTTATCTGTTTGAGTATGTCAGAAGAGATGTGTGACAGACTTGAATTGCCTTTGATGGTTGACAATAGAAGCAATTCGGCAAGATTTGGGACTGCATTTACCGTATCTATTGAGGCAAGGGAAGGGGTTACTACCGGTATATCGGCTTATGACAGGGCACATACTATAAAAGTTGCTATAAATCCGGCTACAAAGCCAGAAGACCTTGCAAGACCAGGCCATATTTTTCCTCTGAGAGCCAGGAATGGAGGAGTACTTGTGAGGGCCGGGCAAACAGAGGGCTCCGTTGATCTGGCAAGGATGGCAGGTCTTACTCCTGCAGCAGTAATTTGCGAGATAATGAATGATGATGGTTCAATGGCAAGAATGCCTCAATTGGAAGAATTTGCAAAAAAGCATGGTATAAAAATTCTTACAATTGCAGATCTTATAGCTTACAGGACTGACCATGAGACAATTATTGAGGAAGCAGCTGTAGCTAAAATGCCGACACTGTTTGGAGATTTTATAATCAAAGGTTTTAAAAGCAAGGTGGATGGACAAGAGGCGGTAGCTTTAATAAAAGGGGATATAAGTGCTGCTGATAAAGTGCTTGTAAGGGTACATTCCCAGTGCTTGACAGGGGATGTTTTCGGGTCACTCAGATGCGATTGCCGCGATCAGCTTCAGGCATCTATGGAAATGATTGAAAAAGAGGGGTGTGGAATCGTACTTTATATGTTTCAAGAAGGAAGAGGAATTGGTATTTTGAATAAAATAAAGGCTTACAAACTCCAGGAGGAAGGTTTTGACACAGTAGATGCTAATCTGCATCTTGGTTTTGGTGCTGACTTGAGAGACTACGGCTTTGGCGCTCAGATACTAAAGTTTCTTGGAGTCAGGAAAATCAGGCTTCTTACCAACAACCCCAAAAAGATACACTGTCTTTCAGGGTATGGTCTCGAAATTGTTGAAAGGGTGCCGGTTGTTTGCGGTATTAGGCCTGAAAATGAAAATTATATAAAAACAAAAATAGAAAAAATGGGGCATGACATAAATAGATAGTGAGGTAAAGTATGAATTACGTAATAAAAGAAGGAAATTATAATGGCAAAGGGTTTAAATTTGCAATTGTATGTTCAAGGTTTAATGATTTTATTGTGAAAAGCCTTGTGGCTGGTACGGTTGATGCTCTTTTAAGACATGAGGTAAGTCAGGAAGATATAGAGGTTTTTAAAGTACCTGGAGCATTTGAGATTCCCTTGATGTGTAAAAAACTTGCTGATACAAAAAAGTATGATGCCGTTATCGCTGTGGGTGCTGTTATAAGAGGCTCTACGCCTCATTTTGAATATGTTTCATCGGAAGTTGCAAAAGGTGTTGCAAAAGCAGGATATGATACCGGTGTGCCAGTAATATTTGGAGTGCTTACCACTGATACTATAGAGCAGGCTGTTGAAAGGGCAGGGACAAAGGCAGGTAACAAAGGAGCTGAAGCTGCCATGTCGGCTCTTGAATTTGTAAATCTTTTGAGAAAAGAGAGCTTATAGAAAGTGAAGAAACAGTTTAGGACTACAATAAGACACCATGTTTTTAAAATGATTTATCAGTTTGAAATAATGGATGATGATTTTGCAAAAATACCAGAAATATACTGGCTTAGTGAGAATGTTAAAAATAAAAATATTATTTCACAAGCAAATGAAATGTTTTTGAATATTGCAAAAAATAAAGACTTCCTTGATAATTTGTACAAAAATAAGCTGAAAGATGGCTGGACTTTTGACAGGCTTGGCACTATTGAAAAGTGTATCTTAAGAGCTGCTTTACACGAGCTATTAAATACCGGCACACCTATTTATGTAATAAACAATGACTATGGTGAGCTTGCAAAGGAATATGCAGATGAGAAGATTGCGTCTTTTGTCAGAGGTATAGTGGCAAGTGTAGAGCAGGAAATAGGTGATAGGCAGAGATGACATTACAGTTTGATAAAGTTAAAATAAATTTTCAGCCTTTGCTTTCATCTGACATTTACCCCTTGATTATAGATTATGATTTTGAAAATAAGATTCCAAGAGGGGTTTCAATTTTGATGGATATTATTTTTAACAATTTTATATATGAAACTGTAAATAATTTTAAAAAAATTATAGAGCCTTTTTTTATAAGGAAAAACAGTTTTTTTTTGACTGAAGGTTTTTTTTTAGCTGACTTTAAGAATTTGACAGCTGATCACAAATTATTTGATTTCATAAAATCCTCTGAGTTTGATACCATATTTATAGAAAATAGCAGACATTTTAATATGGACTTGTTTAATGATATCGGTAAAAAAATAGTACTGGTGGAGTTTGTTTAATGAAATTTGAGACTATAAAGATTAAGTTTGTTATTAATATCAAAGATATAGTGTATATAAACAGTATAATAGATTCTTATGAGGGGATTGGCATAGTAAGAACTATTGATCCTAAAGAAGGGCTTGTGGCTGTTTATACAAATGATTTTATGAAAAAATATCTTTATGAAGTTATTGATGCTTTGAAGGGTGAAGGGTATAAGATTGATAATATAAGTGAAGAGAAAACAGAAAGTGTAGATAATTGGTAAGGAGATAAGATGGAACTTAGTTTAAATAAAAAATATATGATTTTTGAATTGGTTAAAAGTTTTACAAAGGACGATAGACCTTATATAAGAGTGGTGCTTCTTGATTCCCAGGGGGAACAATACAGTGGCATTATGTTTGATAGCAATAAGTTGGAATTTGAACCGGAGAAGGGGGATATTGTCGAAATAAATGGAAGCCTGCAAAATTACAACGGCCAACTTCAAATTAAAATCAATAACATGATAAAAGGCTCGATCGATGACTTATATGATTTTCTTCCAAAGTCAAAGTTTGATACCAAAAGTATGTTGAATGAACTAAAAAGAATTGTTTATGATAATATTGATTGTGATTTTGTTAAAAAGCTTATGGATGAGTTTTTTAAAGATACTAAAACGATAGAGCAATTTTCAAGACATCCTGCAGCAAAAAACGTGCATCATGCTTATGTTGGTGGTCTTCTTGAGCACACGCTTTCAGTAGTGAGACTTGGTGTATTGCTATCGGACTATTACAGTGAATATATTGATAAAAATATTTTGATAGCTGGAGCGGTTTTTCACGACATAGGAAAAGTTTTTGAGCTGGATATAGCTAAAGGGTTTGACTACACTGACTCCGGTAAACTTTTAGGGCATCTGCTTCTTGGAATTGACTTAGTAAAGAGGTACATAGATAATATCGAGAATTTTCCTGCAAATAAAGCAAACTTGATTTTACACCTTATCGCAAGTCATCATGGATACATTGAGTTTGGGGCTATTAAAAAACCGAAGACTTATGAAGCGCTTATTCTTCATCATATTGATGACCTTGATGCAAAAATAAACAATTTTACTATGCTCTTTGATAAAGAAAAGGTGCAAAGTGGCTGGAGCAGTTACGATAGGTTGCTGGAGAGACAGATTTTTAAACATAAAGATTAATAATGAAGATGAGGTGAATGTATGACGGAAGTGGCGGGTTTTAAAAAGTTAATTTTAGGGGTACAGATGCTTTTTGTAGCATTTGGTGCTCTTGTTCTTGTTCCTCTTTTAACAGGGCTTGACCCATCTATTGCACTTTTTACTGCCGGGCTTGGTACCCTTGTTTTTCAATTTATTACTAAATCAAAGGTTCCAGTTTTTCTTGCAAGCTCTTTTGCATTTATTGCACCGATTCAGTACGGAATGAAAAATTTTGGTGTTTCCAAGACACTTGGTGCATTATTTTTTACCGGTTTTGCATATGTTATATTCAGTCTTCTTGTTAAAAAGGGTGGGGTAAAAGCTATTGAAAAATATTTACCACCTATAGTGACAGGACCGGTTATAATGGTGATTGGTTTAAAACTTGCGCCAGTTGCTGTCAATATGGCAAAGAGCTTTGATGGCTCAGGAAATATGGATGGTAAGGCGGTCATCATTTCACTGGTGTCACTGATTACTGCAATTCTTGTTGTAATGTATGGCAAAAGAGTTTTAAGTCTTATTCCCATTTTAAGCGGAATTGTTGTTGGTTATATACTTTCGCTGATACTTGGAGTTGTTTCGTTTGAACCGGTTTCCCAGGCAAAATGGTTTATGATTCCATGGATTGAAGCCATGAAGTCTGGAAGTTTTGCCATGCCAACTTTTGACCTTGCAGCGATTATGTTTATTTTACCTGTTGCCATTGCACCAGCCATTGAGCATGTAGGGGATGTTCTTGCAATTTCTTCTGTAACCGGTAAAAATTATATTCAGGATCCAGGGCTTCACAGGACACTTCTTGGCGACGGTATTGCTACTTCAGTAGCAGGTATATTGGGTGGACCACCTAATACGACATACTCTGAGGTAACAGGTGCAGTTGCTTTGACAAAGGCAACTGATGTTGTATATATGAGGATAGCAGCTATTACTGCAATTGTTCTTGCCTTTTTTGGCAAATTGGGCGCTATTTTGAAAACTATACCTGTGCCTGTTATGGGTGGAATTTTAATTTTACTTTTTGGTATGATCGCTGCAATTGGAATTGGCTCACTGGTTAGAAACAAGGTTGATATGGCAAAATCAAGGAATCTTGTTATAGCTTCCGTTGTACTTGTAATAGGCATAGGTGATATGGTAATATCTATTTGGAAAGTTACACTTGGTGGGATAGGTCTTGCGGGGCTTGTCGGAATAATATTGAACATAATTTTACCTGGAGTTGAAAAATGAGTTTGCCTAAAAATTTTACTGTTGTTACCCACCCCTTAATTGAGCATAAACTGACATATATAAGAGATATAAAGACAAGTAAAAAAGAATTTAAAGAGCTTGTAAATGAAGTTGCTATGCTTATGGCTTATGAAATTACAAAGGATATGCCTCTGGAAGAAGTAGAAATAGAAACACCAATTTGTAAAACCAAAGCGAAGGTACTGGCAGGTAAAAAACTGGTGTTGGTACCTATTTTAAGAGCTGGTATAGGTATGGTAGATGGAATATTGAAGTTAGTACCATCTGCAAGAGTTGGGCATATCGGGCTTTACAGAGATGAGGAAACACTAAAACCTGTATCTTATTATTTTAAAATTCCTTCCAACTGTGAGGACAGGGATTTTATACTTATTGATCCTATGCTTGCAACAGGAGGCTCAGCTGTTTATGCTGCCAATATGCTGAAGGATGCAGGAGCAAAGAGCATAAAATTTATGTGTCTGATAGCAGCACCTGAAGGGGTTAAAAAGTTTTGTGAATCCCATCCTGATATAAAAGTTTATGCTGCTGCACTGGATGAAAAACTTAATGAAAAAGGTTATATTGTCCCAGGTCTTGGTGATGCCGGGGACAGACTATTTGGTACTAAATAAGGTTTATGAAGAGATTCAGGGCGTATTTAAGAAATGTTTTTCTGGCAGGCATACTTACTGTATTGCCTGTCATTGTTACTTACTTCTTTTTAAGTTTTATATTTAAAAAGCTTTCCGGTTTTCTCATTCCATATCTTGAAACAGTGGCTAATTATTTTAATATTCATTTTACAGATGCCCAAAAGGCCATTTTATCTTTGTCATTTCTTATAATTGCAATTTTCTTCATAGGGCTTTTTGCAAAAAATTATTTTGGAAAGAAGGTAATTGGCTTTTTTGAGAGAATTCTTTCTAAAATCCCCTTAATAAGAGGGATATACTCCGCTACAAGGCAGATTATAGATACTTTTCAGTCACCAACAGGTTCAAATTTTAAAAAGGTTGTTTTGGTTGAATATCCAAAAGAAGGGGTATATTCAGTGGGGTTTGTAACAAAGGAGTCGTCAAATTACTATAATTCCAGGATTGGGAAAAAATGTTCCAATGTTTTTATACCAACTACTCCCAATCCCACATCAGGATTTATACTTATCATACCAAATGATTCCATTATTGAGCTGGATATGACGATTGAAGAGGGGGTAAAATTTGTTATCTCAGCAGGACTTCTCTCTCCTGAAAAGATAAGGGAAGAGTTAAGACAAAAAAATAAGATAGAGTGAAAATGTATAGTAATACAGGACTTATAGGATACCCATTGGAGCATTCCTTATCACCCAAAATTCATACATATCTTTATTATAAGTCTTTAATAAATGGTGGTTACTGTTGTTTTGAAATAAATAGAAATGAGTTGGAAGATACAATTAATCAATTTAAAAGATTCAAATTTAAAGGCTTTAATGTAACCTTGCCTTATAAAATTGATGTTATAAAATTCCTAAATGAGCTAAGTACAGAAGCACAAGAAATTGGTGCTGTAAATACAGTTAAAATAAGTAATAATAAATTATACGGTTATAATACCGATCTTTATGGAATAATCAAAACCTTTGAACTTTTTTCTGTAAGCCCTCAAAACAAAAAGATACTGGTTCTTGGTTCAGGAGGAGCATCAAGGGCTTTATTTTACTTTTTAAAAGATAAAAGGTGCCATGTAGATGTGGTAAACAGAACGGTTATAAACACTGAAAACCTATTGAAAGAAATGAAAATTGAAAAATTTAATATACATGACTTACTTTTTTTGAAAAAAAATAATTATTATGATATAATTATAAATACCACATCTGTTGGGATTCAAAATGGAGAGTTTTTTGATATGAAGAATATTAATTGCGGAGAGTTTGCGTTTGATTTTCAATATTCTGTAAGTTCTCAAACGCCATTCTTATCTATTTATAACTCTCTTGTAGAAAAAAGAGCTGATGGAATTTATATGTTAATATATCAGGCTGTTAAGGCATTTAGTTATTTTCATGATATTGAAATTGATGTTAGTTTGGATAAACTTGCAAAATTTATTTATAATAAACGGGTGGGAAAATGATTTCTTCTAAGATAGGAGCTATTTTACTCAGCGAAAATTTAATTACTCAGGAGCAACTTGAGAAAGCACTTGAAGTACAGAAAAAAGAAGGGGGAAGGTTAGGATCAATTCTTATAAAACTTGGTTTTGTAGATGAGAAGAAGATAGCCGAGTTTTTGAGCAAGCAGTATAGTGTGCCGTATGTTGATTTGTCTGCAGTTCATATTGAGCCTAAAATATTGAACCTGATTCCAAAAGACCTTTGTAGAAAGTTTCTTGTAATACCTTTTGACAGGGAAGGACAAACAATAAAAGTGGCAATAGCAGACCCTTCAAATGTGTATGCTCTTGAAGAGTTGAGATTTGTGTCCGGCTTCAATGTGCGACCCTTTGTGGCAGTAGAATCTACCATCAGGGAATTTCTGGATAAACAGGCTGATGCCGAAGAGCAAGTTTTGGCAGAGTTTGATAATCTTGATATTGCTGACCTTCAGTTTGAGGAGAGTGAAGAGGAAGTTGACCTTACAGAGCTTAAAAAAGAAGTGGAAGATGCCCCTATAGTAAAATTGGTTAATTATATTTTGACTGAGGCTGTGAAAAGGGGGGCATCGGATATACATGTGGAACCTTATGAAAAGGATTTCAGGATAAGGTTCAGGATTGATGGGGTAATGCACGAGTTTATAAGGCCACCCAAAAATATAAAGGATGCCCTTACTTCAAGACTCAAAATATTGGCAGAACTTGACATTGCCGAAAGAAGATTGCCGCAGGATGGCAGGATAAAAATAAAAATATCTAACAAGGCTATAGATATGAGGGTTTCTACCCTCCCGGTGCTTTATGGTGAAAAGGTTGTTTTAAGGATTCTTGACAAGTCTAACTTGCAACTTGACCTTGAAAAGTTAGGTTTTGAGCCGGAGTCTCTAAAAGTTTTCTTAAAGGGGATAGAAAGTCCGTATGGTATGGTTTTGGTAACTGGTCCCACTGGTAGTGGTAAATCTACTACTCTATATTCAGCTCTTAGCAGACTTAATAAGGAAGATACTAACATTATGACTGCAGAAGACCCGGTAGAATACAATATTTTTGGCATTAATCAGGTACAAATGAAAGATGAGATAGGACTTAATTTTGCTGCAGCCCTAAGAAGCTTTTTGAGGCAAGACCCTGATATAATTATGGTAGGTGAAATTCGAGATTACGAGACTGCTGAAATAGCAATCAAAGCTGCACTGACCGGACACCTTGTTCTTTCTACTTTGCATACAAACGATGCTCCAAGTACTGTAAATAGGCTTTTGAATATGGGTATAGAACCGTTTCTGGTTGCATCATCCACAGTTGTTATTTTAGCTCAGAGACTTGCGAGGAAGATTTGTAAAAACTGCGCTGAAAAGATAAAACTCCCTCAGGAAGCATTACTTTCAGTTGGTTTTAGAAAAGAGGAGTTAAGTGAGTTTACACCATATAGGGGGAAAGGGTGTGATGCGTGTAATAACACTGGCTATAAGGGAAGAGTTGCCTTATATGAAGTTATGGGTATTTCTGACTCAATTAAGGAGTTAATTTTACGAGGTGCTACTGCTACAGAGCTTAAAGAACAGGCCGTGAAAGAAGGGATGCTTACACTTCGCAGAAGTGGTCTTGAAAAGGTAAAAAAAGGTTTAACTTCAATAGAAGAGGTAGTAAGAGTAACTTTTGCTGACTAAAAAGGGGGCAGTATGTATTCATTGCAGGATTTATTGCAAAAAATGATAGAACTTAATGCAAGCGACCTTCACCTGACTGTTGGCTCTACACCGGTTTACAGAATTAACGGTGAGCTTGTTAAATTGGAAGGAGAGAAACTTACACCAAACATTATCAAGCAAATGTGTTACAGCATAATGAGCGAAGCACAAAAGAAAAGATTTGAAGAGGAAATGGAGCTTGATTCTTCTTTCGGTATAAAGGGATTAAGTAGATTCAGGGCAAACTTTTTTATGCAAAGGGGTGCCGTGGCAGCAGCTTTCAGAAAAATCCCTTACGAAGTGTTAGGTTTTGATGAGCTTGGTTTGCCTCAAATTATTTCAACTCTCTGTGAAAAGCCAAGAGGGCTTGTTCTAGTTACCGGGCCTACCGGTAGCGGTAAATCTACCACACTGGCAGCTATGATTGATAAGATAAATCGTGAAAAGAAAGTGCACATTATTACTATAGAAGATCCCATTGAATATCTGCACCCTCATAAAATGGCTATGGTAAACCAAAGGGAAGTAAAAGCCGACACAAAGACATTCACTACAGCACTAAAATATATTTTAAGACAGGATCCTGATGTAGTCTTGATTGGTGAAATGAGAGACCTTGAGACTATTGAAGCTGCTTTGACTGTATCTGAAACAGGTCACCTTACTTTAGGTACACTTCACACAAATAGTGCGATACAAACCATAAATAGGATTGTTGACGTTTTTCCTCCTCACCAGCAGTCCCAAATAAGAGCTCAATTATCATTTGTACTGGAAGGGATTGTATGTCAGCAGCTTTTACAGCGAGCTGATAATCAGGGTAGGGTTGTCGCCTGTGAAGTAATGATTCCAAATTCTGCTATAAGAAACCTTATAAGAGAGGATAAATTACACCAGATTTATTCAATGATGCAATCAGGTCAAAGTGAGCACGGCATGATAACAATGAGTCAGTCATTATTCAATTTATATTCAAAAGGGCTTATTTCTTATGATGATGCTGTTAACAAGGCAGTTTATCCTGATGAGGTAAGGCAGATGATAGATAGGGCAGGAGTAAACAGAGGCAGGAGGATTTGATGGCCAAGTTTATTTATAGAGGGAAAGATGACAAAGGTAATTTTGTTGATGGCGTTATTGTGGCTGATAACAAAAATGAAGCTCTCAGCTCTCTTAAAAACAGAAGAATAAACGTAGAAGAATTAAAATATGACTGGAAAAATCTTGAACTTTCCTTTGGCGAAAAAATTACCGATGAAGATATCGTAATTGCAACAAGGCAGCTTGCCACGATGATTAGTGCAGGTCTTTCACTTGTTAAATCTCTTGACATACTTGCTTCTCAGGCATCGAAGAAGAAAATGAGAAAAATGTTTACTGATATAAAAAATCAGATAGAGCAGGGGGCACAATTCAACAAGGCTTTGCAAAAGTACAAACTTATTTTTGGAGATTTGTATATTAATATGGTTGCTGCAGGTGAAGCAGGCGGTTTGCTTGATAATGTGCTTGACAGATTAGCCATTTATATGGAGAAAGCGATATCTTTAAAAAGGAAAGTCAAAGCAGCTATGATGTATCCTTCTATTGTTCTTATTGTAGCTGTTGCAGTTGTTTGGGGGCTTCTTGTTTTTATTATTCCTAAATTCAAGGAGATGTATGAAGGGTTTGGTGGCTCACTTCCTGCTCTTACCCAATTTACGATAAATTTGAGTGAGTTTCTGGGTAGCTGGTATGGAGGTGGAGTTATATTAGGTGTAATAGTGATTACTTCGATAACAGTAAGTACATTGTATAAAAGGACAGAAAAAGGTAAATTTGTAATTGACAGAATGATGTTGAAAATTCCCAAAATTGGAGATTTGTTGAAAAAAGTTTCTGTGGCAAAATTTTCAAGAACATTTGGGACTCTTTTAAATAGCGGTGTCCCGATACTTGATGCACTTGATATTGTTGCTAAAACAAGCGGCAACAAATATATTGAAAAACATCTTATCAAGAGCAAAGCCGATATCGAGCAGGGTAAAAATATTGTATATCCTCTTGAAAAAGCAGGTGTTTTCCCACCTATGGTTACACAAATGATATCTGTTGGAGAGGAAACCGGAGCACTTGACCAGATGCTTTCCAAAATAGCAGATTTTTATGATGATGAAGTTGATAGAGCTGTTGAAGGGCTTACAAAGATGATAGAGCCTATGCTGATGTTGATTGTTGGTGGCTCAGTAGGTTTTATTATTATTGCAATGTATCTGCCTATATTTAAACTAGGTGATGTAATACAGTAATAATTGAGTTTTTGAATGATTAATAACAAAACTAACAACCTTATATTGCTCATAAGGTTGTTTCTTTTTTTTACAATAGTTTTGGTTAATTTGATATCGGGTTTTAATTCAGGTGCTTCATCACCTTTTTCATTGGATTTTTTTATTATTATAACTATATTTTCATTAATTATTTTTATTGGTCAAAACTTTATCAGTCAGACTATTTTATTTTATGTTCAAGGGTTATTTGATCTGTTGATGGTTTCGTATTTTGTTAAAAGTACAGGTTTTTTTGATAGCCCATATATTGTATTTTATTCAATTATTATAATTTACATGTGTTTTTTTGAAGGTATAAAAGCCGGCTTATTTTCAATTTTAGGTTTTATAATTATTATAAGTTATTTTACTGCAAGTGTTTATTTGCATACAAAAAGTAATATTGTTAATGAATATGTTGCAAGGGGTTTTCAGTACGGATTGTCCTTTGTTATAATAATGCTCTTAACATCGTATTTGCATAAAGTATATTCAATTAAAAATAAAGAAAAGGCGGATATTGAAGAAAAGTTAAAATATATTGAAAATCTATATAAAAGCATTCTTGATAATATAGATATAGGAATAATTTTGTTGAGCAAAAATGGCATCATTATTTCTTGCAATAATGCAGGAAACAAAATTTTGAGTGTAAATGGAACAATAGTTGGAAAGAAATTGACGGATATCCTGGATGTTAAATCTGATGATGAAATTGTAAAGTACAATAACAAATTCATCGGCTATAAATTGCAACCCTTTTACTATGATAATTTGCTTTCGGGAGAATTATTTATCTTTCAGGATGTTACAGAAAAAGAAAATTTGCGCTCACAGCTTCATGAACAGGAGAAGCTTGCAATATTAGGACAGTTTTCAACGATTATCGCTCATGAAATAAAAAATCCTTTGGGAGCGATTAAAGGGAGTTTACAAATTCTTAAAAAAAATAAAATTGAAAATTTAAAATTGTTTAACATAGTCGAGCGTGAAATCAGCAGGCTTGATAATACATTAAATAACCTTCTTCTGGTTGTTAAAGACAAAAGGCTTACAAACGAGGTCATTTCACTGGATATCATTGTAAAGAATTTTGTCAATGAACTCAAATATTATGAACTATTTGAAGATATTAATATTGTGATAGAATTAGCCGGAGATGATTTCAGGGTAAATATCTCTGCAGGTGAGATTAAACAAGTTGTTTGGAATCTTGTTTTAAACAGCTTTCAAATAAAAAATAATGTGAATATTTTTATCACAATAACGAAGACAGGTGATAATGTGGTAATGCATTATAAAGATGATGGTCCCGGAATGAACAAGGAAATTAAAAACATGGTTTTTAAACCTTTCTTTACTACCAAAAAAACTGGCAGCGGGCTTGGCCTATATGTTATTAAAATAATCTGTGACAAATATGGAATAAAAGCCGATGTATTTGATAATACTGAAACTTTAGGTGGTTTTGCAATAGAATTTAAATTTCCTCTAATTTCTTAAAATTTTTAAAATATTGCTTAATTCTTCTTTAATCTGGTTAATGTTTATTTTTGATTGAGTCTCGGTTGCTATACTGCTGTCTTTTAAAGCCTTTTTTGCACCTTCTATAGTCATGCGCTTGTTATACAAAAGATCTTTGATCTTATTGATAGTTTCAATATTTTTCTGAGTGTAAAGCCTTCTCTTTGAAGTTGTTTTAAAAGGTCTGATTTCCTTAAACTCTTTTTCCCAAAACCTCAAAACAGAAGGCTTTAAATCGGTTATAGAGCAAACTTCACTAATTTTATAATATATCTTGTTATTATGCATTTACCTCTTCTTTAAAAAGTTGGCTTGGTCTGAAGACTACAACAGTTCTTGGTTCAATAACCTTTTCTTCACCTGTCTTGGGGTTTCTTCCAATTCTTCTTCCCCTGACTTTCACATCAAAGTTGCCAAAGCCGGAAATTTTAACGTTATTTTTAGATAAAATTTCTTCTCTCATTATTTCAAAGACTCTGTCAACAACATCAGCGATATCTTTTTTGGTAATACCTAAACCTTCGTAAATTTTTTCTACTATTTCAGCTTTTGTCATATTGCACCCCCGTATTATCGTAAGTTTTAAAGCAATTTTTTTTTATAGTCAACATTTTAATTACTTTTTTTTAGTATTTTTAATACTTTACCCTTTAATGTTATTTTTTCGGTATATTTTTTAGCCTCATTTATGTTTTGGAAATCAGAAATTTGCACTGTATGGTATCTGATTATATTTTCTTTACTCTTGATAAATACCTTTTCATTTAGTTTTTTTGCATATTTTATTGCATCATCTTTTGTTCTAAACTCTTCTATTTTTTTAACCTCATGTTGCCCGATAAATGTTTTTGTTCCTGAAGCAGGGATATATAATTCCCATATTTTTTCATTCTTTTTCAGACTGTTTATGATACTGATTTTTTTATCCTTGATGCTGCTTTTTAATATCCTGAGCTCATTATCTGAAATGTTGTCTATCAGTATTACGTATATTGAACTGGAAATATTTTTGATTTTTTGATTGTTACTGCTGTCGGTTTTTTGGGGTAAAATTGGCTCTGTTTTTTCTGTGGCAACAATATCCTTATTCTTTGTATCGTTAAGTTTCTCAATCTTTTTAGTATCTGTTTTGCTATTATCATTATTTTTTGATGCTAAGTTATTTGATTTTTCATTATCTGAAACATTTATGGTCCCTATGATTTTGTATTCTTCTTTTTTGTTTATAGTATTGGAGTAATTATCTGACATTGGTAATTTTTGGATTGAAATATTGTTTGCTTCTTGTGATGGTTTTTCATGGATTATAAGATAAAAAGTCACTATAATGGCAAGCAAAAGCAAGACACTACCTGTGACTATGTAGAGTTTTAAAAAACTAATCTTTTTCTTTTTTTGAGGTTGCTCCTGTACTGAGTGCTCAATTTCATAAATTTCCGAAAAGCTTTTATCAAGATATTTTAGAAGATTTATTTCAATCATTTTAATCTAAAAAGGGGTGAAATCACCCCTTTAAATTAATCTTCACTCTTTTTACTAGCCTGAATTACCTTTTCAGAAAGGTGGCTTGGCAATTCTTCGTAATGGCTAAATTCCATTGTAAACATACCTCTACCGCCTGTCATGCTCCTTAAATCTGGCGCATATTTTAATATCTCAGCCATAGGAACCTGTGCTGAAACATGTTGCCCATTGATTTGTGGTTCTACATTAAGGATTCTACCTCTTCTTGAGTTTAAATCACCTATGACAGCTCCGACTGCATCTTCTGGAACAAAAATGTCTATATTCATAATAGGTTCAAGAAGCACTGGCTTTGCTTCCATAGCCACTTTTTTGTAAGCCATGGATGCGGCGATTTTGAATGCCATCTCAGAAGAATCAACAGAGTGGTATGAACCGTCATAAAGAGTAACTTTAAAATCTACCATAGGATAACCTGCTATAACACCTTCCTGTGCAGCCTCTCTAATCCCTTTTTCTACAGCAGGTATGTACTGTTTTGGTATGGCACCACCCACAATTTGATCTACAAATTCAAATCCTTGTCCTCTTGAAAGAGGCTCGATAGTAATCCATACGTCTCCGTATTGCCCTCTACCGCCAGATTGCTTTTTATATTTTCCCTGTCCGCTGGCTTTACCTTTAATTGTTTCTTTGTATGGTACTTTTGGTGTCTTAAGATCAACTTCTACATTAAATTTTTTCTTTAACTTTTCAACAATGACTTCAATGTGCATTTGTCCCATACCATTTAAGAGTAGCTCACCGGTCTGCTCATCCCTATTAACTCTTATCCCCGGATCTTCTTCCATTAATCTGTGCAATCCGCTACTTACTTTGTCTTCATCGTCTTTAGATTTTGGCACAAGCGAAAAAGCAAGAACAGGCTCAGGTAATTCAACAGGCGTAATTTCTATTTGATTTTTCTTATTGTCCGTGAAAGTATCAAAGGATTCTGTATATTTTAATTTATTTACCATGCCTATTTGACCAGCTATCAATTTATCAGTTTTTACAAAATTTTTTCCTTGCAATAGGTATAATTGGTTTATTTTTTCAGTTTCATCTTTATTTACATTGTAAATTTCGCTGTCATTTTTGAGTTCACCAGAATAAAGTCTTATGAGCGATAACTTTCCGGCAAATGGGTCTATAAATGTTTTAAAAACAAATCCTACCAGTGTCTTGTCCTGGGGATCGATAAATATTGTCTCACCGGTTTTTTTATCGATTGCCTCCCTTCTTTCTCTTTGAAGAGGGGATGGAAGATAATTTATTACAGCCTCTAACAGAAGTTTTGAACCTATATTTTTTGTGGCTGAACCGCAAATTACAGGAATGAATCTTTTTGATATAGTCCCTTCCCTTATCCCTTTGAAGATTTCTTCTTCAGTAAACTCTTCTCCATCAAGAAATTTCTCAATCAATGCATCATCTGTTTCGCTGATTGCTTCAATAAGTTTATTTCTATATTCTTCTGCCTCGGGAAGTAAGTCTGATGGGATTTCTTCGATTTTATATTCAGCGGTTGGCTCGTCCGGGTATATATATGCTTTCATTTTAACAAGATCAATAATCCCTTTAAAAGTATCTTCCGCACCAATAGGCAGGAAAAGAGGTACGGGGTTTATACCAAAAGATTTTTCAATATCAGAAAGAGATCTGAAAAAGTCCGCTCTCTCTTTGTCCATTTTGTTTACAAATATGAGTTTTGCAAGATCATACTGGTCGGCAAATTTCCACACCCTTTCTGTTTCAGCTTTTACACCGGTAATTGCACTTGCTATTACTACTGCTCCACCAACGGCAGAAAGAGCAGCTTTTGTTTCATGTAAAAAATTTGAATATCCGGGAGTATCAACTATATTGATTAAATTCTTTTCCCATTCAATTGAACACACTTTGCTGTTTATTGATATTTTTCTTTCAATTTCCACTGGATCAAAATCCATAACACTTGATCCATTGTCAACACTGCCAATTTTTTTGGTTACTTTTGCATTGTAAAGTATTGCTTCAATAAGGCTTGTTTTACCCGCACCACCATGTGAAATAAATGCAACATTTCGTATTTTGTTAATATCACTTACATTCATAGACGCCCTCCATCATTGATTTAAATAATTCTAACAAATTAAATTATCATTTTCAATAATTTGTAGAAAAATGTTTATTTTTTTTCTTTAACCTGTATAATATTTTAAATAAATAAGCTTATGGTTTAATATTTAACAAATATATAAATTAGGAGGATAAGATGGAAAATAACCCTTGGGGCGACCAAAAGCTCAATATAAAATTGCCAAAATTAAAATTCAATATTTCCGGTATTGTTATTTTGATTATTGTGCTTGTTGTATGGCTATTGAGCGGGTTTTATATTGTTAAAGCCAATGAGCAAGCTGTAGTTGTAAGGTTTGGTAAAATTGTCAAAGTTGTAGGCGCAGGTCCTCATTTTCATATTCCTTTTCCTGTTGAAAGGATTGACAAGGCAGAAGTTACCAAGATACATCGAATTGAAATTGGATTTAGAACTTCCAAGAATGGACAAATAACGTCAGTACCTAAAGAAGCGCTTATGCTTACAGGAGATGAAAATATTGTCAGTATTGATTTAATTGTGCAATATAAAATAGGGGATATAGTGAAATATCTATACAATGTTTTAAATGTAGAAAAAACTATTAAAGATGCAGCAGAATCAGCAATAAGGGAAGTAGCAGGTAAGGAGAAAATTGACGATATTCTGACAACAGAAAAAAACAGGATTCAAATTGAAACACAGGATATACTTCAGGAGATACTCAATTTTTATAATTCCGGTATTGATATTGTTGCTGTCCAATTGCAGGATGTTGAGCCACCAAAGGCTGTAGTTGCTGCTTTTAAGGATGTTGCAAGTGCAAAGGAGGACAAAAACAGGTTTATTAATGAGGCAGAGGCATACCGAAATGAGATAATACCAAAAGCAAGAGCTGAAGCTGCAGCAATGATTCTTGATGCAGAAGCATACGAGGTTGAAAAAATAGAAAGGGCTAAAGGCGAAACAGTGAGATTTTTAAATATATATGAAAGCTATAAAAAAGCTCCTGAAATCACTAAAAAGCGACTATATCTTGAAAAAATGGCGGAGGTTTTGAGAGACAATCAGATATTCATATTTGATGAGAATATAGAAAATGTAAATCCTTTTATGGGTCTTGAGGAAATCAGAGGGAAGGGGGGAGAAAAATGAAAAAATTATTGGCAGGAATAATTATAGTAGTAGTTTTGTTAGTTGCAGCACCTTTTACCGGGGCATTTTTTGTTGTAAAGGTAAATGAGCAGGCCATTGTCACGTATCTTGGTAAAGTAGTAAGGGTAATTAAGGAGCCTGGACTATATTTTAAAATCCCTTTTATTTACAGTGTTTCATATTTGAGCAAGATGCTTCTCGAGTATGATGCACCTGTTTCGGAAATATTGACAAAAGATAAGAAAAATCTTGTGCTTGATAATTACTGCAGGTGGAAAATAGATGACCCATTAAAATTTTATCTCAGTGTCAGAGATGTTTATGGAGCAATGTCTCGAATAGACGATATTATTTATTCCGAAATGAGAATAGAATTGGGGCAGCATACTTTGACAGAAGTGGTGAGTGTGACACGAAATGAGATAATGGCAAATGTCACGAAAGCCGCACGGGAAAAAGCAAAAGTATATGGAATTTATATACAGGATATAAGGATTAAAAGGGCTGACCTGCCACCTGAGAATGAAAGGGCGGTATATGAAAGGATGCGCGCCGAAAGGATAAGAATTGCCAAACAGTACCGCTCGGAAGGGCTTGAAGAAGCTCAGAAGATAAAAGCAAAAACTGAAAAAGAGAAGAAAATCATTCTGGCCGAAGCCTATAAAAAAGTTCAGGAGATAAAAGGGGAAACTGATGCCAAAGTTGTGAAAATATATGCAGATGCCTTTAAACAAGACCCAAATTTCTATGAATTTATAAAGACGCTGGAAGTTTATTCAGAAGTATTTACTGACAATAGCAAATATTTCCTTTCAACTAATTCAAAGCTTTTGAGATTGCTCAATAAAGGTGATATTCAATAACAAGCCCTCTTTTGAGGGCTTGTTTTACATCCATCCTTTTTTCTTAAATATAACAATGGGAAGTATCGAAGATATCAGCATAATTACCAGGGACAAAGGGTATCCAAAAGGCCAGTTAAGCTCCGGAAAAAACTTAAAGTTCATCCCATAAATGCTTGCCACAAGTGTAGGTGGAAGGAATATTACATTGACAATGGTAAATATTTTAATGATATTGTTTTGCTCAATTCCCAGTTGACCAAGGAATATATTCTGAATGTAGTCAAGTCTGTCAAAATTAAATCTCGTATAATCAATCAGAGAATTAACGTCCTTAATCATTATTTTAAAATTGTTTTGAAGACTCATAGGCAGTTTTGGAGATTTTAAAATTGCAGAAAGGAGTCTTTGTTTATCGATTAAACTTTCCCTCAACCTTGTGTTGTGGTCTTCATTTATCGATATTGACTCCAGCAAGTCTTCACTGTCCATATCTTCATTCAAAAGGTTTTTTCTTAAATTTGATATCCCTTTTGCAATATTCTCAAGTATATCTGCGTCCATATCTATCCTCATTTCAAGGATGTTGCTAAATATATGAAAACCTGAATTAAATAGATTTGGAAGGGAAATAATCTTTTTTATACATTCTTCAAATGTACGAAGTTCTCTGTATCTTATTGTGACAAGAAAATTATCCTGTAAAATAAATGAAACAGTTTCATTGTGGGGTGTATTGTCGACTATTGTGAAGAAGTAGGTGTTTACGGTGATATCCTTGGAAGTTTCCCAATAGCGTGAAGAAACTTCAATCTCTTCTGTTTCCTGTTTTGTGGGGAAATCAACATTATATCTTGAAGCAATTATCTTAAACTCTTCAGGGAGCGGGTTAATCATATCAATCCAGAGCAGTTCTCCAAAATCTGGAAGAGAGGTATTGATATCCTGACATGTTTTTATCACGCCATTTTTATCTCTGGAGTAAATTTTAATCATATTTTACCTCCCTTTAAAGTTTATTAAAACTATTCTTTTTTTGTATAAATTTCAATTAAAATTATTAAAATTAATATATTGAATAGTATGTTAGTCTTCCATCAAGACCACCATTTTTTAATGGAAATTTCATGGATGTTTTTAGACCAACACTTTTTATCAACTCTCTATTTCCAAAATATACGTATGCCTTGCTGCCTTTGCACCTGTTTTTTAAAAAATCTCCAAAATTTTTTATTAGCTTTTGAATTTCACTTTTTTCACCAAGCCTCTTACCGTAAGGTGGGTTTGTGATAATTGTTGAATCGTCGATACTGTTAATCTTTGCAAAATCACTGATGTTGAGCGATACATTATTTCCACCGGGAATAAGCTTTAAGTTGTTTCTGGCAATGCTTATCGCTTCTTTATCAATGTCACTGCCATGAATAAGCCCTTTTGGGAGTTGTTTTATCCCTTTTATTAGGTTATTTTTAGTTTTTTCAAAAAGGCTTTTATCAAAATCAGGCATATAGTATAAACCCAAATTTTCTCTGTTATAACAAGAAGGTATATTGCAATATTTAAGCAATGCTTCAGCAAGAATAGTGCCTGAGCCGCAAAAAGGGTCATACAGTTTTGTATCCCCATCCCAGCCTGAAATGCGGACGATGGCTGCAGCAAGATTCTCCATCATTGGAGCTTCTTTGCTTTGTTTACGGTAGCCTCTTCTGTGAAGGGAGCCTCCGGTCAGTTCAAGGCTGATTGTGGCCTTATTGTTATTGATATAGAGATTAAACCATATATCAGGAGTCTTGGGTTGAACATCTGGTCTTTTTGCATATTTATCTCTAAAGTAGTCTGCTATTGCATCTTTGAGGCATAATGATGCATATTGAGAGTGTGTAATCAAGCTGTTGGATGTAGAGGCAAATATTGCAAATGTTTTTTCCAGACTCAAAAAGTCTTCCCACTTTATTTGCCTTGCAGTTTTGTAAAGATATTTGGTGCTGTGGCAATCAAAAGTAATCAAGGGTGCTAAGATTCTTGTAGGTATTTTTGCTGAATAGACAATTTTATATAGAGTTTCTTTTGATGCACTAAAAGAAACTCCTCTGTATTTTGTATTTAGTTCAAACGCACCAAGCTCTTCAAGTTCTTCAGCAGCTATTTTTTCAAGATTGTCGAGTACTACAGCAAAATATTTCCCTGTTTTTAGGTATTGGTACATTAACTTCTTTTCTCCTTTGCGATTTCCACAATTGGCCTTTTACCTTTTTTATGCTTTTTAAAGTATGAAAGAATTACTTCTGCTTCCTCGTAAGGCGCAGTTACGAAAGAGAATTTGTCAAAGACCTTTACCTCTCTTAACTTATTTTGTTCAACTCCTGTCTTTTCATAAATAAAATCTACAAGTGTCTTTGGCGAAAAGTCATTTTCTTTACCAAGTGAAACAAATAGCCTTGCTTTCCCTTTTTTGTTTATAGATTTGACATCTGCGATTTCAGAGTATGTGGATTCATCAAATTCGTCATTATAGTTTATTGATAAAAGGGCTTTGATTATCTTTTCAGGGGAAATGCTGTCCAATAGTTCACTTGCAACATCGTCAATATGTTTGTTTCCATAATAATCAAGGTTTTCAGCAGTGCTTTTTATCTCCTCTATTATTTTTGATTTTTTAGTTTCAATGATATCTGAAATTTTTGGCAAATCACCCTTTTTTATTTTTGCTTTAGCAATTCTCATGATATAAACAAGTCTTCTGTACTCTTCAGGTGTCACAAATGTAATTGCAGTCCCCTCTTTACCTGCTCTTCCTGTTCTACCTATTCTGTGTACATAAGATTCAGGGTCTTGAGGAAGGGAGTAATTTATTACATGAGTTAAATCGGAAATATCTATTCCTCTTGCAGCAACATCGGTTGCAACAAGTATATTAATCTTTTTTTCCTTGAATTTTTTTAAAATTCTTTCCCTCTGGTATTGTGAAATATCACCATGAAGTGCATCAGCGCTGTATCCTCTATCAAGAAGCTTGTTGGTCACATTATCCACATCAATTTTTGTTCTGCAAAAGAC
>JAIHAR010000043.1 GCA_020054865.1 Deferribacteraceae bacterium
CAGCAAAAAAAATTAAGGTACTCAGATATTCTTGAGGAGGCATTTAATGGATAAAAATATTTCAAGGGGGATGGGTGACACAATTAAGTTGACACTACCGAAAAGTTTCCTTTTTTGGTGAAAAATTCACCAAAATAACTTTTAAAAAATGAAAAATTTTACTCACACTAATGGGAACTAAATAGGCACTACTTTTGTCAAATGGTGAAAATTTTCGCCAACTCCTCCGATAGCCTACTCATTATTTATCAATAGGTTATAGACATTTTTAGGTGTAAAAAGACTAGTTGCATAACTTCACACTCCCGCCAATTATTTTTATTTATCAAAATGTTAACTCTTATAGATTTTCTATTTCCCTCTGTTTTGCAAAATAGTAAGGTCTCTCCGAAACATGTGTATAAAAAAGTAAGCAAGTTTTTCTATTATCATTGACAAAAAATTGAATCAAATGTTAAAATGACATATTACTAATTGTTTTGGGGGAGTTTTGAGTAACTTTATAACTAATCAGCCGGAAAAAATTCTTAAGAGCAGGCTAAATACTCTTATAAGCGTAAGTAATGAATTAAAATTTCTTGTTGGCTTCTTTTACTTCTCTGGTGTTCAAGAGCTTTACGAATCTTTGAAAAGAAATGACAACTTTACTTTAAAAATACTTGTCGGGCTTGGTGTAGATCAACTCAATGGTCAAATATTTGAAAATACTTATGAAAATCTTACAAGCGATCATGAGATTGTGGAATTGTATTTAAAAAGTGTCAAGCAAGCCATTAATACAGATGAATTTGACAGCAAAGTGTTTAATGAACAAGTTGATTTTTTCATCAATTTGATTATTCAAAATCGCATAATAATTAGAAAAACAAGTTTTCCAAATCATGCAAAGCTTTATTTATTTAAGCTCAACGACACACAGGTGGGCAGAAAAAATATTTTTATAACAGGAAGTAGTAACCTTACAAAAGCGGGTGTGCTATCTCAAGATGAATTTAATGTAGAAATATCTGATTATGGATTTGAGGAAGCAGAAAAATATTTTGACAATTTGTGGGAAACCAGTATCCCTTTGACGGAAGACGCCATTTTAAAAGATACTCTGATAAATATAATTTATGAATCGACTCACTTGAAAAAAGTTACCCCATTTGAAGCCTATTGTTTTACATTAAAGTCATATTTGGATGAATTTGAAAATAAAATCGAGTTACCCATTGATATAATTCTTGAAAAAAGTGGCTATAAGAGTTTTTCTTACCAAATAGATGCAGTAAAACAAGCCCTATCTGTAATAGAAAAACATCGAGGCGTTATTATTGCAGATGTAGTTGGCCTTGGTAAAACAGTTATAGCAAGTGCCATAGCAAAATCATTAAATAAAAGGGGAATAGTTATTGCTCCGCCTGGACTTGTTGGTGATGAAAATAATAAATCAGGTTGGCGGAAATATTTAGAAGATTTTGAACTATATGACTGGAGTGTAAGGTCTTTAGGTAAGCTGGAAGAGACTTTGGAGTTTGTGAAAGAGAGAGGCGATATAGAAGTAGTCATTGTTGATGAGGTCCATAGGTTTAGAAATCAAGATACAAAAGATTACGATCTATTACAAAATATATGCAGAGGCAAAATAGTAATTTTGCTAACAGCAACGCCATTTAACAACAAGCCATCGGACATATTTGCTCTGATAAAGCTTTTTATTACCCCAAAAAAATCATCCATAACAATTGAAAATAATATCGACTCTATTTTTAGGGTACTTGAAAATACTTTTAAAGATCTAACCTACATAAAAAGGTATTTTAATCATCCTGATATTAAAAAACAGGAAAATGCCTTAAAAAAATATAAAAGAATATACAATTCCGACATCATAGACTTAAACACAGTCAACAATGACATTAAAAGTATATCCAAAAATATTAAAACTATCCTTGAGCCAATAATCATCAGAAGAAATAGGATAGATTTGAAAAGAAATGAAAAATATAAAAAGGAGATAAAAACTCTTTCGGAAGTAAAAGACCCGATAGAATGGTATTTTGAATTGAATGATGAGCAAAACGATTTTTATGACAAAATCATAACAGAATACTTTGCCGACGCAGAGCTAAACGGTAAATTCAGAGGTGCAATATACAGGCCTTATGAATATGAAGAAGGTCTGATAGAGACTGAACATCTTGACGGCACAAAAATTGAGAAACTTCTTGACTTTCAACAACAGAGAAACCTTTTTGATTTTATGAGAAGACTTGTGGTAAGAAGATTTGAAAGCTCTTTTGGAGCTTTTAAAAAAACCGTAGAAAATTTTAAAAGGGTTCACGAAATAGTCTTAGAGTTTGTAAATAAAACAGGGAAATACATTCTTGATAGAGATTTAATAGAAAAAATATATGAAATGGATAGCGATGAGATTGAAGCTCATCTTGTAGAATACAAAAATAATATATTAAATGGTGTTTACCCTAAAAAACATAAAATTTATGAAGTGAGTAAGTTTAAAAATAAAAATTTCTTAAAGCATATATCAGAAGACATAATGCTTTTTGAGTCTGTCCTTGAAGATATTGAAGCACTTAAGCTTGTTCATAGTGACCCTAAAACAAAATGCATAATTGATAATATAAAGATTTCCTTGGAAAAGGAGCCAAAGAGAAAAATAATAATCTTTTCCGAGTTTGTAGATACTGTAAAATATCTTGAACCTGTTTTTTCCAATACATTTAACAACAAAGTGTTAGTAGTGGCCGGTAATATTTCTAATAATAAGATTGATGAAATTTACCAAAATTTTGACGCCAGCTATAAAACACAAAAAGATGACTATCTTATCCTTCTTTGTACTGACAAAATTTCAGAAGGTTTTAACTTAAATAGAGCCGGTATGGTCATAAATTATGACATACCTTGGAACCCGGTTAGGGTAATACAAAGGCTTGGCCGAATCAATAGGATTGGCAAAAAAGTATTTGAAAGCCTTTATATCGTAAACTTTTTCCCCACAAAAAAAGGTGGAGATATCGTTCAATCAAGAGAGATTGCGCAAAACAAAATGTTTATGATACATAATACCTTGGGAGAAGATGCCAAAATATTTGATGAAAGCGAAGAGGTATCTCCATCGATGCTTTTTGATAAAGTCATGGCAAATCCTGAAGCTATGGAAGAAGAAAGCTTTTACACAAAAGTTTATAATAAATTTTCAGAAATCAAAAAGCTTTATCCGGAAGTCGTAGAAAAAGTAAAGACTTTCCCCACAAGGGTAAAAACAGCAAAACAGTTCACGGAAGACAATTTAATAGTATTTATGCGCAAAAATGCCCTTTATGCCATGGTGTATGATTACACAAACAGCGAGTTAAAAATTACTTCGTTTGAGGATGTATTCGACAAGGTGGAAGTTGACTACGATGAAAAACGTCTTGAACTTAGTGATAAATTTTGGGATGCATATGATAGTATCAGAAATTACAAAGAGAAAAATATAATGGGCACATCTGCCCAAAGTATAGAAAAAAAAGCATATAATGTTATAAATTATGCACTTAAAACAAAAAATGAAATGTTTCGCCCCCTAAAAAAGTTTTTGAGCACACTTAAAAATGACCTTACAAACTATGGGACATTATCTGATTATACCCTTAGACGAATTGCTAATCTTGAGAATAAAAAAGATGATGTTATTGCAAATGAGCTCGAAGTTTTAAAAAATGAGCTTGGGGAAGACTATCTTTCAGAAGAATCTAAAAAATCTCACTCTTTAAAAAAAGAGATTATTATAGCAATAGAAAATATAGCTCCGCCAATTACTTAAGCTTAAGAGGTAGTTATGAATGAAAAAGAGTTGTTAAAAGAGATCATAGGAAATTTTAATATAGAAAAATGGAATGCTTTTTTTAGCAGAAAAAATAGAAAATTTAAAAAAGAAACAGACTTCCCGGAGCTTACAAATTACGGTTTTTCATCTTTTACCAATGGCTTAAAACACGGCATCATCCCCATTGAAGACGATGAGCTTTTAATCTCTTCTTTTAAAGTTACAAAAAGCCTTACCGAGCGATCCGGCAAAAAAGAGCAATATGAGCTTGCCAAAAAAATACTCAAAGAAGACTTAACATTTTCAGGCGGAATATTTATTTTCTATGATGAAAATGGTAATTTTAGATTTTCACTTATCACCAAAATATACGAAAGGACATCAAAAGGTATCAAACAAAGCTTTACCAGCTTTAAGCGATATACCTATTTTGTGTCAAAAGAGTTAACCAATAAAACATTTATCGAACAGATTTCAAGCGCCGACTTTACAAGCTTAGAAAAAATCATTTCTGCTTTCAGTGTAAAAAAAGTTACAGAAGAATTTTACAAAGAACTTTCCAATTGGTACCATTATAGTTTGGATAAAATTAAATTTCCTGCCGATTTGGAAGAGATGAAAAATGATGACAAAAGAAATGCCGTCAATCTTATAAGGCTCATTACCAGAATTATCTTCATATGGTTTTTAAAAGAAAAAGATCTCATCCCTAAAGTAATCTTTGATAAAGACTTTGTGGCAAATATATTAAAAGATTTTAACAAAGATCATAACAGCCATTATTACTACAACGCCATCCTTCAAAATCTATTTTTTGGCACACTAAACAGACCGATGAATGACAGAAAATTTGCCAAAAAAGGGGATTTTCAGGTAAATAAAAATGAATTTGATGTTAAAAACTTATATCGCAACAGTGATTTTCTTACTATAACCGAAGAAGAGTTTATAAGTCTATTCCAAAAAGTCCCTTTTTTAAATGGAGGACTTTTTGAATGCCTTGATAAAGGGAGTATTTATGTAGACGGATTTTCAAGGAGAGAAAACAAGATTGCCATTGTCCCCGACTATCTGTTCTTTTCTGACGAAATGGAAGTCGACTTAAAAAGATACGGATTTAAGCAAAAGGAAATTTTCAAAGGGCTTATAAATATCTTGCAAGAATATAACTTTACAGTCGATGAAAACTCTCCGGTAGATGAAGAGATAGCTCTTGACCCTGAGCTCTTGGGAATGGTTTTTGAAAATCTACTTGCCTCTTACAACCCTGAGACTCAAGAGACAGCTCGCAAATCTTCGGGCAGCTACTATACGCCGAGAGAAATTGTAAATTATATGGTGGATGAGAGCTTAATAGCTTTTTTGAAAAACTATATAGATGAGCTTGATGAGGATACTATTAGAGACATTGTAAATTATAATGAAAAAAAGATACCTATTAATAATGATGTAAAAAATAAGATTGTTCGCTGCATTGCTGATTTAAAGGTGCTTGACCCAGCGTGCGGCTCAGGTGCATTTCCAATGGGGATGCTTCACAAGTTAGTTTATATTCTCCAAAAGGTAGATGCCGATAATAAAATTTGGCAAGATATTCAGATAGAAAAAGCTATACTTGAGTCTGAAAAAGTATTTGCAGATACAAAGGATAAGACGGAAAGAGAAGAAATATTAAAGCAGATAAACGAAGCATTTGATGAGAGTATCAATCACCCGGACTATGCCAGAAAACTCTTTATAATAGAAAATTGCATTTATGGTGTGGATATTCAGCCAATTGCAATACAAATAAGCAAACTCAGATTTTTTATCTCCCTTGTAATAGATCAAAAAGTAGATGATGAAAAGGATAATAGAGGGATACTGTCACTGCCAAACCTTGAGACAAAATTTGTAGCTGCAAATAGCTTGATCGCTCTGCTAAAACCTATGCTTACAGTGGCTGAACTTTTATCCGAAAATTACCAAGAGATAGAAAAAATAAAAGAAAAGCTTGCTGGTTTGAGGCACAGGCACTTTTCAGTAAAAACAAGAGCTCAGAAAAAGAAACTATATGATGAATACTCTATTTTGAGGAATAGGTTAGAAAAGCTGCTTGAATCAAGTGATTTTGAGCATGAGGTGGCTCATAAGATAGCTCAATTTGATATATTTGACCAAAATAAAGTCACAGATTGGTTTGACCCTGAATGGATGTTTGGCGTTAACAGTGGCTTTGATATTGTGATTGGAAATCCGCCGTATGGGATAAAAGTTAAACCTGCCATAGTTAAAAGCTATAAGTTTTTTGATAGGCAAAAAAACTCCGCTTCTTTTTTTATGGAGTTTGCAGCTAGAGTAGTTAAAAATCGAGGAGTTATATCTTATATTGTACCAAAATCATTAACTTTTTCTGAAGGCTGGTACAAAACAAGATATTTAATTCTAAATTTAAATATGCTAAATATTGTCATCGACGTAAGTAAGGCATTTAAAAATGTCAAACTTGAGCAAGTTATTGTCGTTTACCAAAAAGAAAGTGCTAGTACTGAATATAAATTTTCAACTGGCGAAAGCTGGAATTCAAGAATAAACATGATAGGTAGCTCTACAAAATCTTTGGCGGAAAAATTAAATATTATTCCTATTTACATAAATAATAAAAAAAATGAACTATTAAATAAGTTACTAAACAATTCTGTTTTGATGGGAGATATTACTATAACTTATAGAGGACTTCCTTACCAAAAAAAAATCACTCCTGCTGGAAATATCCCTATACTAAGAGGAAAAAATATAAAAAAGTATGTTCTTCATGGAAAAATAGAAAAGGCTATGATATCAAGTAATGAGTTATATAGTAAAAAAATACAACAGCTCACTAATAAAAAGATCGTATCTCAAAATATAGTCGCCCATGTAATGAATCCTTATGATAGAATAATAATTATGAGTTTTTTTGATGATGAAGGCAAGTTGACTTTAGATACAGTTATGAATACCTTTATAATAAATGAAAATTATAGTATTCAATACATACTGGCATTACTAAATTCTAGGTTAGCAGAGTGGTTTTATTATTGGTTTGTGTACAATAGAGCCATAAGAACTATGCATTTTGATAAATATTATATAGATAAACTCCCCGTTAAAATAATTGATCCAATAAATCAACAAAATATCATAAACATCGTCGACCAATTATTATTAGTAAAAAAACAATGTTCAAATTCAAATACCTCTCACTTTGAACAAAAACTTAATCATCTTATTTATAAAATTTATGATTTAACAGAAGAGGAGATAAAAATAATAGAAGGTGGTGGATAATATGAGCACAAAAAAATTTCCAAAAGGTTCAGAATGGCGTAAATGGGATTTGCATGTGCATACGCCATATTCTATTATTAATCACTATAAAGGAAGTAATGATGATGATAAATGGGAAAACTTTATTAAAGATTTAGAAAATTTACCACAAGAATTTAAAGTTTTAGGTATCAATGATTATCTGTTTATTGAAGGTTATAAGAAAGTAATTGAGTTTAAAAATTGCGGCAGACTAAAGAATATTGACCTCGTTTTGCCAGTAATAGAATTTAGAATAGAAAAGTTCGCAGGGCATAAAGATTTTAAAAAAGTAAATTTTCATGTCATCTTTTCCAATGAACTTAGCCCCGATATAATTCAAAATCAATTTCTAAATGCATTAAAAGTTAAATTTAAATTATCTCCCGGATTATATGGGATTAATTGGAGTGGTGTTATAACAAAAGAAAGTCTTTCTGATCTTGGTAACAAAGTTAAACAATCTATCCCTGCAGATAAGAAAAAAGATTTTGGTTCAGACTTACAAGAGGGATTTAATAATTTATGTGTTGATGAAAAAGAAATAATAAATATTCTTAAAAATAATTCCTATTTAGCGGGTAAGTATCTAACGGCTATCGGAAAAACAGAATGGGAAAGTTTAGCATGGAATGATCAAAGTATAGCAATAAAAAAGGATATTATAAATAAGGCTGATATTGTTTTTATTTCCGCTGAAGATGTTGGTAAATATAATTTAGCCCAAAATAAGTTGACCGAACAACAGGTAAATAATCTATTATTAGATTGTAGTGATGCCCATTATAATTCAGATTCCAATCAAAAAGACAGAATTGGCAAATGTTTCACCTGGATCAAAGCTGACCCAACTTTTGAAGGGTTAAAACAGATTATTTATGAACCAGAAGAGAGAGTTAGAATTCAAGAGATCAATCCTGAATTTGATTTTGATAAACCTACTTTTTCTAAAATTACAATTCATAATGAAGTAGAAATTTTTCAAAATGAAAAAGTTAAATTCAACAAAACTGAACTACCTTTTAATAAAAATCTGGTAACTATAATTGGTGGAAGAGGGACAGGCAAAAGTTTATTATTAAATTACATGGCGAATACCTTCAATAAATCAGTGCTTGCTTATCACAATAAAGATAAACAAGCTAAATTTAAAAATTCAGAACATTTTATAATTAATTGGCAAAAGAATAACAATCCTCAACCTGATACTATGACTTTTAATTGCAAAGAAAAAGGTAGTTTGGATTTTATTTTTATTGAACAAGGCAGATTAAAAAACATATCTGATTATAAAATTCTGTCAGATGAAATTAAAAAATTATTAAAAATAGAAGAACTGAAATTTGATGAGAAATTAGATGCAGAGATAATGACCTTATTGGAGGAAATTAAAAAATTAAAAGATTGGTTTGAGTATGAAAATGAAAACGGAGAGAAAATAAACAATAAAGAATTTAACGAAAAGAAAAAACAAGACGCAAAAAAATTATTAGAAACTATAACTACAACGGAGAATAGGCAAAAATTAGAAACTTACACTTCAAACATAAAGAAAATAAGCGAATACAGTAATTGGTTAAATGTTTTGAAAGAATTAAAAGAAAGTCTGCAAAATTATCAAAAAGATACAAATGAAGTTATAGGTAAAATAATTTCCGAAATACAAACTGAAATAAATAATGCAAGCATTCCTATCATTGATTTTAATAATCAAATAAAAGCAATAGAATCAATAGAAAATAATTTACAAGGATTATTAAAAAACAAGGAAGAAGAAAACAATAAAATAAAAAAAGAATTTGAAGAGCAAGGATACAAAGGAGATTTGAACACTTTATTAAACAATGCTGAAAAATATCAAAAAGACATTCAGGAAGCCACAAGTAAACTGGAAGAAATTGAAAAGAATGAAAAAAAAGTGAATGAAAAAATAATAGAAAGAAGTAATTTAAGAGAAAAGTTAAAAAATGAATATGAACGACATAAAATGACAATTGACGATGCTTGGAATAATTTACTTAATAATTTTTCAGAGAACCAAAAGCAAATTATAAGCAAGGTATTAGAGCAAAGAAATATTGCAATAAATGGACAAATAATTTTTGATATAAAAAAGTTTGATGAAAAATTAAAGGATTATCTAGATCTTCGAACATATAAAAACCTATCAAATGATTTGGGAATTGAAATTATAGAGGACTACTGGAATTTCATTGAAAATAAATTACATGAATATCTCGAAGGGAAAAAATCAGAAACCACAAAAAAACCATTGGAAGAATTATTCTTTAATCTCAAAAACAGAAGAGATTATCTTTATGTCGTACCTGAAATAAAATATTTAGGTAAAACACTTGATCAATTATCTGTGGGACAAAGAGGCACATTATATCTTTTGATTCAATTAGCTACAAATGCATTTTCTTCCCCTTTAATTTTTGATCAACCAGAAGATGATTTGGATAATGAATTTATAACGAATGAACTTGTTAGCTTATTCCAAGAATTAAAAAAGTATAGGCAAATTATAATTTCAACTCATAATGCTAATTTGGTAGTAACAGCAGATGCTGAACAAGTTATTGTTGCAAATAATAAAAATGAAATTTTATCATATTCATCAGGTTCTCTTGAAAACCCAGAAATTATTAAAAATGTATGCAGAATATTAGAGGGTGGGGAGATAGCATTTGAAAATAGGAAGCGTAAGTATAATCTTTAAAAATAAAACTTTTGATTCGTGGCAAGAAAATTAATAATTACAAGCCTATCTCCCCTGCGAACTAGTCGCATGTAAGGCGTATAGAGGAGCTGGTGGATAAGATATTGGTGGCAAAGAAACAGAACCCGCAGGCAGATACGAGCGAGTGGGAAAGGGAGATAGATAATTTGGTATATTTGCTGTATGAATTAAATGATGAAGAAATAAGAATAATTGAAGGAGGGGAATAAGACTATGATAAAAAAGGTTAAAATCGAAAACTTTCGTTCAATCAAAAATCAAGAAATTGAATTAAAAAATTATACAATTTTTATTGGTGATAACGGAACGGGTAAAACATCGTTTCTTGAAGCAATTAATTTTGCTTTATCACCTTCATTTTTGTCTGGAAGAATTAAACATACAGATTTCTATAACGGGGAGGATAATCCTATAAACATAGAAGTTGAATTTAAAGAAAATTTGAAAGCACAACTTCCAGATGGGTATGTAAAACAGGAAATTCCTTTTAAGCAAGTGCTATTAAAAATAAAATTTAGAGGACGTAAAGCGCCAGAAAAAGCATTCTCTGATTTAGTAGTTATTGAACATAGAATTGAACCGTCTGAATCAGTATCAAGAACTGCAAATGGTTGGTCAATAAAAAGAAAAGGTGGAAGCGATTTTAATTTTAGAGATCATCTATTAGCTTTGAGTATAATAGAAACAGAGGATTTACCCAGAAGTTTTTACTTCAATAAAGGCAGAGATAAACAATTACAAAGAGGTTTTAATTCATCAATAAATACTGTATTTGATGATTTCAACTGGCGATTTTTAAAAAATGAAAGAAGTAAGGATTTCTTTAGTGATAAAAACAAAATTGAAAAAGAAAAAATACTGGATTTAATTGATATAAAAGAAAATGTTTTTAATAAATTAAATGGAAAACTTAAAATTTTTGGCATAGAAGAGGTAGATATTTCCTTTATTGATGGAAAATCACCATTCAATAACGCTTTTTTGAGTAGGAAAAAGGATATTGATTTACCTGTTAAATATCTTGGTTCAGGTGTGGAGATGATAATCTCTCTTATGTTTCTTGAAACAATGGCTTCCATGTCAAAAGAAAAACTTGTTATTCTGATTGACGAACCCGAACTACATTTGCATCCTTCTTTGCAATACAAACTTTCTGAATATTTAGAAAATATTTCAAAAAACCATCAGGTTATTGTTTCAACACATTCACCAATATTTTTTAAGAATTGTATTAGAAAAGAAAATATTCAGTTGTTAGTAGCTAATAATGAAAATGGTGAAGTTCAAATTAAAAAAAGCGAAAAATTTGGTTTGTTTCCCTGGAGCCCAAGCTGGGGTGAAATAAATTATTTCGCTTTTAATCATCCTACTATAGAATTTCACGATGAGTTATATGGTTATTTGCAAGAGAAGTCGGAAAAATATAAGCAAAGCGATTTTGAAAAATGGCTTGCAGATAATGGAATTCAGACGAGTAAAAAATGGACAAGAGAAAAAAATGGACAACCACAGCAAGAGGAAGATGTAACTTTGCCGACATTTATAAGAAATAAAGTTCATCATCCAGAAAATCAAAATATGAGAGACCAAAATTTCAGCGATGAAGAATTGAAAAACTCTATTGAATTATTGATTAATATAGTTAAAAACCATCATGGAATTATTGAATAAAATATTAGTGAAAAATGCTTCGGACAGCTCAGCATCCAACTCGCAGACGGATACAAGCCAGTGGGAGCGGGAAATAGATGAACTTGTTTATCAGCTTTATAATTTAACCGAAGAAGAAATATAAATAATTGAAAATAATAAATAAAAGGAGAGGTTATGAGCGAGATAAAATATGAAATCGTGGAAAGAATCGCTATTCTTTCTGAAAAAGGTAACTGGACTAAAGAGCTGAATAAAGTGAGTTGGAATGGTCGGTCTGCAAAGTTTGATTTAAGAGACTGGAATCACAAAGATGGTAAAATCGGCAAAGGTGTAACTCTTACTGAAGAAGAAATTGCAAACCTAAAAGAAGTACTAAATACTCTTGGAGTATAAAAGACCGTTTATAATCCCATCCCAAGGTGACGAAAATACCTTATAACTAAATACGTGCACAGGCAATTTATGAAACTCACAAAGACTAAGGGTGGTTCCCATAATGAAAACAGGCTGTTAAAAACGATTTATATGGTTGTTTTAAACGCTCAAGAAGAAGTGGACTATACTTTATTAGAAATTGGAGCCTTACCCTTTCTCAGTTATCTATCTTTTTTGAGGGAAGGCTCGACAAATATTTAAACCTGTAGTAATGTAATAAAAGGATAACTAAGGTGACACGGAATTATGAACACTACCTTAGAAATTGGAGCCTTACTTTTCAAAGCTTTTCCCACTCAAAATTTACCACATTCTTTTGTTCAGAGCTAAATTCGATGCCGATAAGATAGATTTGTTTGCCTTCATTTAAATATTTCTCAGCATAATTTCTCTCTTTGATTTGCCTTAAAGCTTCACCTTGTTGCCCGTCAACCTTAAACTCCAAAATATAAATCTTATCCCCCACAAAAAGTGTCAAATCTATCCTGCCCTTATTTGTAATATCCTCACCGATTATATTTATCCCAAGGGATGCAAGATATGCATAAATCACGCTGGCATAA
>JAIHAR010000044.1 GCA_020054865.1 Deferribacteraceae bacterium
AAATGTCTCTTATTTGCAATATCATAAATTTTCAAACTGTTTGACTGAGGAAAAATTTCCTCAACTACATGGTATAGCTTATAATTTACACCCCTTTTATGGATAATGTCTCCATACTTTATTGCATATAACGACTCTACCGGCTTGTCTTTAAACAAAAGATTATAAGGCATTCCACAAGCCCCATATGAAACATCTCCGCTTGCCTCATAGACTACAACTTCCGCATCAGGAAGCTGCCTTTTTATCTGACTTGCAGCACTTAATCCAGCTGCTACCCCGCCGATAACAATTACTCTCATATCACACCCCTATTAAATTAAATCACCTTAATAAGTTAAAGTCAACCAAACTTCAAAAGTATAAAATAACAAAACATCGCTTTATTTTTTTTTATTTCATGATACAATATAGAAAAACTAAAGAGGACACAATGACTACTGGACTAATATTTTTAGTAATAATTATTGTCATAATTTTTGCATTCATCGCTTATTATAACAAATTTATAAAATTAAAAAATCAAGCAGATGAGTCTTTTAGCGGAATTGATGTGCAGCTTAAAAGAAGGCATGACCTCATCCCAAATCTTGTAGAAACAGTGAAGGGTTATGCAAAACATGAGGCATCTACATTAGAAAAAGTGGTACAGGCAAGAAATATGGCAATGTCTGCGAGTTCAGTAGAAGAAAAAGCAAAAGCTGAAAATATAATAACTGGGGCTTTAAAAAGTCTTTTTGCCCTTTCTGAAAGCTATCCTGAGCTTAAAGCCAATGAAAATTTTATCAACCTTCAAAACTCCCTTTCTGAAATTGAAGATAATATTCAAAATGCAAGAAGATATTACAATGCCGTAGTAAGAGACTATAACATATTATGCGAGGCTTTTCCTTCAGTAATAGTTGCAAATATATTTAATTTTAAAAAACGTGAATTTTTTGAAATTGAAGAAGCAGAAAGAGAAAATGTTAAAGTCAATTTCAGTTAAAATTTTACTTCTCAGCATATTGATATTTGGTTTGCCTCTATCAATATATGCAGAATATTTTTATATAAAAAATTATAATATTGATGTTAGACTGACAAAAGACTCTGTCATTGAAATAGAAGAAACTCTAAAAGTAAATTTTACTACTAAAAGGCACGGGATATTCAGGACTATTCCTTACAAGTATATTGTCAGTAAAAGTATTGATGAACCTCAAGCTTACAGACCTCTTATGAATGGCAAGGTTTACAAAATAGATATATTCGATGTCGATGTAGAAGGTTTTAAATTTACAACATATAAAAGAAATAATGATTTTTACATCAAAATAGGCGACAAAAACAAATATGTGTATGGAGATGTTACCTACAAAATAAAATATAAAATTTTTGGGGCAATAAACTTCTTTGATGAGCACAGTGAATTTTATTACAATTTGATTGGCACTGAGTGGCCTGTCCATATTGAAAATGCTACATTTAATATCTTCCTGCCAGATCAGTTTCTGCTGAATGAAGATGACTTAATTTTAGTTGGGGGACGCTATGGAGAAAGGAGGAAAATCGCAGATATTACAATTGCACCCGGGCTTATTTATGGTCAGACAAAGAAAGTATTAAATCCCCAAGAGGGACTGACCATTGTAGCAAAAATCCCAAAAAACTATCTTGAAAACGGGACTACTTTTCTGAAACTTAAACTTATTATAATAAATAATTTTGTCTATCTTACCCCTATTTTTGTGTTCATAGCGATGTTTAGTATATGGTTTTTGGTTGGTAGGGACAAAAAAATAATAAATTATGTCCAGTACGAACCTCCCAAAGGGATTACTCCGGCTGAGGCAGGGGTAATCATTGATGACACAACAGATAATAAAGATTTAATATCGCTAATATTTTATTGGGCCACAAAAGGTATATTAAAGATAGAAGAAGATGAAATAGATGGAATCTTCACTTCAAAAGAAGACTTTATTTTAACGAGAATTAATGATTTGCCTGAAAATGCAAAAAGTTTTGAAAAAACTATTTTTGATGGACTCTTCCCCGGAAGTACAAAGTCCGTAAGGGTATCGTCACTAAAAAACAGATTTTACACATATATGCAGGAAGCAAGACAGCAGCTAAATGAAGAAATAGCAAGACAAAATTATTATGTAAAGGGGACAAGGGGACTTGCTGCATTTTTTAAGTCTATCAGTGTGATTTCCCTGATAGGAGGGGTATTATATTCTATCTTTAACGGAAGACTTGATTATATAATTGTATTTGTCATAAATGCCATTATCATTTTTGTATTTGCCTATATTATGCCTCAAAAAACAGATTCCGGAGTTGAAAAATATCAAAAGTTAAGAGGGTTTAAAGATTTTATTCACAAAGTGGAAACACCAAAATTAAAAGTCCTGCTTTCAAAAGACCCTTTCTACTTTGATAAAACAATCCCTTATGCTGTCGCCCTCAATGAAGAAAAAACATGGGCAGAAAAATTCAAAAATCTTATTACCGAGCCGCCAGAGTGGTATATTTCAAGCACCAACAGGAGTTTTAATACAATTTATCTCGCAGATTCGATATCAAGTTCCGTTAAGACAATGAATCAGGTGTTTACCTCTATGCCGTCGTCTTCAGGTAGCGGCTCAAGCGGATTTTCAGGTGGTGGCGGATTTTCCGGCGGCGGATTTGGTGGAGGAGGCGGAGGAAGTTGGTAAAATTAGCTATTTTTACATCTTCTTTTACAGGGGAGCTCCTTTTAGAGGGTCTTTTAAACAAATCAATATTCCCGAAAATAGTAACGTATAAAGCTGATTTCCTAAGGACTTCACTCAGTCGAGACTTTTCAATATTTGAAAGCTTTTTCGAAATAACATATTTAAATTCAAACAAATATGAAGATAATAAAGAAATATTGAAAAAATTAAACTTTGATACAGCTCTTTGTATAGAGTGGACAAAAGATTTTTTTGCTAATTCTGTTCCACCTTTTAATGTGTATCACACCCATCCGGCTTTGCTACCTTTTTACAGAGGTTATGGAGCAATTACCGAACAATTTATTCAGGGTGTAGTTAAAAGCGGACTAACAATATATGAAAATTCTATAAAAATAGATGGTGGAAATATAGTTTATCAGGAAACTATCAATATTGATTTCAACGATTACCCTGAAGATTTTATAAAAAAGTATACAAGTAAAATAATTAATTTTATTGAAAAAATGTTATCCGGAGAACTTAACCTTGACACAATTAAACAAAATGAAGACTTAAGCTTTTATTTAGTTAGAAAAAGAAACAAGAATGCAATAATCGATTTTAACCGTGATGCCTACTCTATCTACAATCATATAAGAGGTTACAGCCATCCCTTTTTTGGTGCCCATTTTTACTATAGTGAGAAAAAAATCAAAGTATTTAAATCTGAAATAAGGGCTTGGCAGGGATATTATGGAGAGCCAGGCGTAATACTGGAAGTAAAAGAAGATTATATTGATGTAGCGTGTGGAACAGGCATGATAAGACTTAACAAATTAAAACAGGACGAAAAAAGTCTGGAAAACCTCGATAATATCTTCGAAGTAAACAGTAAACTAAACTATTAATAAATTAAGGGGTTTTGGCTGCCCCTTAATTTACACAATCTTTACCTGATATTTTTTTATAAAATCTGCAATGCATTACCCTTATCTCGTCCTCTGATTTAAAGCCTGTAAGCATCGAATTTAGTGAGCCCTTTATTGCAAAGAGTGACATGTAAAGATGCACAAGAAACATAACAAGTAAAGCCATACCTAATATATTGTGAATCATGGCATATATTCTCAAATTATCCGTAAAGTCAGAAAAACTGTACATATAATATCCCGTATATGCCATTACAAAGCCGCCCAATGTTGCAAGCCAAAACCAACTTTTTTGCCCTGGGTTGAATTTCCCTACAGGCATAATGTTTTCATTTTTTCTACTCAAATATCCTCCAAATTTTAAAAACCATGTTATATCCCCGGGAGCAAATATCATATCTTTTAACCACATTAGAAACATAAAAAAACCAAAAGGTGTAAACACAACCGCCGCAGGAAAATGCAGATATCTAAAAAACCTTACAAAACTCCCACCACCAAAATATTTGCCAAATACCATAATAAGACCTGTTATAACAAGAGTAAGGAAACTTAATGCCGCAGTCCAGTGAATGATTCTGTTTAAAACTGTAAATATCAAAATTTTTTTACCCTCATGGGAAAATTTTTTGGGGCCTATTAAGAGGTAGTGGAGTATAAATATCAAAGGAATTGCTACAAGTATCGATAGATATATGGTTTTAAAGTAGTTTTTCTGTAAATTTTCAAATGTTTGGCCGTATTTCTGCCAATTTCCCACATACCCATTTGAAATATCTTTATATATGTCAACATAGTTTGTTTGGATATGTAAACTTTTAACGGCAGAGCTTTTTTCAGCAGAAAACCCAAGTGATGCGAGAAACAAGAAAAACACTGTTAAAACACAAAATAATCTTCTCATATTACACCTTAAGATAAAGGGGCAAAATTTAGCCCCTATTTTTTATTATATGCTTTATCCCAGCCCCAGGCATTTGCACCAGAGCCACGCTTAAATCCCCTTTCTCTATATATATCAGCGACTTTGTCCCCATCACCGGCCAATAATGCTTTAGTTGCACACATTGATGCACATAGCGGAGCCTTGCCTTCGGCTATTCTGTTTTGGCCATAAAGTCTCTTCTCTTTGTCGCTGAAATTTTCTGCCGGTCCGCCTGCACAAAATGTACATTTATCCATAACACCTCTTGCTCCAAAAAAGTTACCTTTGGGAAACTGTGGCGCACCAAATGGACATGCAAAAAAACAGTACCCACATCCAATACATACATCTTTATTAACCAGTACAATTCCATCATCCCTCTGGTATAATGCATCAACCGGGCAAACAGCTATGCATGGGGCATCAGAACAATGCATACAAGCTACAGAAATGCTTTTTTCACCAGGTTTGCCTTCGTTGATTGTGATAACCCTTCTTCTGTTAATTCCAACAGGGATATGATGACCTTCCTTACAAGCAACTACACAACCTCCACAATCTATACATCTATCAACATCACATAAAAATCTCATTCTTCCCATAACGTACCCCCGTTATGCTTTTTTAATGCGACACAGACCAGTCTTTGTTTCCTGCATCTGAGTCACTATATCGTACCCGTAGTTTGTTACAACGTTTGCAGCTTCTCCAAGTGCGTATGGAGTTGTACCTTCAGGATATTTGTTTGCCCAGGAATCACCCATAAAAAATCCTCCAAAATGGAAAGGTAAAAATATAGTTTTTTCGTCAACTCTATCAGAAACCTTAACTTTAACTTTTATTTTTCCACCATTTGGAGATTCTACCCAGATTTCATCACCATTTCTGAGTCCATTGTCATTAGCAGTTTTAATATTTACTTCTGCAAACATTTCAGGTTGAAGTTCAGCCAAGTATTTATTACTTCTTGTTTCAGCACCACCACCCATATACTCAACCAATCTGCCTGTGGTTAGAATAAGCGGAAATTCTTTTACCCAGTCAATATTTTGTTCACTCTTATACTTGGTATAAACTCTGTAATGGTCAGGTTTATCATCATAAGTTGGATATTTTTTAACCATCTCAGGATCGGGGGAATGTAGCGGCTCTCTATGCACAGGAATTGGATCAGGAAACTCCCACACATAACATCTTGCTTTAGCATTTCCAAAAGGTGCCATACCTCTTTTTATAGCTTCTTGAATAGTTTTCTGTGATAGGTCTGTCTTCCAATTTGTCCCAGGGATAACATCTTTAAATTCAGGATAACCTGTTTTAATTTCACTGCCTGGATTTGCGACTCCGTCCGCAAGTATATTTTCCTCAGCATTTTTACCTGGATATTTATAGGTAACACCATATCTTGCCCTGAATGGAAGTCCACCTTTTGCAACAGGCTTTGAAATATCGTACAAAATTGGAGTGCCAGGATGTTCTGTAGTCCAACATGGCCATGGCAAACCGTAATATTCACCATTACAAGGACCGCCCTTGGCCTGAAGATCATCAACATCAAAAGTATGCCAATAATCAGTATGCTTTTTAATCCTCTCAGGAGTCTGCCCGTTATAACCAATTGTAAGAGAACCTTTATTAATTTCTCTTGTCACATCCTCGGGGACCTGTTTTATGTTTTTATAAAATTTATCCGCAAAGCCAAATTTATCTACAAAAAGCTTCATAATCTCATAGTCATCTTTTGTTTCATAAATTGGATCAACTACTTTGTATCTCCACTGAATACCCCTTTGAGTGTTTGTCACACTGCCACTTGTTTCATATTGGCTTGAAGAAGGAAGAATATATACATTATCCTTGTCGCAGGCAGCAGCGGTCATTGTTGGGAACGGGTCTATTAAAACTACCAAATCAATTTTATCCAAAGCTTTTTTCAGCTTATGATATTGCGACTGTGAATTTGAAGAACAACCCCAAAAAACCACAGCTTTTAATGGTGTGTACTGAGTAATTTTATCTTCCTGTATTACCCCTTCGTACCACCTACTTAGAGTAAATCCTGGCTTCGACATGTACTTTTCGTCTTTAAACCTGGATTTCATCCAATCAAATTCCACATCCCATACACGGCACCAATGTTTCCATGCACCTTCAGAAAGGCCGTAATATGCAGGCAACGTATGGGAAAGAACACCCATATCAGTTGCACCCTGAACATTGTCGTGTCCTCTTAAAATATTGGTGCCGCCACCAGATTTTCCCATGTTACCAAGAACAAGCTGCAAGATACAATACGCTCTAGTATTGCTACTTCCTATTGTATGCTGAGTCCCGCCCATACACCATATAACTGTGGCCGGCCTATTTTTGGCAAGAATACCAGCAATTCTCTTGGTCTCAGAAGCTGGTACACCAGTAATCCTTTCAACCTCTTCAGGTGTATAATTTTTTACTGTTTCTTTCAACTGCTCAAAACCAGTAACCCTTGTCCTTATAAACTCTTTATCCTCCCAGCCATTTTCAATAATAACATTGATTAGCCCCATTAAAAAAGCAGTATCTGTACCTGAGCGAATTCTTACATAATCGGTTGCTTTTGCAGCTGTCTTTGTAAAGCGAGGATCAACTACTATTACGGGAGCATTATTTACCTCTTTAGCATGTAAAACATGTTGCATAGCAATTGGGTGCGCTTCAGCTGCATTTGAACCTATAAAAAAGAAACATTTTGAATGCCTCATATCGTTAATACTGTTTGTCATTGCGCCATATCCCCAGGTATTTGCAACACCTGCAACAGTAGTAGAATGGCATATTCTCGCCTGATGATCTATATTGTTAGTGCCCCAAAATGCAGCCAATTTTCTTTGAAGATAAGCCATTTCATTTGAAACTTTTGCACTACCAATCCACATAACCGCATCAGGACCGTCTTTTTCTCTTATATCAAGAAGTTTTTTACTTACTTCATCTATTGCCTGTTCCCAAGAGATTTTTTGCCATTTCCCGTTAACTTTCTTTAAAGGATACTTTAACCTTTTTTCACTGGTAACCATATCTATAGCACCAGCTCCTTTACAACAATGCCCTCCCCTTGATACAGGATGATCAAAAGCAACTTCCTGTCTAACCCATACTCCATTTTGAACCTCGGCATAAATGCCACAGCCTACAGCACAATGTGTGCAAACTGTCTTGACAATTTTCGAATTCGGGTAAGGAGATGTAGCTGCATTTGCTTTCTTTACCAATGAGGGGGTTAGCCCTAAACCTGCCACTGCTGATGTAGCGGCAAACAGTTTAAGAAAGTCCCTTCGACCTACGCTTTCAGGAAGTACTGAAACTGCCACTTTTGTGTTGCCCTTAATGGTATTTACCAATTTATTTCTTCCCATAATAACCCCCTATTTTAAGGTTTCATAATACTTTTTAAAGTGCTCTGTCTCCCTATAGAGTATTTCGTTTTCACCCACTTCTTGTTTTTTTGCATAAGATTTCTTCGTCCCAAGTAAAGCCACACTAACACCTGTGGCCACTGCACCTAATTTCAAAAACTCTCTTCTTGATTTAAGCTTTTTCATAAAAACCCCCTAAGCATTTATGATTGCATCACACAAATAGTTTCTTTCCATTTCTATAAAAAACTCCATTAACAACCCTACACAAGCATAAAAATTTGCCATTTCACTATTTTTCAGTTCAGTACATAAACCTTCCATGAGTGGAGCAATAAATTTGGTAAAAAAGTCATACTGGACGTTTATTGCATACTCATTATCGATAAGATATATCATTACATCGGATATGAATGGTACAGAGTCTTCAGGCTCAAAATAATCTTCACTCTTGAACAGTTCCAGTCTCCAGATGAAATCTCTGATTTTTACAAGTGTATTACCAAAATTCTTGTTCTCGATATAAAAGGAAGCGTTTTTGTGTATAAGGTAATTGCTAAACGGATCCACAAATAAGATATTGTATTCTTCTTTGATCTTTTGCAAATCCAGGTTTTGCAGAACCGTCTGAAAAGATTCAATAATAAACTCTACCTTTTCATCTTTTACTTCGTAATTTTTTTTCAAGTTATCTACCAATTGGTTAAAAATATCTATCAAGGCAGCATCAGGCTCGTCTTGAAATGATTCTTTTACAATTTCGTAAAAAAACAGCCTTACTTCACTTATTTCATCTTTTTTCATATCTACTCCAACATCATGCATTTAATTCAAGAATTTTTATGACTCTGCACTCTTCGCAATAATTCAGATATTTCCCTTTCGATTCAAAATAGCCAGATTTGATAAGCTTTCTCTTTACAGTTTCAAATGCCTTCTTACTTGCAAATTCCTTTTTACATTCAGGACAAACTATAGGCTCATCTCGAAAAAGCTCTTTATTTTCAAAAAATTCTTCTGATAGAAGCAGTCCTTTTCGAATTTTTATTGCATTTTCCGGGCAGACATCTTCACATATTCCACATTGAATACAATATGAAGGATTGTGGTTAAGAGAATAATTCATCTGATTAGCACTTAGTGCTCCAATTTTGCAATGATTAACACAAGCAAGACATAAAGAGCACTTCAGTTCATCCAATTCCACTTCTCCAAAAATATTCAGATATTCTTCATCTATTAAGACTTTTCTGACAGGTGACTTTTCGAATAAGAAACCAATTATTGAAGCTAACTTTTTCCTTCTTGTATCAAACGAATAATCTGCATAAAATTCGCTAAGAGGATTTGGTCCGTAATATCCATCATCTCTAAACACTATAAAGTCAGAATAGTTGAAAAGATACTCTATAAGTCTGTTTGCAAATAAAATTTGATTACTATTACAAAGGCGTTCATCTAAAATAATTAATTTTGAAGCCCCACATGAGAATAAAAATAGATAGTTAAGCAGGTTAAAGTATTTTGGTTCAGATTCGATAAATTGGTAATTATAGGTATATTCGTCATCAATTTTCCATTTAAATCCTCTTATTTCTTCATGGTTGCCCAATACTACAACTTTGTTCTTAAAGTTATTTTCCTTAAAACTATCAATAAAATCAACATCTGAAACAGTCATACTCTGCATAGCACCGGTTGGACAAACTGAGACACACTTGCCGCATGATACACAAAGCAAATGATCGATTTTAATTTTTTTATCTTCAACATAAAGAGCGTATCGCTCACATGAGTCAATACATCTTTTACAGCCAAAATCTCGCTTACCACTGTACTGACAAATATTATCATTATGAGATATGCTTTCGCTAATCAAAAATTCTCCGGTCAAAGATAATACATTCTCGTAATCCTCAAATTTATAAATACCTGGAAGTTTATAATTATCAATAAGTTCATCTATATCCGTTAGAATAAATGCAGTTGTAATTTCAGATGTTTTTAAACTACGTAGACCAATACATTTTTCAGGGCACACTATTTCACATTTTTCACATAGGGTACATTTGTCAAAATTTATATCAAGATTTACTGAAATACATTTTTCAGGACATTCTTTATAGCATTTGCCACAATATGAACAAATATCAAATTTAATCACATCAAGAAATTCAAAGTTGACATTAAATGCCGGGAACCTACCAGAAATTTTAATATTTTTTGATGCAAAAAATTCCTTACTAAAAATATCTGAATAAAATATTGTATATATATTATAGATACCACCCAATATTTCTTCATATTTTCTCAATTTTTTTGTATTATCGGAAATCAGAAGCAAATTGTTTGGAACTTTTAGTTTGTAATCTGCCATATATAACCACTTTCTATTATAAATTATATTAAATTATATACTTTAGAATTTATAATGTCAAACAAACTTTAGTGTATTTTTACAAACATATTACAATAAACACAAATTAAAACACAATTTAATAATGTTTTAATTTACATTTTTTTATTTTGTGTTATTATAAGCAAAACTTTTGAGGTGAAATTATGATACCAATAATTTGTTTTGTAGGTGCTTCAGACTGCGGCAAAACGACACTTCTTGAAAAAATAATTCCAATTATTAAAAATAAAGGGTACAGGGTTGGAATAATTAAAAATGATACGCACGGTTTTGAGATTGACAGGGAAGGTAAAGACACATACAGATTAAAACAAGCAGGTGCATCATCAGTAATAATATCCGGTCCTGACAAATTTGCTTTGATATCGGACTCTGATAAGTATTACTCTCTTGACGATTATGCATTTATGCTGGAGGACAAGGCAGACATCATACTTACTGAAGGGTTTAAAAGCTCCAATAAACCTAAAATTGAAATTTTTCTAAACGGAGTATCAAACGATTTGCTGTGCAAAACTGATGAAACATTAATTGCGGTTGCCACTGATGTCCCTGAAATCGTTAGCAAGATTTACAAAAAGAAAATACTTGATTTGAATAACCCTGAGCAAATAGCCGATTTTATTGAAAGACACTATTTAGACAAAAAAAGAAGAAAACTAAGCCTAATTGTTAACGGCAAAAAAATTAAGGTAAAAGACTTTGTTGAAGATATTGTAACATCAACAATTATTGGGATGATCTCTGAATTAAAAGATTGCAATAACCCGAAAGAGATAAGGATTATTATAAATGACAGATAAACATACTGATTTGTACGAAGTATTAGATATTATAAAAAATATAAAAATTCCAATAGATTACGAATTTGTGCCCATTGAGAATTCATGTAATCTTGTATCTGCACAAAACGTCCTCGCATCCTTTGATTTTCCTCAGCATAACCGTTCAAAAATGGACGGTTTTGTGTTTGACTCAGAAACTACAAATATGAGTGAAAAATTAAAGATCATAGCTTTTTTAGGGGCAAATGATATTTTAGATATCCACCTTTCGAAGAATGAGTGTATAAAATGCTCTACGGGCAGTAATCTTGTAAATAACCAAAATACAGTTGTGCCTGTCGAATATTGCTCTGAAAAAAATGGCTATATCTACATTGAAAACGTTTTTAAACCAAAAAAAGGGTATATTGAAACTTCAGGAAGTATCTTCAAAAAAGGAGAAATACTAATTTCAAAAGGTAATTTGATTGATCACAGAGACATTGAAAGGCTGGTACTAAACAGAATCAATACAATTAAAGTAAATAAAAAACCTCTTATAGGGGTAATATCCACAGGAAGTGAGATAACTGAACAATACGTTATTAAGGAATCCATTATCAATAGTAATTTTTACATGCTACACTCTTTCCTTAAAACAAAACAAGTCCCATTCTCATATCTTGGAGTTATAAAAGACAATCATTCAGAAATTAAAGTTGCTATCGAACATGCAGTTAATAACTATGATATAATAATAACATTCGGCGGGACAGCATTGGGTCAAAAAGATCTGATAAAAAATATCATTTACGAAATTGACGGCAAAATTATAATTGAAAATATTAATGTAAGCCCCGGGAAAACCTTTAAACTTGCAATGGTTAAACAAAAACCAATATTTATATTGCCTGGAAATCCTGCTTCAGCCAGCGTGTGCATAGAGTTATTCCTTAACATATTTCTTGACACTGCATATTACGGCCAAAGCCAGCAACTATTTAATGCAAAATCATATATCAAGTTAAATAAGAAAAAGGGATTTTACAAATTTATTCCTGGTTATATTGAGCTAAAAGATAACGAAATAATATTTTATGACAGGCTAAGTGGAATTAAGGGCAAACAATTTATTAACGCTATTGGAATTATTGACAAAGAGATAGAAACATTAACGACAGGTAACTATATCAAAACATTTATAATATAAAAAAGCTCTGGCGACGACCTATTTTCCCGGGGGTTATCTTCCCCAAGTATTTTCGGCGCTGGAGGGCTTAACTTCCGTGTTCGGGATGGGAACGGG
>JAIHAR010000045.1 GCA_020054865.1 Deferribacteraceae bacterium
CATAAATATACAGACCTTCAAAAAGCTTTTTGTTGCCTTCAAACAATTCCTTTAATGTATCAAGAAATAAAGATTTACCAAATCTGCGAGGGCGGGATAGAAATACATATTTGTATTCTTGAATTAGCTTATAAGCTTCTTCAGTCTTATCGATATAAACGTAGTTTCCTTCAATTATTTCACTGAATGTTTGTATCCCGATTGGGAGCTTTTTCATAATCGTCTCCGAAACATTTATGGCAATATAATCTTTTTACAAATATAAGATAAATTATAACTTTTAGCAAGTGGGGTTTACCCGACATCACACTGTTTTTGGTATCTTTTACATTTAGGAAAGTTTTTTTATTTTCTAATTTGCTCTAATATAATGTTTGCTATTTAAACAAAATTTTAATCCTCTATTTTTGCATTAAGTATTAACAAATATTGTATAACAGGAAATAGTAAGCAATTACCTATAACAAATATTTTAATCTGGTTAACAGTACTTAATTTCTACCACAGCACTTTTTGTATTTTTTACCACTGCCGCAGGGGCATAAATCATTACGTCCAATTTTTTCTTTTTTCTTTTTAGTTTTATTTAAGTCTTCTTTAAACTTTTTCTTTCTTTCATCCAAAAACATTTCCCCGACTGCTTTTAGAGCTTCAGCAGCTCTTGGTATTAGTTTATAAATCAATTTTTTGTCTACATTATCTTCTTGTACTAAATATTCATTTAAAGTGTCAGGGTAAGCTGCACTAAATATAATCCCCAAAAAATAGGTATAAAGTTCTTTTTCTTTTGAAGGTTTTTTAAGGTCTTCAGGGTTAGGAAACCATATTTCAGGTCTCATTTTAAATGCAGAAAAAAGACCCTTTGCCCAATCTGAAATTTCAGCCATATATTCATCAGTTAAATCTTCATCTTTTATTACGTCGACAAGTATCTTAAACTTTTGATTTTCTGCAGCATAGATATAAGCATTATAAGCTTTCATAAGATTCTCTACAAAAAGGCTCATTTCTTCTTGAGATTCAAATATCGGTTCTTCATTTCCAAATATTTCAGGCATATATTCACTTATAAATATAACATCAGGCGTCAATGCTATACCGAAAAGAAACCCTTCAAGCTCAGCAACATTCATCGCTCCATCTCTTTTTTCAAGAATCTTTTTAAAAACCTCTTTTTGCTTTTTGTTAAGAATATCTACCATAAACGCCGGCATTTCAACATCTCCTATAACATATTTTGCAGTGCTTAAGGATATTTACTATAGATTTAAGTGTTTGTCGAGTATTCAAAGACTGCCGTCAGCTATTTCTTATACATCTAAACTACAATTTAACTTTTCTTCATTTATTCAAACCTGTGCTTCTCTGCAGTCTCTGTGATTAAAAAACTGTGAACAGTGAATGGTGAATAGTGAATAGTGAACTGTGAGTCTTGGACAAAAAATAAATTGTGTAAGTTAATATGAGGTGTAAAGGTTGTAAAGGGTATGAAGGTGTAAAGGTTATAAAAGGTGTAAAGGTTTTAGAGACTAAAACATAATACTTAATACTAAATTCTAACCTCTGCGTCCTCTATTGCAAAAACTATCTCTCTCAACAAATAATATGCATTAAACTTAAACTTTTGCTCGAAACCTATATATTATTCATAAATTATAATATATAAATATTTGCATAACATGTTGATAATAAAGTATTTTAAAAATATAAAAAACCTTATAAAAAATAAAATTTTAAAAAAATCATATATAATAGATATGAGATGTGTTGCTTAATTTTATTTAAACTACAGTAAAATACAGGCACGCATTAATTTAAAACCTAATTCTCTTTTATATTAAATTTAAATAAATATTGCATTTGTTTTTCTTTGTTTTATAAATAGTTACCGGCAACATTAACATAATTTTTTATTAGGAGGTTAGTATGCCTTGTTTAAACAGGAGGAACTTCTTAAAGCTAAGTGCAGGGGCTGCACTGTCAGGAAGTTTACTTTCACTAAAAGAGTCGCACGCAAAGGTTACACCTTTGGATTTTGGTGTAGAAAAAAAAGTACCTGTTTTGTGTAGGATGTGTGCCCAATTCTGCCCAATGATAGCAGTAGTTAGAGACTCGAGAGTAATAAGAATAGAGTCAAATAAAAACACACCACATTCAGGTATTTGTGCCAGAGGGAGGGCAGCAACAGCTGCGTTGTACAACCCAAACAGGATTAAACAGCCTTTAATCAGAGTAGGTAAAAGGGGAGAAGGAAAGTTCAAACCGATTTCTTGGGATGATGCTTTAAAAATTATTTCAGATAAACTTATCAACTTAAAAAATAACGGTGAAGAGCACCTGGTTGCTTTTTTACCAAGATTTAATAGTGCACCAGGAATGGATAAAGAATTTTTTACTATTTACGGCACCCCAAATATTGTAGGATACGGGGATACCTGTTTTGGCAACTCATTAATTGTAAGCTATGGTTCAATTATGGGTGGTAATGAAGATAAAGGTGTACCTGGGGGCGGAACGGGCGCATTAAGTCCTGATTATGAAAATGCTAAATACGGGATTCTTATCGGCAGAAATCCAGGTGGCGGACTTGTAACTTTCCCTTGGGGAATTATGTATGGAAAAGGTAGAAGAAATGGTTTAAAAGTTACAGTTATTGATCCAAGAAAGCCATCAGAGGCAGGGGAAAGTCTTACCGAATGGCTACCGATAAGCCCCGGTACAGATTTAGCCCTTTTACTTGCTATAGCAAACACAATTTTGACCTCCGGAAAATTTAACAAAGAATATCTTAAAAAGCATACAAACGCACCTATGCTTATAGACAGCGAAGGGAAACCTGTCCATTTTGAAAACATAGATGACAAACATATAGATTTTCTTGTATATGACGAAGACGATAAACAATTTAAGCTTTCTAAAGATGCATCAAACCCTTCATTGACGGGAGAATTCGAATATAATGGAGTTAAAGTTACTACTGCTTTGACTGCATTAATAAACTCCTCAAAGCAATTTACACCTGAATGGGCGGAAAAAGTTACAAGTGTGCCTGCCAATAAAATTAAAAATGTCGCAGAAAATCTAATTAACAATGCACCTCAAGTGTTTATAGAAAGAGGATACAGGTCTACAAGATATGATAATTCAATGGAAGAGAAAAGGGTAATTCTGATTATAAACACTCTATTAGGAAGTATAGGCACAAAAGGGGGGATGATTATTCAAAGAGGTGTAAAGACTGGCAGCTTTATAAAAGCACCTAAACCGGAACAAAAGCCTATCTCACACTATTACCGAAAATTCAGTGAATACTCGTTAATAAATACTAAAGATTACAGAAGATTTTTTATAAAGTCACTCCTTGAAGAAAAACCATACAAGTGCAAAGTGGCAGTGTTTTGGGGTCAGAATATAATTGGCGGCTCTACAGGTAGTGAAGAAATTATTCAAGCATTGGAAAAGCTTGAAACAATAGTCGCTATTTCCCCCTATTTCAATGAAACAGTACTTTATGCTGATATAATACTTCCTGATGCAATGTTTTTGGAAAGGGATGAAGCCATTCGTACAAAATTTAAAGCACCTTACCCTACCATTGCTGTCCACAAAAAGGCTGTTGAGCCTCTTTTTGGTGCAAAAGAGGGTTACTGGATAGTTAATGAGCTTGCAAAAAGAGTTTTGGACTCAGAAACATATAATACATACTTTAGTCATTACAACGAAAAAGGGATTAATGCTATTTTAGATAAGCAACTTTCCAAAGTAGAAGGATTATCAGAAGATGAGCTACAAACATTTTCGCCAGACTCACTATTTGAAAAAGGGGTATGGACTGGAAATATAAAATACGGGGTAAAGGCAAAAACAAAGTCTAAAAAAATCGAAATATACAGTACTTTCTTTTTGGAAAAACATTTTGAACTAAAAGCGGCAAATGAAAAATTGGCAAGTATATTAGACCCTGGCTTTAAATATCAGCCCCCATACTGGAAAACAGAAAAAGAAACATTAGGCAAAGATGAGTTTATACCGGTAACAGGCTTTAACCCATTAAGCTCATTTACAGGCGCACAAACAAAAGATAACCCTATTTTAAACTTCCTTGGTGGAATGGTAGATTGGGATGCAATATATATCAACAAATCAAAAGGGGAAAAAATTGGACTTAAAGATGGGGATATTGTTGAAGTTTTTAATATTCAAAAGCCCCATCTTGTCACTAAAACTAAAATAAAACTTGTAGAATATGTACACCCTGACGCCTTATTTTCATATTATGGAGTAGGTGCTGGATATTATAACAACCTTACAAACTTTTTAACCAATGCACCAAAATATGGGTTTAATCCTAATCATATAGGCAACTTTACGTTTGCCGTACTTGATGGCGGGCAACTGGCTCAAGACTTTATTGTTAAAATCAGGAGGGCAAAATGAGTAAAAACATAATTTGCTATGATTCTATGTCATGTATCAGGTGCTATGCATGTATGACAAATTGTGCTATAGAAAATAGTACAAGGCAATTCAGAGATAAAGGGTATAAGTACGAAGCATCAGTAAATGAGCCAAAAGAAAGTAAATTTTACCTTACCCCTTTAACTTATGAATATGGAAAATACCCTGAAGCACAAAAAATAACAAAATTTCATCATTGCAATCATTGTGAAAACGCTCCTTGTAAGCAAATTTGCCCTGCAGGAGCAATAGAGCAAAGAAAAAGCGGTGCAGTTGTGATTCATGAAAATGTATGTGTGGGTTGCCGCTCATGTATAGATGCATGCCCTTATAATGTACCTAAATACAGTAAAGAAACAAACAAAACTTCTAAATGTATTTTATGTCACGACCGCATCGAAAACGGTTTAAAGCAGGCTTGTGTGGAGGGTTGTCCTACTGGAGCTCTATTTTCTGGTTCAATTCAAGAAGTAGAACAGGAAATAGTCAAAAGGATTGCAATTTACAAAGATACCTACAATGAAGAATTTGTTGCTTATGGTCTTGATAAAATTAACAATTATGTAGGGAAATTAGGCTGGGTAACTATTATCCCCAAAAAAGAGATGAATTTGTACAAATTACCTGAAAATCCTCGCAGCAACGCAATAGCACTTAGAAACTTTGCCAAAGCAAGTGCACCATTTTTAATTGGTGGCGCATTAGCTGCAACAGCCGGACATTTTATATATTGGCTGGCAAAAAGAAAAGAAGTAGTTGCAGAAAAAGAGCACAAGGAGGAGTAATATGACTCATAATACCAATCAAAAAATAGAAGTATTCAACCAAATAATTATTTGGTATCACAAACATATCATTCATTTTATGATATTTTTCATAATTACGGGACTGCCAATTTTATCCAATAAATTTAGCTTTTTAGCCTACATATTTGGTATACCTGTTAGCTTGTTTGCCGGTGCCAATACTTCTGCAGAAATACTAAGTATTGGTATTCAGGTTGCAAGAATATTCCATAGGGTAACGGCATTATTTTTCCTACTTACAACAATACCGTTTGTAATTGTTATGCTCAAGGATATAAGTTCATGGCAAATATGGCCTGAAAAATGGGGAATTAAACCATTTTTCAACGGATTTTCAGATTTGTATAAAACATATATAAAATTTGAGCACCCTGAGATAGGAAAATACAACATGGGACAAAAACTATTTGCATGGTTTATAATATTTTCAATGATAGTTATGACTATTACTGGGTTAATGCTGACATTTAGAGATTCTTACACCTTAGAGGCTTTACAATGGGCGAAAAGCCTGCACGGTACATTTTTTATACTTATAATATTTTTTCTAATTATTCACATGTATATTGGGACTCATCCAATTAACAGATGTGGCTTAAAAGCAATTTTTAGGACAGGTGAAGCTGACTTGGAACATATCAAAGAAAAACACCCAAAATGGTATAAAAAAATAGTAAAAAGTTAAGAAAAGGGGCATTTAGCCCCTTTTTTATTGTGCAGTCCATCCACAGTCAATTGTAAGAGAATTACCTGTCATACATCTTGCCGCATCGGAGCATAAGTAAAGCACCGCTTCACCTAATTCATCAGGCTCAATCATGCGCTTGATTGCCTGTTTCTTCAAAATTACTTTTTCAAGTACTTCTTCTCTGGAAATCCCGTGAGTTTTGGCTTGATCATCAATCTGGTTATCCACAAGTGGCGTTCTAACATACCCAGGAGATATTGCATTAACAGTTATCCCACAATTAGCACCTTCTAATGCTGCAACCTTAGTTAGCCCCATAAGACCGTGTTTAGCAGATACATAAGCAGATTTAAATTCTGAGGCACGTAGACCATGAACAGAGCTAATATTTATAATTCTTCCCCACCCTTTTTCTTTCATGTATGGCCACACATATTTGGTCAATAAAAATGGGGCAGTAAGCATTAAAGATATAATAAAATTCCATTTTTCTTCTGGAAAGTCTGCAATTGGACAAACATGCTGGATACCGGCATTGTTAACTAAAATATCTACCGTACCATAATGGGCTACTGAAGCCTCAATAAGCATTTTACAATCGTTTGCTTTAGATAAATCCGTTTTAACAAAAAAACCACCCAAATCTGAAGCTACTTTTGCACCTGTTTCTTCATTAATATCTGAAATAACAACATTATAATTATTTTTAGACAGAGCTTTTGCCACACTTAATCCTATACCGCTTGCTCCACCTGTTACTATTGCGACTTTTTTCATATTCAAATCCCCCTATTTGTAAATTGTTGCTGGAAGCCATGTAATTAATTCTGGGAAAATTATCAAAAAAAACAAAGATAATAACTGTATTATTATAAAAGGGATAACACCCTTATAAATATCTCCAAGGGTTATATTTGGCGGGGTAACCCCCTTTAAATAAAACAAAGAAAATCCCACGGGTGGCGTTAAAAAAGATGTCTGTAACGTCATTGCAACCAACATTACAAACCATAGTAAATTTGGATTTTCCAGTACCCCATATCCATTTATATTTAGTCATAGATGAGGTATTACCGGAGAAAGAAGCGGCAAAACTATCAATGTAATTTCAACCCAATCAAGAAAAAAACCAAGTAGAAAAACTACACCTAAAATGACTAAAATAGTCCCGGTTGGACCAAATGGAAGAGAAGTTAAAACCTCAGAAATAACTTCATCGCCACCCAAACCTCTTAATACAAGAGCAAATGCAGTTGCACCCACAAATATGCCAAATATATATGCGGTAGTATTAAAAGTACCATAAAGTACATCTTTTAAGACTTCAAAATTAAACTTTTTAAACATAACTGCAAGTAAGAGCGAACCTAACGCACCCACTGCACTTGCTTCAGTTACCGTAGCAATACCTGCAAAAATTGACCCTAGAACTGCAACTATAAGCCCAAAGGGTGGTATAACATTTAATATTACGTCCTTAACAACTTTCCAAGATACAGGTTCAAGATCTTTTGGAAGTGGTGCTGATTTTGGACTAAAAAAAGCAAAAATAAGGATAAAAACTACATACATACCAGCAAGTATTAGTCCCGGGAATACGGCACCAAGGAATAGATCACCCACAGATAAACTTAATTGATCACCCATAACAACAAGCATTATGGAAGGTGGAATAAGAATACCCAAAGTCCCTGCACTTACTACTGTGCCAAGTGCCAATGTTTTTGAATACCCTTGATTTAACATGGCTGGTAGTGAAAGCAAACCAAGTAAAACAACTGACGCTCCGACAATGCCGGTTGAAGCTGCAAGCAACACACCTACAAATGTTACGGTTATTGCAAGACCTCCTCTTACTTTACCAAATAATTTTTGAGAAGAATTCATTAATCTTTCGGCAATACCTGACTTATCCAACATTAATCCCATAAATATAAAGATAGGCAAAGATACAAGCACCCAGTTTGTCATTGTTTTGTATATTCTGGTAATAACCAAACCAAAGTAATTTAAATCAATACCAGTAAAAGCTCCAAAGTAATTATCCGCGATATATCCCACACCTACAAACAATACTGCAGTGCCACCAAGTGCAAAAGGTATAGGATATCCAATAAGCAATATACCTATAAATGTAGCAAACATTAAAATTACCAATATTTGGTTGATATCCATACTATTCCCTCCCCAAAATAATAAGCAATGATTTTACCATCCTTGAAACTACAGCAATCAATAGCAATATAAAGGAAATGGGTATAACAGCTTTAATTATCCATCTAAAAGGAAGACCTAAAGGTGCATTTGAGTGTTCATTTAAGATAAATGAGCTATGAGTAAATTCTACACCATAATAAATTAAAACAAGGATAAAAGGTAATAACAAAAACAGGTGGCCAAGTAGCTCAATCCACTCTCTAGCCTTTATCGAAAATTTACTTTGCAATACGTCAACTCTGACATGTGAATCGGTTACAACAGCATAAGATAAGCCAATCATATAGGCAAAAGAATACAGATGCCATTCCAACTCCTCAAGTATCACAAGACCATGGTTAAACCCATATCTCAGTAAAACTTGTAATAAAGTAACAACTATCAATAGTAAATTCGCCCAACTTACTGCTTTACCAATCCTAATTATAAGCTTATCAAGTATACTTGACAGCTTATTAGACCCAGGTTTTACTATATTTTCTTGCATTATGACTCCTTATAGAAACTAAAAATAATAGAGCCCCTAAAAGGGGCGTCTATTTATTCAAATGGTAATGTGCTATAATTGATAAACTTATTAACTTCTTTGAAATATTGTTTCTGATCTTCAATAACTTTTTTAAAGAATGGATCTTTTGCAGTTTCTTCTTCCAAAACCTCATTCCAAGTTTGTCTTAACTTTTTAACTATTTCATCATTAAATTTCATGTTTTTCACGCCTTTCTCCTCATTTTCCATAAGGACTTTCCCCTGTACAGCAATAGATTTAGTAAGAGTGAAATAGTTAGTTGCATTGACAGCAGTCTGTATTACAGCTTGCTGACGTGGGCTCATGGAATTCCATGTTTCTTTATTAATTAAAAGCTCAAATGTTGATGAAGGCTGATGCCAACCTGGAAAATAGTTATATTTGGCAATCTTGTAAAAACCAAGTTTTTTATCAACTATAGGCATAGAAAATTCGGTAGCATCAATAGCTCCTTTTTCAAGAGCAGGGAATATTTCTGCACCAGGTAATAATACTACTGATGCGCCAAGCTTCGCTAAAACTTTTCCACCTAAACCATAAAATCTGATTTTCAAACCTTTGAAATCATCTATACTTTCAATTGGTTTTTTATACCAACCGGCAGTTTCAGCTGTGTATATTGTTATAGGGAAAACTCTAACATTAAATCCGGCATTATCATACATTTCCTGATATAATTTACTACCGTTGCCTACTGTAAACCATGAACCGAACACTTCAGGAGTAGGTCCAAAAGGGAGTGCAGAAAAAACCGCAGCAGCCGGTATCTTCCCTTGGATATATCCTGAAATAGTGTAACCAGCGTTAACTTTACCTGTAGAAACAGCATCATGAATTTCAAAAGCAGGCATTAATTTGCCAGGTTCAAAAATCTTAACTTTAATTGTGTCATCCATACTGTTTACTAAATCAGCAAAATAAACAGCTCCTTCACCCAAAATAGGTAAAGTTGAAGGGAAAGCCAAAGGCATCTTAAGTAGAATATTTTTTTCTTTTTCTTTGGCAAACAAATTAACAGTGCTAATTGCCAATACCAAAATAACAACTGAAAAAACTTTTAAAAACATTTTTACACTACGCATACACATCCTCCTTTTTAAACAACTATGTTTTAATATGATCAAATAGCATGCCATAATATCAATATTTTATTAGCATCAGATTAACACTTGATATTTATTAGCTTTATTTAATAGACATTTTAATTAGTTGAAATAAATATAAAAATGTTATATAAATTCTATGTATCAATTTTGAAACATATAGCATTTTTGATACAATACTTTTAGAGATAGGTAATGCTAATAAAAAATTTTTACAAAAAAATGTTAGACAACTTGCCACTTGGAATCATTACTACCGATCCAAATGGCAACATCCTTTATCTAAACAAATATTATGCTGACTTTTTATCAGTTAACATTAATAAAGCTTTGGGTAAAAACATTAAAAACTTTGTCCCTAACACAAGAATGATAGAAGTAGCAAAGACTAAAACTCCTGAAATTAATTTTATACATGATTTTGTCCCTCAAGGTGTTAGCACAATAGTTCACAGAATACCAATAATTGAAGATAATGAAGTAATTGCAGTATTCGGAATAATACTAATAACAAGCAACGAATCAGACGATATCACTGAAAAACTAACTCTGTTAAACACGAAAATTAAACATTACGAGTCAGAGTTAAAAGATTTAAAATCTAAAAGATTTACTTTTGACAAGATAATTGGAGTTACACAAGAAATTAACAAAGTAAAAGAAGATGCAAAAAAAGCATCTAAAACTAATCTTCCTGTTTTAATAGTTGGAGAGTCTGGAACAGGAAAAGAGATGATTGCACAAGCTATACACTACTCCAGCTCCAGATCAAACGGCCCGTTCGTAAGAATTAACTGTTCAGCAATACCTAAAGAACTATTTGAATCAGAACTTTTCGGATACGAAAAAGGTTCATTTACAGGAGCAGACAACAAAGGGAAAATAGGTAAATTTGAAATAGCCAATAATGGAACTATTTTTTTAGACGAAATCGGTGACATGCCTCTATCGCTACAACCAAAACTACTAAGAGTTCTTGAATATAAAGAATTTGAACGAGTAGGAGGGAATAAAGTAATAAAATCTGACTTTAGAATAATTGCCGCCACAAACAAACCACTTGAAGATATGGTAAAAAAAGGTGAATTTAGGGCTGACCTCTTTTTCAGATTAAACGTAATAAATATAAAAATCCCCCCATTAAGAGAGAGGAAAGAAGATGTACCAATTTTGATACAGCACTTCATAGACAAAACATTGTTTGAAAATAAAATATACGGCAGAGAAATTAAAATAACCGAAGATGCTTTAAAGTGCCTTATAAATTACTCATGGCCAGGAAATGCAAGAGAATTACAAAACATTGTAGACAGTAAGATGCCCCCTTTTGTCAAGACTTTTTTCATAGATTTTAATTTTCCTTCATTCATGCTGTTTCACTCAGTAAAGTGTCTTCTTTTAACATACCTTGAAAGTAAACCTCATCTGGTGTCCGATACCCAAGAGATGAATGTAACCTAAATTTGTTATATCTATTTATATAGTTATCAAGATTGCATCTCGCATCTCTTATGTCTGAATAACTTTTTAACAACACCTCTTCA
>JAIHAR010000017.1 GCA_020054865.1 Deferribacteraceae bacterium
TATAAAAGCCACAAAACAAAAGGTATTCTGCACCATATCAATAAGCGATGAGATAATAGAAGAAATCAAGCAACAAACTGAAAAAAATGCAAAATTTCTCCCCGAATTTATGCTTGACATCGTTGACAGTGAAGGAAATTTAATAGCAAAAGTAAAAAAGGTATTGTATATCAGAAGAAAAAGCAACACCAAGAAGTCAGCTTAATTCCAGGTCAAAAAGCAGCAAATCCCCTTCAAAACCTTCATCCACATCCCCTACCCCTTCTGGGATTCTGAATAATCCGTTGCAATTTGCAAAATTTAAAAAATGCGAAGTCTTTTGAGAGTTGGCGTCGTATACAAATAATTTTCCATTGCTTAACTCAACAATGGCACGATTAAAATAATCAGAATTGGCTCTTGAGTGCATAGAGCCTTTTAATTTTGACTTTAAAAACTTATGGTCAAAATCTTTCCTGCCCATGCTTTTTTTCAAAAATGGTATTAAATACAAAAACATATTCGTCAGAAAAGCTGCAGGATAACCAGGTAAACCAAAAATTACAGACTTTTCACCTTGAGCGACCATCAGAGGACTTCCAGGCTTGATTGACGTTTTATTTATAAGTACTTCATAATTTTGCTCATTCAAAACTTTTTTAACAAAGTCATATTTTCCCATTGATATCCCGCCGGATGTTACCAGGATATCATAATTTTTTGATAACTCATGTATCGCCTTGCTTATACTTTCCTCATCATCTTTGATATTACCATAAAAGATTACTTCAATGCCCATTTTTTTTGCTATCTTTTCAAAAATATACCTATTTGTATTAAATATAAAGCCTGGTCTGTACTCGTCTTCTATATTCAGAATTTCATCTCCAGTAGTGAAAAAAGCCACTTTTGGCAAACAAAAAACATTCAATTTTTTTACACCTGCATATGCAAGTGCCGAAAAAACCCTTTCATTTACAATTGTCCCCTTTTTAACAATCAGCTCCCCCTTTTTGCTCTCCTCACCTATCTGATTGATATTCTCACCCGGATTTATCTTTTTGTTATAAAATATCAAATTATTTTCCACCCTGCAATCTTCAACCCTCAAAACTGCAACTGCCCCTTCCGGCACCATACCGCCGGTCATCACAAATACCGCTTCTCCGACGGAAATACTGCCGGGAATATCCGTAATGCCGGATGTTTTGACCAGCTTAAATCTGTCAAGATTACCTCCACACACCGCATAGCCGTCAACGGCGCTTTTTTGCACGTCCGGAAACATCCTGTCAGTAAACACATCTTCAGCAACAACCCTTCCAAATGAATTTTTAATGTGAATTTCCTCACAATCTATAAAAGTTTCTATCTCGAAGATTTTTTTCAGCGCCTCTTCAAACTTGAGCATAATCACACATCACCCCTTTTTTTGTTCCCGATAAATCTCACTGTAACAATAAAAACAAAAACAAACAGAACCCCTAAAAAAGCAGCAGCAATCCCTTTGTCATAATCCCCTTCCATCATATTGAGATAAATATAAATTGGCAAGTTTTCTGTCTTCCCCCTTATTCCACCGGCAACAAGGAGTGTGGCGCCAAACTCACCAAAGCTTCTAAGCCAGCTTAAAATCATTCCCGATAAAATCCCGTTTAGTGCAAGTTTAAATGTAGTATCATAAAAAGATTTAAAATAGCCTGCTCCAAGTGTCATAGCGATTCTTTCATATATCGGGGAAACAAGTTCAAAGGCATTTTTTGACATTTTAAGTGTAAAAGGGAAAGATATAAAAAATTGCGCAAGAACAGCCCCCTTAAAAGTAAAAACCATGTTTGTAACCTTGACGACAGTCTCATCACTTAAAAAATTCAAAATAAATACACCAATTATGAGGGGCGGTACAACAACAGGTATGTCAAAGAAACTATCAATTAATTGGATGACTTTACCTTTGGAGCGGGCGATAAAAAATCCTGCCGGAATTCCAAAAATACATGACAAAAAGGTGGCAAATGTTGCCGATAAAATCCCAAATTTCAAGGCTTTCAAAAACAAATTATCATTCAGGAGTGTTTTAAATGAGCCAGTCGATAGATTGTCAAAACTAAAACTAATTAGAATTACAAAAAATATCACAAGAAGATAGGTAATAAACTTAAAAATATCGGAATATTTTATCATTCTGCCATCTCAAACCCGTATTTTTCAAATATATTTTTTTGACTTTTGATAAAATTTATTGTTTTATTCACATCCGAAGGATTTTTTGCAAATTTTGTAACCCCGATATAATAAAACGTGTCAAACCTTAAATTTTCAGGCAGTTCTATATATTTAATCCCATTTGCCCTAGCGGTTGAATCAAATAACAGTCCGGCGTCCACAACTTCAGATTTAATATAATTTACTGTCTGCGATATGTTTACACTGTTGATTAATTTATTTGCCAGAAGCCTTTTTTTCATACCACTTTCAAGCTCAGGAAAAATTTTACTATAAAATATTTTTCCCGCAGACATTGTTTCAGGATTGCCAAGTGCAATTTTTACATCATTTTCAAGAAGGTCAGCAAATGAGTTTATTTTATCTTCTGCCCTCCTGGAAATTCCAAACACAAGCCTTTGCTTCAGCAGCTTCTGAGGGACAAAATTTATCTCACCCATTGCTTTTTCAGCATATACCGTCGATGCAGGGCTGTAAATATCTCCCAATTTGGAAATAACTATTTTATTTAAAAGCTGGCCAGAACCTCCGGTAATCAATATCAATTTGTCTTCAAATGTTTTATTGTATAGCTCTACAATCTCTGCTGCGGGCTTTGCTGCAGATGCTGCTGCATACCAGTATATTTCTCCTGCAAAAAGATTAATACTTGCAAATATCATGAGCAACAAAAACACCAATCTCATCTGAGCCCCCTAAATCCTACCAAGGATTCCGTCTTTAAAGATACAGTGAGTCTTTTTCCATTTACAATGCTTAACTTGTTAAAAGCGTGTATCGGAAGTCTTATATAAAGTATTTTCTTTTTAAAAATGACCATATTAATCTCCGCAAAACTTCCAAACAGCTTGATACGCTCCACATAGCCTTCCAGTAAATTTTCTCTGCCATTTTTTGAAGCGTCATCCCTTAAAATCATGACATTTTCAGGTCTGATTCCAAAATAATTCTTATCTTTAAAATTTTTTAATATCGGAATCCTCTCCATAAATTGCTCGTTTATTTCAAAAATATTTTTAAAATTCAATAGCAATGCAGTTTCCAAAAATTGAGGTGTGTCAAATATCTCTTTTGCCTTCCCGGTCTCAATTATTTTTCCATTATAAACAATTGCAATCTCTTCTCCGAGAAGGTAGGCATCCTCAATACTGTGTGTTACAAAAATTGATTTAACCTCTGAGTCAAAATTAAATTTTACCAGATTATCAATCAGTTTCATCAGTGTATCGATAAGTTTTTCCTTGATTGGTTTGTCAAGGGCAGAAAAAGGCTCATCAAAAAGCAAAATATCTGGTCTTGAAAATATTGCCCTTGCGATTGCCACTCTTTGTTTTTGCCCCCCTGAAAGGGTCGAAGGTTTGTCGTTGAGTTTTTCTTTTATTTCAAGCAATTCTAAAATCTCACTGTAAATCTTATCATCTATTTTAAGATGTTTTTGTTTAACAGCGTACTCAATATTTTCCCTGACTGTCATATTGGGAAAAAGTGTATATTCTTGAGGAAGATATCCTATATTTCTATGAAAAATAGGCAAATTTACATTTTTATTGCTGTCAAATAGTACTCTATCAGCGACTTTGATTATCCCGGTATCCGGCGGATAAAAACCTGCAATCATTTTCAAAAGATTTGACTTGCCAGCTCCACTTGGCCCGAAAAGGACAATTTTATTACTTTTGGTCTTTAATTCATAAGAAAAATTTAATTTCTTAAATCTTTTTTCCACACCAATTTCTATCATACACCTTTCCCAAAAGGACAAACTGGATATACGCATACTTTACAAAAATGACAAAGTCCGCCAATACTGTATTCTGCTATTTCTTCCTCAGTAACGAATTCTCCAGCTAGCAATCTCGGCAAAAAAATATCAAGAGCTGTAGCTTTGTAAAAAAGAGCAGCTGCAGGCACAGCACAAACCGGTTTATTATCTATATAGCCAATTGAAAAATTATTTCCGGGCTGAATGGGGTTGCCTTCTTGAACAATTCCGACACCAGCTTCTTTTATAGCTTTTTTAGTGTAATCATCAGGGTCAACAGATGTGCCACCTGTAATAAACAAAATATCTATTTCTTTAACATATTCTGCTATTGTGTTCGATATTGTATTTAATTCATCAGGCAAAATCGTATTTTTTATAACTTCTACATTAAATTGTTTGAGCTTATTTATTAACTTTTCTGTAAAGGCATCTTCTTTTCTACCATAATATACTTCATTTCCAGTAACAATTATCCCCGCTTTTTTTATTATATAAGGTTTAACACTTATAGCCCCTTTAAATAATATAGATAGTGCGTTATCAATAATACTTTTTTCACAGTACAGAGGAATAATTCTAAAAGCAGCTACAATCTCATCTTTTTTGACTGGAATATTATTATGTTTAGTTGGTAACGAGGGGATTTTTAATCTATTTATCTTACTTACAATATCTTTTTCGATTTTTAACAGACCATCAATTTTTGAATAAAAATTAATTTTTCCTTCAGAAGGTATTTTATCAAAATAAATATTATCGCCTGCAATATGGGGAGCTAATAGCAATGCGGCATCATCTTCATGAATATTTTCTTCAAGTTCTTCACCATCTAAAATAAAAACATTTTCTTTTCCAAGTAACTTAAGTTTCTCAATATCTTCCGGTTTAATTATATGATTTTTTTTAAATGCTACACTTTTAATATTTTTTTCAAGATCAACTTCGTTGATATCGTGAGCCAATGCCCTGCCAATAGCCTCATCTACCCTAACTTTTCTGAACATAATCACCTCATAAAAAAAAGCCGGTTACCCCAAAAGATAACCGGCAGTTGTTTTTTTATCCAGTTATCTCCTTTCCTAAACGAGGAAGGCATAAATGTTTCCATTTATACCCTGGGGCAAACGCCAGCCGTCATACAGCTCATAGCTAAAAGGCCTTAGATACTGCATGATCGGAGATTAATGAATATATATCAGGGTTTGTTTCTTCAGTCAACCAATAAAGTTAACGAATTACAGCAACAGCCTTTTATGAAAGATTATTTAGGTTATATAAATTTTAAAATAAAAAAAGGCCGGCAAACACCGGCCTTTTTAATAATAATCTGATTCAGATTAGAATCTGTAAGTCATCTTAAGGTAAAACTGGTCAACCTTATCAACTACAGGCATCAAAGTATTGAAAGCTGTAGCATCTTTAATCTTAACAGGTTCACCCATAAAGTTACCGCTATTTGTGTATTCATAGTCATAATGAATGTAACCAAGTGTGGCAAAAAAATTGTTGCCTACGATTGGCTGATGGTAATATACTTCGTAAACATCACCACGGGTAGCAAGTTTCTGTGCATCGTAGGTAAGGATAAATGGTTGCCAGTATTTTGAACCGTGGTTGTATTCCACGCCAAGTTTACCACCCAAAAATGGTAATTCAGGAGTCATAACACCAAGCCAGATAGAATGACCTGTACCATCCATCATCTGATCCATTCCCATAAACTGATACATTGGGTTAGCCGATCTGTTAGTAGGATCAGTTTTGCTCATTGAGTAAGCTGCAAACCAGCTAAAGTCAAATGTGTAGCCCTGAGCTATAAGAGAGTGAAGGTCAATATTACCAACTTCGCTCATAGGTTCAACACGGGAAACAAATCCGCCATAGTTAGGATTTAAAGTGTATTCATCATACTGACCATCTAAGTTATAATCTTTTCCTGACACATAGAATGGGAATACTGCGGTACCGATAAAACCGTCAGTAAGTCCGTATCCGTGAGCCCAGTTGTAAATAAGTTTGTAGTCTTCGTTATCAAAAAGCTTTACGATTGCTCCAAAGAAATGAACATCATTTACGTCTGCCTGAGCGTTCATAGAGTTGAGCGTGCCGTAGCCACCTTCGTAGCCCTGACCATAGCAGAATTTAACGTTAAGTCCTGGGATACCTGTCAAGTCAGCAAGATCAAATCCAAGAGAACCACCATCAAAGTTCATCTGAATGATTGTACCTGCAGGTGAGCCGCCAAGCACTGCATTTTCATGGTTTTCCATACCATAACCGTAAGCAGCAGGACGACGACCAAAAGAGAAATGCCAGTGAACATCACCGATGCTATTTTTATACACAAAGTAAGCTCTTTCAACCCTTAAAGTATCATCTGTTGGCACCTGAGCAGAGTTTGCATCAAGAGCCATACTCCCCATTGTGCCGTTGAAGAAGTGGAAAGGTGTAGAATCTCCAAAAGTCTTGAACATTGTAAGACGACCGGTGAAAGAAATATTTTCATTTACTTTTGAAGAAAGTCTTAAACGAAGCCTGTTAGTAAGCATAAAGTCATTGTTTGTGTCGTATTTTTTAGGTTTGATTTTTGACATCATATTAGAAACAACTTTAACTTCCTGTCCTGAAAGATTTCTTTTGCCAAGAAGGTAAGCAAAAGCATCAAAGTTAGCTTTTTGCTGAGCCAACGCAGCATCTGTAGTATCTACAGAACCATCACGGTTTAAATCCATACTTGAAAGAGTCGTAACATAGGTCATGTAGTCGCCCACACCATTAAATGCCGCAAAACCATTATTCCAGTCTGTATCTGCAATAAGGCCCATAAAACTTGCCCCAAATTGAGGGTCGGTCATTAAAGTACCATAAAGCATTTGAAAATCAGCACCATAATTATTAAGGAATGCGTCATTCCATCTGTCTTGGCCTGCCATATTACCCATTGGAGTAAGTATATAATTATCATTAGTGTCAACTAATGACTCACTTAACCATAAATTCATCATATCGCTTGCAAATTCAGGCATTGCCCTTACATTCTTATACTGTGTGCTGTCAAGTCTTGTCATAAACTCTGCACTGATAGAAAGCTTGTCTGTTGCAGTGTGTCTTGTGTTTTTGGACACAAATTTGTTCATAGTGTCCACCTGAGTCTGAAGGTCTGCAATCTGCTTTCTCAGCTGATCAAGTTCAGAATCAGCAAACGCAAAAGTTGAAACCAATAAAACCCCTAAAATTACACTTAAAAGTTTTCTCATCGAAACCTCCATAATTAATAAATTTTACCTACCTTATAAGTAGGCTATCAAAATTAAAACAAAGGGGGAAATCCCCCTTTAATTCCCAATCTTAACCACAAGTTTCTGGCTGGTCAGAGTCAAGTGCGTGGCTGTGAAGATATTCAAACATATCTTCTACATCCTTGTCGCTAAGTCCAGCTTTTGCTGAACATTCTTTGATCTTCGGCATAGCAGCTTTCCACTGAGCCTGTGTCTTAGACACTGGGCTAAGTGCAGCTACACCTGCTTTTGAGCCGTCATGACAAGCAAGACGACAGCTTTTTTTCCATACTCTTTTACCTTTTCTTGCATTGCCTGCAGCGTAAGCTGAAGTAACAGCAAAAATTGCAATTGTTGCTAAAACCAAAGCTGTAAAAAGTTTCTTTTTCATACATGCCTCCTTATTTTTGGCTAATGTGCCTTGTTTTATCTATATATTCAAAATAACCAATATTGACTTTATAATAAAAGCTATTCACAAAATACCTCTTCCACAATACCATCAAGGTCATTAATAAATTCCAGCAATCCCATTGCGAGCACCTTATAAAAATCAATCCTTGCGTGCCCGATAATATTTTTACAAAATTTCTCACACATTGGCAATATCAAACCGTACGATACAAGAAAAAATCCTTTGGCAGCGCTTATACCATCCACATTGAGTCTGCCAATCATTATGGAAATATATTCAAGCATTATATAAATATTGTCTTCCAGGTCTTTGCATTCCTCTTTCAGCTCAAAACCTGTTTTTATCATCAAATCTTTAAGCTTTATCAGATAATCGCTGTATAACAAACCTTCATCGGTGAGATAAACCGAAGCATAAGGGCTTGCAGGCACGCCGTCCTTATTTGTCACAAAAAGTCTTGTATACTCCACCTGCATATCATCAACCTTGTCAAGAATAAGCTTTTGACCTGTATACTCTTCAAAAAAATCGTCAAAATATCCAACAGATTCTTTAAGCCTGCTGTATACTTTTACATCGGGGTATCTAAAGGCAAGGGATAAAAACATCAAGATGTTGCTAAGATTTATTACCGCTGTTTCATCATAGCGGTCAAAATTAATGACGATATCTTCCCAGTTGCCAGCCTTTGCGGTCTCTTTTATCTTTTGTAAATCAAAAGGTACTTTTAATTCAAGCATTTTTCACCATATTTGAATATTCCAACCATGCTATGTATCATTTTAAATAAAGAAATTTATTTGTAAAGACTTTTTTGTATACAATATGCAATTTTATTAAAATGCTTTTTTAAATCCAATTGTGAATAAAAGGAAAATTGATACTGAGATAGCGCTCAAAAAAAATAAAAATATTTTCCATCCTTGATTTTCATATATAAGTCCGGGCAAATACGACCCCAGAATCCCTCCAAAATAATAAAATGAGACATAAAGGCCGTTGACCACCCCTTTGTTTTTATCGACATTTTTGTTCACAAAGCCAGAGCCTGCCGAGTGTAACATAAACATCCCTGCACAAAAGGCAAACATATTAATATATATCAAGCTCACACTATCTATCTGAAAAAATAAAATTGAAACTATATATATAGCTGAACCCAGCAAAAATACATTTTTGTAGCCGTATTTGGTTATCAGTCTTGATGAATACAGGCTGACAAATACCCCCATCAGATAGCCTGAATATGCAAGACCGGTCTTTAATTCATTTGACTTTTCGTTTATCTTCGAAAGATGGTCGGGAAGATAATTTAAAATGGCAGCAAAACAAAAAAATGAGAGAAAAATGGCCGCATACACTATTACAAATTTTCTATCCTTCAAAACAACGAGCAAATTTTTAAAATCAGGCCTGGCAGCATTGAAAGTTACATCTTTTTCAAGAAACCTTATAAAATATATTATACAAAGCAAACACACTCCGAGAAAAATGAAGCTTATCCGCCAATTAAAAACATAAGAAATAACTCCTGACACAGCGCGCCCTGAAAATCCGCCTATTATCGTGGATGCTATATAAATCGACATACTTTTTTGAATAATCTCGCTGCCCGAAACTTTTGAAACATATGTCATAAGGGATGTCAGGATTGCAGGTATCAAAAACCCCTGAAAAAGCCTGATAAATAAAATCTGGGAAAAACTTGCCGAAAGCCCAAGCAAAACCTCGCTTGCACCAAGCAAAAATACAGCCACAAGGATTACCTTTCTTGCAGAAACAGTCTCAAGAATAACCCCGTAAAAAAAAGGTGAAAAACTTAACGGTATAAGTGTAAATGTAATAATAAGCCCTGCGATTGAAGCAGAAACATCAAATTGCTTTGACAATATTGGAAGAAGCGGTTGAGGGGCATATAGAGCCGAAAATGTCAAAATGGATGCAAGACATATCAGTGAGAGATTTTTGAAATTCATTAAGACTTTATATCTAAAATATATCCAAGCATTTCGTCCCCTGTTTTTATTGTCTTCGTATTTGCCTGGATGTATCTCAAATTGACCATATTATCTACAATCTCTTTTGCCAAGTCCACATTTGAAGCCTCAAGAAAACCCGGCATAATTTCGTAGCTGTTTGCTGGCATAGCATTGCCAGACTCATCAAAAATATCAATTTTAAAAACATTTTCTCCGTTTAAGACAAGATTTCCTCTGGTATCAATGCTCAATTTATCTTCAGCACTTATATTCAAGCCTTCAGTCAGCCTGTCACCATTTGCATTTACAATATCACCGTTTTTATCAAGGTAAAAATTACCTATTCTTGTGTAATTATCTCCTGTCTGGGCTTTAAGTTTAAAATAACCATTTCCGTTTATTGCAAAATCAAGGTTTCTACCTGTATGAATCATATACCCATTCGATTTATCACTATTGACTGATATAACCTTTACGCCACCCTTTGAAATATCAGACAATACTGTATATTTTGACTTATAGGCCTGAGAATTGACGTTTGCAATATTATTTGCAGTCACTGCCGATTTTGTCTGTCCTGCTATGACTGCACTAAGTGCTGAATATAAACCCTGAATCATTTGCATTCTCCTTATTTTTATATTATATTATGTTTTACAATTTTACAAGAAGGAGATTATTATGGCTCAAATAACTGACGATTTTTTGAAAGATTTTTTAAAAAGTGCCAAAAACATTGTAATTGTAGGCGCTTCCAACAAACCTGAAAGAGCAAGCAACGGCATTATGAAATTTTTGATGGGCAAAGGGTACACATGCTTTCCGGTGAACCCTGCTGAAGATGAAGTCCTGGGGGTTAAAGCATACAAATCTATCAAAGATGTCCCAGTTACGCCTGATATTGTGGATGTATTTAGAAAAAGTGAGGCTGCCCCTGAAATAGTAAAAGAGTCGATAGAAAAAGGGGCAAAATTTATATGGTTGCAAGAAGAAGTTTACAGCGAAAAGGCTAAGCAAATCGCAGATGAAAACAACGTGCCAATAGTTATGAATAAATGTATATTTAAAGAATTTCTTAGACTTAAAATAATAAACTAACGACATATGAGCCTTTTTTTCTCTGCACTTTTACACGTATTTCTAAAACTTTTCTTTATCCTTACCCCTTTTTTCGTACTATCAACATTTCTTGTAATGACAAAGGATTTTACAGAAAAAGAGAGAAAAAGGACTGCCATTAAGGTTGCTTTTGCTGTCCTTTTAATCACATTTACAATGTATCTTTTCGGTAAATATATTTTTATTGTGTTTGGAATTACCATTGATGCTTTTAGAATTGGTGCCGGTGTTTTACTTTTTTTATCATCGATAAGCCTTGTGCAGGGGAAAACTGTTCAGGTTAAAGATGACAATGAAGACATTGCGGTAGTCCCCCTTGCACTCCCCGTTACAGTTGGACCGGGTACTATCGGTATTTTACTTGTAATGGCCGCTGAAAATAAATCTCTTGTTTTAAAGATTGCCGATTGCACCGGACTTTTTCTCGCAGTTGCGACAGTTGGCATTCTTCTTGTACTTTCAGTTAAAATCGAACGCCTCATCGGTCAAAAAGGGATTGCCATACTCAGCAAGGTAACGGGGCTTTTTATTGCATCAATCTCAGCTCAGCTGATTTTTACTGGGGTAAAAAACTTTTTATTTAATTGAACCCCACATCCTGAGATGCTTTTCGATAAAGTTTATAACCTCTTCGTGCTGGTCATCACCACGCCCAACAATTTCAAGAGGTTTTCCAAAGGCAAAACTTATCTTCTTTGAAGGATCGATTTTACCAAAATCCTTGAAAAATGAGCCGTTTGCCCAGGCGTCTGTTCTTAGTGCCACGGGGACTACCTTCACCCCTGCTTTTTTAGCCAATTTTATACCTATCGTGTTGAATTGTTTGGCATCAAATGATGTAGTCCGTGTGGTCTGAGGAAAAACTATCACCGATAGTCCAGAATTTATTCTCTCCAAACCGTCATTAAGGACTGTTTTTAAATCCTCTCTTGGATTATCTCTGCTTACCACTACAGGGTTTCTTGAAATCATAACATGTTTGAATACTGGGTATTCCACAAGGCTTTTTTTGACGACGTAAGTCACTTTTTTATAAGGATGTATAACACATGGAAGCACAAACGTCTCAAGCGTGCTCATATGATTGCCAATAAAAACTACCGGCTCATTAATGGATTTGAAATTTTCAGTCCCGGTTATTTCAATATTGCATCCAACCTTTTCAAGGAGTTTAACCACATCATAACTGCTTTTAATCCACTCTTCATCATTATATTTCCCCTTTTTGGCAAGACTGCTTGCACTAAAAACTATTTTCATCAAGCTGGTATAAAAATAGGCAGTAGGAAAGAGCCTGCCAAAAAAATTTGATTGTTTACCTTCTGTTTTATAATTTCCGATATCAATATTCATACTTTTCACCATTTATTAGTTTATTTTCAGATAAAGTTCGTTATAATTTATTTATTATCAAACATCAAGGGGTATAACATGGAAAAATTGTTAAACGGAATAGTGAAATTCAGGTCTGAGGAATTTGAAAAATACTCTGATGTATTTGAAAGTCTTAAAAATGGGCAAAATCCTCATACGCTTTTTATAGGCTGCTCTGATTCGAGAGTCGTCCCCACACTTATTACAAGAAGCCTGCCAGGTGAACTATTTTTGCTGAGAAATATTGCCAATATCGTTCCACCTTTCAGGCAATCAGATGAATATTTCAGTACGCAGGCCGTAATAGAATATGCTGTCAACATACTCAATGTGGAAAATATTGTAGTGTGCGGCCACTCAAATTGCGGTGGGTGCAATGCTCTCTTAAACTATCATAAATTTGACTTTTCCAGGATTAAAACTGTTAAAAAATGGCTCAGCCTTGGCCTTCCGGCCCTTGATAAATTAAAAGCAATTTCTGACAATTATTCAATGCCAGTTAAAGAATGGATGATAGAGCAGCTAAACATTATTGAACAAATAAAAAATCTTTTAACCTATCCATATATAGCTGAAAAATACAGCTCAAAAAAATTGAATATTTACGGTTGGTATTACATAATTGAAAAAGGGGAGATATTTAACTACAATAAAGAAACAGGATATTTTGAACCTATCAATATGTGAAAAAGGCCCCTGACGGGGCCCATTTTATCTATTTTCTATATCTCTCAGCTACTGAAACCCTTAAAAGCTCTCTTCTCAACTCTGCCTCAACCTTTCTGAACTTCATTTCATCTTCATGACGTGCCGCCTCAAGGGCTTTTTCTGCTTCAAGTTTCCTTCTGATTGCTTCTTCGAGGTCAATTTCACGACCAAGCTCTGCACTTTCAGCTAGCACAGTAACTCTGTCATCCACCACCTCAAAAAAGCCTCTGTCTATTGCGACATAATCTTCCACACCATTTTGCTTGTAAACAAGCTCACCTACCCTGAGAGCAGTCAGAAAGGGGGTATGACCCGGCAAAACACCAAAATCGCCTTCCACTCCGGGAGCGACAACTTCATCAACTTCAATTGACAAAAGCTGTCTTTCAGGAGATACAAGCTCTAACTTTAGCTTTTCAGCCATGATTATCCTCTTTTCTTAAGCTGTTCAGCTTTTTCATATACCTCTTCAATACCGCCTACCATGTAAAATGCCTGCTCAGGAAGATCGTCACACTTACCATCAAGAATCTCCTTAAAGCCCCTGATGGTATCTTTCAACTGAACATACTTACCTTTCATACCAGTAAACTGCTCTGCAACATGGAAAGGCTGTGACAGGAATCTCTGAATTTTTCTTGCCCTTGCAACAGTAAGTTTATCCTCTTCTGTAAGCTCTTCCATACCAAGAATTGCAATAATATCCTGCAATTCCTTATATCTTTGAAGAATAGCCTGAACACCCCTTGCAACATTGTAATGTTCCTCACCTATAATGTTAGGGTCAAGCATTCTTGATGTAGAGTCAAGAGGGTCAACAGCAGGGTAGATACCAAGCTCTGCAATCTGACGTGACAAAACTGTAGTAGCGTCAAGGTGCGCAAAGGTTGTAGCAGGTGCAGGGTCTGTAAGGTCGTCCGCTGGAACATAAACCGCCTGAACAGATGTAATAGAACCTTTATTTGTAGAAGTAATTCTCTCCTGCAATTCACCCATTTCAGTACCAAGAGTCGGCTGGTAACCAACTGCAGAAGGCATACGACCGAGAAGCGCTGACACTTCCGAACCTGCCTGAGTAAACCTGAATATATTATCAACGAAAAGAAGAACGTCCTGCCCTTCTACATCCCTGAAATACTCGGCAATGGTAAGCCCTGTAAGACCAACCCTCATCCTTGCTCCTGGCGGCTCGTTCATCTGACCATAGATGAGTGCAACTTTATCCAAAACACCGGACTCTTCCATTTCAAGATAAAGGTCGTTACCTTCCCTTGTCCTTTCACCAACACCACAGAAAACAGAATATCCTCCGTGCTGTTTTGCAATATTGTTGATAAGCTCCATTATAAGTACTGTTTTACCAACACCGGCACCACCAAAAAGACCTGTCTTTCCACCTTTGGTGTAAGGCTCAAGAAGGTCAATAACCTTAATGCCTGTTTCAAGAATCTCATTACCTGTATCCTGATCTTCAAGTGTTGGAGCAGGTCTATGAATCGGCCAGTAATCATCGGCTTCAACTGCCGGTTTGTTATCCACAGGTTCACCAACAACATTCAAAATTCTTCCAAGGGAATTTTTGCCTACAGGCGCAGTAATAGGTTTACCCGTATCTTCTGCATCCATACCCCTTACAAGTCCTTCTGTTGAAGTCATAGCAACAGCCCTGACTGACTTTTCCCCCAAGTGCTGCTCAACTTCACAAACCACAACATTACCTGTAACAGGGTTAGTAAGCTTAATAGCGTTATAAATTTCAGGCAAATCACCGCTTTCAAATTTTACATCGACTACTGGTCCAATAATCTGGACTACCTTTCCTACGTTTGCCATTATTCTCACTCCTTTATTTTAATGCCTCAGCACCGTTTACAATATCCAAAATCTCTTTTGTAATTGCTGCCTGTCTTGCCTTGTTGTACGTTATCTCAAGTTTCTTTATGAGTTCACCGGCATTTCTTGTTGCATTATCCATTGCTGCCATTCTCGCCCCGTGCTCTCCGGCAATAGATTCAAGAATGGCACTGAAGATGGAAAAATTTAGATATCTTGGCAAAATCTCTTTTATTAAGCTTTCAGGTGAAGGCTCATAAAGATAATCTATTGTATTCTCACTTTCAGTTTCCTCAAGGCTTAAAGGCAACAACTTTTCCACTTTTGGCACCTGATATGCAACAGACTTGAATTCGTTGTAAATCGTGTAAACCTCATCAACTACGCCATTTACAAAGTCATCGCCCACTGCTTTTCCGATTTCGATTGCATCATCATATCTAACTTTGCCACCAAAAGTAATATATTTCTTCAAGATTTCGTACTCACGCTTTCTGAAAAAATCGTACCCTTTTCTACCTACAAAGTAGAATTTTATTTTTTTGGAAGGATTTTCCCTTACAAACGCAAGTACCTTTTTTATAATGTTTGCATTAAAACCGCCACAGAGACCTCTATCAGAGGTGATTACAACAAGACCTATGTTGTTTACCTCTTCTTTCTTTTGCAAAAACGGATGGACTTCCTCGCTTACCCTTGCCCCAATGTTGTTTACAACATTTCTAATATTATAGGCATAAGGCCTTGCAGCAGCCATCGCATCCTGCGCCTTTCTCATTTTTGCAGCAGAGACCATTTTCATGGCTTTGGTAATCTTCTGCGTATTTTTAACCGACTTTATTTTTCTTTTAATATCTCTCATTCCAGCCATTTAGGGTCCCCTTTAGGCAGAAAACTGCTTTTTAAACTCTAATACAGCCTCTTTCATTTTGGCAGTCAGCTCATCACTGAGTGCCTTTTTATCTCTAATTTCCTGTAATATTTCAGGTTTATTTGTCTTAACATAGGAAATGAGCTCAGACTCAAACCTTGTAACACTCTTTGTTGGTATATCATCAACAAGTCCGTTTACACCTGCAAAAATTGCCATTACCTGCTCTTCAACAGGGACAGGTGCATACTGACCTTGCTTGAGTATCTCCACAAGTTTCTCACCTCTGTTAAGCTGTGCTTGTGTAGCAGCGTCAAGGTCGCTTCCAAACTGGGCAAATGCTGCCAATTCCCTAAACTGCGCAAGCTCAAGTCTCAGTCTACCAGCAACCTGTTTCATAGCCTTAATCTGTGCAGCACCACCAACCCTTGAGACTGAAAGACCAACGTTAACAGCAGGTCTTATACCTGAATAGAAAAGGTCACTCTCAAGATATATCTGACCATCAGTAATAGAAATAACATTTGTAGGGATGTAAGCAGATACGTCCCCGGCCTGTGTTTCGATTATAGGAAGAGCAGTCAATGAACCTGCTCCAAGCTCATCATTTAACTTGGCAGCTCTTTCAAGAAGTCTTGAGTGAAGATAAAATACATCCCCAGGATAAGCTTCACGTCCGGGCGGCCTTCTAAGCAGCAGAGAAAGCTGCCTGTATGCAGTCGCCTGTTTGGAAAGATCATCATAAATAACAAGCGCATGCTTACCTCTATCCCTGAAATACTCACCCATTGTACAACCTGAAAAAGGAGCGATAAACTGTAATGGCGCAGGGTCACTTGCAGTCGCTGAAACTACAATTGTGTAATCCATTGCACCATGCTTTTCCAATGTATCTACAACCCTTGCAACAGTTGATCTTTTCTGACCAATTGCAACATACACACAAATAACATCTTTTCCTTTCTGGTTAATAATAGTATCAACAACAACAGCGGTCTTACCTGTCTGCCTGTCACCAATTATAAGCTCCCTCTGGCCTCTACCAATAGGAATCATAGAGTCGATAGCCTTGATACCTGTCTGCAAAGGCTCATGAACAGGTTTTCTTGCTACAATACCTGGAGCGATCTTTTCAATTACATCATACTCTTCTGTCTCAATTGGCCCTTTACCATCAATAGGCTGACCAAGTGGATTCACAACTCTTCCCACAAGAGCCTCACCAACTGGCACAGACGCAATTTTTCCTGTTCTTTTAACAGTATCCCCTTCTTTGATATGGGTATATTCACCCATGATAACGATACCGACGTTGTCCTCTTCAAGGTTAAACACAATACCGTAGACTCCGCCAGGCAATTCAACAAGCTCACCAGCCATAGCATTGTCAAGGCCATAAACCTTAGCAATACCGTCACCGGCGCTCAAGACCGTACCAATTTCTTCCATCTGAACTTTCTGTTCAAAATTTTTAATCTGTTCCTTAATGACCTTGCTTATCTCTTCTGCCTTGATCTGCATATCGCGCTACTCCTTTTTTATTTATCCTATCATTCTTTCTTTTAATCTGTTAAGCTGACCTTTTACTGAAGCATCCAACTGCTGACTTTTTATCCTTGCAATAAGCCCCGCAATAATCGACTTATCAACCTTTACATCCAATACCACCTTTTTTCCTGAAATCTTCTCAAGGGATGCTTTGATTTCACTCTTCAAATCGTCATTAACATCAAAAGCGGCAATCACCTCAGCAACCACTTCACCTTTATCTTCCATATCAAGGTAGTTCATATACTCATATATGCCAGGTAAAAGTGAAATTCTCCCTTTATTAACAAGAAGCGTTAAAAAGTTAAACAGGTCAGAAGATATCTTACCCTCACCCTTAAGAGTCTGGAAAAATTTAAGCTTTTCATCCTTTTTTATTAGTGGGGATTTGATAAAAGTAATAAAATCCTGACTTTCCTTAATAACAGACACAAGCTCTTTCAACTCTTCGAAAACAGAGTCAAATTTCCCGCTCTCCTTCAATGCTTCATAAAAAGCTATCGCATATCTTTTGGAAACAATATCGACTCTCAATTTACCGCTCCTATCTTTTTAATATATTCCTTCATAAGTACATTTTGTTTTTCTTCTGTTATAGTTGTCCCAAGCTTTTCCTCTGCAAGTTTTAAAGCAAGCTTAAAAGTCTCCTGCTTAAGTTCATCCTTGGCCCTATTAAGGTCCGCTTCAATCATACTTGAGGCAAAGTGTTTCAATTTTTCAATATTCTTGTCAGCTTCTTCTATTATTCTTTCTTTCTCGGCTTCAGCAGCTTTGAAAGCCTTTTCTTTCATCTCCTCAAGCTCTTTGTTCATCAAAGAAAGTTTTGATTTATAATCCTTTAACTCAGCCTCAGCATCCATTTTTGCCTTTTCAGCATCCTGTATTGCCTTTTCTATATCCGCTGTCCTGCCTGTAAGAAATTTAGAAACAGGATTTTTCAAAACCTTGTAAAGTATGAACGCAAAAACAGCAAAAACAACTACTCTCCAGAATAATCCCATAAAGTCAGGGCCATGAGCCTCGCCACCAGCTTCACTGGCAAAAGCAGCAGAAGCTATAAGTAAATTAAAAATTATGCCAAAAAATCTCTTCACTATCCCCTCCTAAGCAACTTTGCCCAAAATTTTCTCAACAATATCATCGGCAATTTTATGAGCCTCGGCTTCAAGAGTCAATTTTGCCTTTTCAACCTGTATCTCAAGCTCTTTTCTGGACTCTTCAATCTTTTTGTCAATTTCTCCCTTAACTCTTGAAACTTTTTCATATGCCTCACTTAATGCCTGCTGTCTGATTTTGCTTTGATACTCAGCCACCTCACTTCTCACCTGCTGTAAATTCTCTTCGTATTCCCTTTTGCTTTTTTCAACTTCACTTCTCAACTTGGAAGCAGCATCAAGCAGACCCTTTATTTTTGCATCTCTATTCTCAATATTTGAAAGCATTGGGTCATAAATCAGCTTTTTACCCACAAAAAGTATTATTAAAAAGTTTACCATCTGGATTATCAGGGTAAAGTCGATACTAATCATTACGTTTCTCCTTTAATAAGAAAATTTAATTAAATCGGTATACTGTATACAATCTCCAGCAGTCGGCTGAGATTAACAAAATAACTATTTTTTGTCAACATTAAAAACAAGTTTTATTATTGTAAAATCACTCCTTAAGTACATCTATTCCGGGCAAATGTCCAAGTTCAATATATTCCAAGGATGCCCCACCTCCTGTGGAAACATGCGACAATTTTTTATCAGCGCCGGTTTTTTTCACGGCACTAACAGAATCGCCACCACCAACAACCACAACGGCATCTATATTTGCAAGAAGGTTGGCAATTTCAAAGGTTCCTTTAGAATATCTTTCATCTTCAAAAACTCCCATTGGTCCATTCCATAACACAGTTTTACATTTACTTAATTGACTCCGGTACAACTCTATGGTTTTTTCGCCGATATCAAGCCCCATAAGATTGTCCGGAATATTGACGTCATTTATTATCTCTTTTTCACCACAAAACTCAGCTGAACAAACATGGTCAACAGGAGTAAATATTTCCACCCCTTCTTCTTCAGCTTTTTTGTAAATATTTTTAACTGTTTCCAATTGCTCATCCTCTACAAGGGATTTTCCAATGGAATATCCTTTATACTTTAAAAAAGTATAAGCCATTGCCCCTCCGATAAAAATCTTATCCACTAAATTGATAAGGCTCTCTATTACACCAATTTTATCGCTGACTTTAGCCCCTCCAAGAATTGCACCAAAAGGTCTATCGGGGGACTGAAGAAGCTTTTCAAAGTAGTTTACCTCTTTTTGAAGCAAGAATCCTGCATATTTTTCCTCAACTCTTCGGGGCAACCCATACACAGAGGCATGTTTCCTGTGGCTTGTACCAAAAGCATCATTCACATAAACATCCGTTATTTTTTTCAGCTCGTCGCAAAAGTCATCAAGGTTTTTTTCTTCACCTTTATAAAATCTTAAATTTTCAAGTAAAAGTATTTCGCCATTTTTCAACTCATTTACTGCATTTACAACTTTTTCCCCTATGCAGTCATCTACAAATTTAACCTTAAAAAAATTGCTGTTTATATAGTCCGCAACGGGATTAAGTGAAAATTCCTTTTTGAATTCCCCTTTTGGTCTGCCAAGATGTGACGCAAGAATAACTTTACCTTTTTTCTCTTTGATAAACTCAATCGTTTTTATGGCTTCTCTTATCCTTGTGTCATCGGTTACAATCCCATCTTTTAAAGGGACATTAAAATCAACCCTTACAAACACTCTTTTACCTTCAAAATTTGCAGATTCAACACTTTTTACCATAAAACCTCCGAAAATATTTAAAGAAATGGTCTGCCGAAGCAGACCTGTGAGATATTATAAAAGTTTTGTTGCAAGCTCAACAATTCTGTTTGAATAGCCCCACTCATTGTCATACCAGCTTATTACCTTGACGCAAGTATCCCCTACTACTTTTGTAAGGGGTGCATCAAAAATGGATGAATGAGGATTCCCATTGAAATCAATAGACACAAGCTCTTCATTCACATACTGAAGAATACCTTTCAAAGGTCCCTCAGCAGCATCTTTCACCGCGCTGTTTACAACATCCTCTGTGACTTTGACTTTCAAATTGCATGTCAAATCAACAAGAGAAACATTAGGCGTAGGTACCCTAACAGCCATACCGTCGAGCTTCCCTTTAAGTTCCGGTAAAACAAGCCCCACCGCCTTTGCGGCACCTGTGGAAGTAGGAATCATAGAAACGGCAGCAGCTCTTGCCCTTCTTAAATCTTTATGTGGCAAATCAAGAATTCTCTGGTCATTTGTATACGAATGTACAGTGGTCATAATGCCATTTACAATGCCAAACCTGTCATTAAGTACTTTTGCAAGTGGCGCAAGACAGTTGGTGGTACATGAAGCATTTGAAATTACGTGATGTTTTTCCTTGTCGTATTTTTCAAAGTTTACACCAAGAGCTACCGTTATATCCGGATCATCTGCTGGTGCAGAAATGATTACCTTTTTGGCTCCAGCTTTAAGATGTGCTGCAGCCTGTTCCCTTTTTCTGAAAACACCGGTAGATTCAATGACAACATCAACTCCTAAATCCCCCCATGGGAGCAAAGAGGCATCTTTTGAAGAATAAACATTAATCTTTTTACCATTTACAACAATAGCCTTTTCCTCTGCCTTGATATCGAGATTTGCAATACCATGAACTGAGTCATACTTGAGCAGGTGAGCCAAGGTAGAAGCGTCGGTCAAATCATTGATACCAACAAACTCAATATCGAGATTTCTTGACATAGCTGCCCTGAATGCACATCTGCCAATCCTGCCAAAACCATTAATTGCCACTCTTGTTGCCATCAGTAGATTCCTCCTTACTTTTTATATATTTTTTAAGCAAATTAACCTCGTTATTTAAAAAATCATGAATATTCTTCAAATCTTTGTCTTCAATTTTTTTCTTTTTGTCAACCATATTAATAAGCCTTTCAAGTGAATATACCGATTTTACAATCGATTCAGAAAGTTTTGAATTTTCGTTATCAATCAATTTTTTATAATTTTCCACCGAATTTTCAAGGCGATCAATTCTACTCTTAAGATTTTTATTTTCGCTTTTAAGTTTTAAAACTTCATTTACAGTGCTTTGCTCAAGGACTTTTTGCAATGCAATAGAAAGCTTCTGAATTTTCGACTGTGCCTCTTCATACATTTCCAGAAGCGAGTTATATTCTGCTCTTAACGAGCTTATCTCATTAATACTTTGAATTTTCTCCCTTGAAATCTTATGTATCTGCTCCCTTGATTTCTTCAGATTTTCCACAAGATTATATTGCTCAGTAATATCATTTAAATATTCCCCTATTTCGATTACTTCTCCATTCTCATCAAAAATAGGATACATCGTGTGTTCGTACACAAGCTCCTTACCATCTTTATTAATTTTAATGTGCTGACAGATAGATTTCTTCTTCTCAATTACATCATTTACTCTACACCACTCACAAATACTTTCATTATTAAAAACAAGTTTGAAACATTTACTGCCTATAAATTTTGGTAAATCCTTTTCACCAGTAAAATCAGAAACACTTTTATTCACGTTTAAAAGTTCATAATTCAAATCCACTGAAAAAAGAGGCAAGTTCAGTCCGTCTATAAGCTTCAGCATTTTGCTTCTGCTGTTTCTCAAAATCCTGACCGACTCTTCAAGCCCCTCAATTTCATAAGCTTTTTTTGTTAGTATTTCTTCTAAATTTGAATACTTCTCATATACTTCACTAAGCTCCTTCTCACACTCAGAAAGCTCCTCCCTTAAGAGCTCCACCTCTCTTGTCAGGCTATTTTCCGAAAAACTTAAGCTATATGAAAGCTCAGTGAGTTTTGAAATAATGTTGATTGTAGATGAATAATCTTTATTACCCTTGATGATAAGTTTACACTCTACATTATCTACTGTTAAGGGAATTACAAAAATAAAAACAAGCTCGCCAGCTTGCCTGAAAAGTTTAAACGGTATATTTTGAGATATTACATCCTCTACGATTTCCGGGATTTTTGCCTGTATCTTTTTACCGTTAAGGTATGCGTGATAACAGCCACTTTCATAAACTACCAGCGGCAAACCATTTGCCTTTGCAGATAGTTGTTTAAAAAAGTCATCAATAAAATTCATCTAAAATGCCCCTTTGCAAGAGCAAAACAATCGACCCTTTTTGCCCCTTTTAGTTTCAGTGCCCTTGCACATTCATTTACTGTGGCACCTGTAGTGATTATATCATCAACCAGCAAAATATTCAAACCCAATGTGCTAAAATTACAATCAACAGAATTTTTAACATTAACAAGTCTTTCTTTTCTGGAGTATTGCCATTGAAATTTTGTATATCTTTTTTTACTTAATATTTTTTTGTATTTTATCCCGTAAAATAGACTTATATTTTTTGCAATTCTTTCCGATAAGTGGACAAACCTTATAAACCTTCTTCTGAAACTTACAGGAACAGGGACCACAAGGTCGTAATGATTAAGCTCATTTTCCTGAATAAATTGCCCGACAATAGCATCAATAAAAAATTTTTCTTTTAATCCGAATCTAAATTTAATATTTTTTACTGCATCCCTTAATGTTTTTTCGTACCAACAAGCAACAAATAGTCGGTCATAATTTCTTTTCAATAGACAATTTTTACAAAAAGATGCAGAAATTTCAAGAGGATACCCACAAGCACTGCATACGTGCTCAATAAATTTTACTTCAGCCTTGAAACACTCTTCGCAGATAAAGTCATTGTATTTGATAGTCTTACTACAGACAGCGCACCGGGAATAGAAAACTTCATCCAATAATGAGTGACTCACCTGTCATCTGCTCTGGCTTTTCAATGCCCATAATATCAAGAATAGTCGGAGCAATATCAGCAAGTTTTATGTCTTTGTGAGACTTGAGCTTGCAATTATAATTATAAACGATGAAGTGTACAGGATTAATTGTATGGGCAGTATGAGGCTGATCATTTTCATAGTCCCACATCTGCTCACAGTTGCCGTGATCAGCAGTTACAATAAGAACAGAATTTGTCTCATCTGCAATTTTGATTACCCTTCCAAGGGCATTATCCACTGCCTTGCAGGCTTTAATGGCGGCTTGCTGCACGCCGGTATGACCCACCATATCAGGGTTTGCAAAGTTCATAATAACTACATCTATATTTTCACTCAGATAAATCTTTTCAAACTCCATTACAACCTTTTCAACACTCATTTCAGGCTTTTGATCGTAGGTTGCAACTTCCTTGGGCGATGGCACAAGTACCCTTTTTTCCCCAGGAAACTCGATTTCCCTGCCACCATTGAAGAAAAACGTAACGTGAGCATATTTCTCTGTTTCAGCAATTCTAAGCTGCTTTAGCCCCTTGTTACTTATAACTTCACCAAAAATATTAGTAAGCTCCTCAGGTGGAAATGCAATATCAAAACGGAAATTTTTATCATATTCAGTCATTGTTATAAATTGTACATCAACGACTTTTTTACGTTCAAAATCACTAAAACTTTTGTCGGTCAGCGCAACTGTAAGCTCTCTTGCCCTATCCGCCCTGAAATTAAAGAAAAATACTCCATCGCCATCGTCTATTCCTCTAAAATCTTTGAAAACTCCCGGCTCAATAAACTCATCGGTAATATCATTTTTATAAGATTTTAAAATATACTCAGCAGGTGATTCCGTGACTTTGTTGTCAGCCCCTATTATTGAGCTATAAGCCTTTTGAACCCTGTCCCATCTTTTATCTCTGTCCATTGCATAGTATCTGCCTGATATAGTAGCTATCTCACCGTAACCGATAGCATTAAGATATTCTTGTAATTCATTTATATAATTGATACCACTTTTAGGTGGAGTATCCCTGCCATCCATGAAAGGGTGAATATAACTTTTTTCCACCCCAAAATCTTTTGCCATTTTTACAAGTGCTTTTAGGTGGTCAATATGGCTATGGACGCCACCATCACTTAATAGACCTAAAAAATGAGCACTTTTACCATTTTTTTTGAGTTTTTCAAAAAATCTTACAATGTTAACATTTTCATATATTTGTCCTGTTTCAACAGCTTTGTTAATCCTTAAAAAATCCTGATAGACCACTCTGCCAGCGCCTATATTTGTATGCCCTACCTCAGAATTGCCCATTTGTCCTTTCGGCAAACCAACCCACTCTTCACTGGCATTCATAATAGTCCAGGAAGCATTTTCCAAAAGAAAATTATAATTTACAGGATTTGATAATTTTACGGCATTATGCTCGCTGCTCTCTCTGACACCCCAACCGTCAAGGATTAACAAAATAACTTTTCTCATGAAAGCTACATCCTTATTACACCTTTTTTCTCAAGCTCACTTTTACAGTCTGTGCAATACCTTGCAAAAGGAACATACTCCAGTCTCTTTTCTTCTATATCCTCCCCGCACTCAATACAAACTCCGTAGGTACCTTCTTCAAGCCTTTTCAAAGCCTGCTCTACAAGCCTGAGCTTTAAGGCGTCTGTTTCTACTCTGCCAAGCATAAGATTTTTATTGTAAATATTGTATGCCTCATCAGCTGAGTCCTGACCTGAAGAATCTTCACCAAGACTTAAAGCTTCTTCATATTTGGATTTTAATGACTCAAGAAGCTCCTTTTTCATTTTAAGTAGCCTCTCGCGATAAATTTCAGTTTTGTTAGGATCCATATGTTCCTCCTGAATCTATAATTAATGACTATTTATGATATGGATGCCCATACCTTATAGTCATCCCTCGATAAATCTGCTCAGCAAGTACTGCTAAGGCAAGCTGATGTGCCATTGTTAGCTTTGACAAAGAAATTATTTCATCACAAAATCCTGTCAAGGATTTATCATGACCATAAGACCCGCCAATCAAAAAAGCCAATTTCTTTCTGGTCTCAAGCAAATTGGACAGCCATTCTGAAAATTTTATAGAATCAAAGCTCTTTCCATTTTCGTCAAGAAGTATTCTGTAATACCCTTTTGAAGATTCAAGAAGCTTTTTACCATCCTCTCTTTTTACAACATTTTCATCTGCATAATGAGAGCTTTTGAAATCAAGAAAATCCAACTTTACATATGTTGCCAATCTGTTAGCGTACTCTTTGAACATACTCAAAGCCGCCTTGTCATTTAATTTTGAGGCCATAATTATTTTAATTTCCATAAAATTGGGCTAACATATATATGACATTGTGTGATGTGTCAATATATTTATTAATCAAGTTAAAATTATCTAACTTAGAAAATCTAACATTGTTTATGAAGCTTATCAATAAGTTGTTTTAGTATATTTACAGGAATACCTGTCTTGTTTGAAACGACCACAATATCTTCATTCAATATTTCACGCAAATCAGGATATTCCATCAAAAGCTTTTTGGCCCTTTTTTCCCCGATACCTTTTATATCTTTCAAACTCGAATTTTTAAAATGTGCCAAGGCAATGCTCCTTGCATATTCTACAACAAACCTGTGAGCTTCATCTCTGATTTTCTGGATAAACAAAAGGAAAAAATCGCTCTTTTTGAAGTTAAGAGGATTTTTTCTGTTTTTAACAAATATGTACTCAGGCGAAATTTCGTTCTCCAACTTTTCATTTATATCTTTGCTTCGCCCCTTTGCAATTGAGATGACTTCAGCATCAATCCCCTTTTCTTCAAAGGCCTTTTTTGCGGCATTCAGTTGTCCAAGTCCACCGTCTATTACATAAACATCGCTTTTTTCCTCTTTACCATCAATTATTTTATCAGCTTTTCTTGAAATAACCTGATAGATACTTTCAAAATCATTGTTATCGATATTTCTGATTTTATATCTGCGATATTTTTCCTTTACAAATACCTGCTCATCAATATCAAAGCAAACTGAAGCACCCACCGTGAAACTACCAAAAATATGAGATATATCAATACATTCTACAAGTCTAACGCTCTTTTCTTTTATTACCCTGGCAAAACCTGATTTTACCTTTTCAACACCTGCCAGGCTTTCCATAAACTGTTTTTCAGCAAGCTCGTTATTCTTCCTTAAAATCTCCAACAATCCAGACGGCACCTTTTTTCTGTATTCAACCTTTCCACCTTTTAGATTGGAAATAGCCTCTATAAGTTTGTCCCCGGAAAATTCATCATTGTAGTTGACAAGACAAACACTTTCAGGAATCTGTGCAGTATTTTTGTAAAAATTCAATACAAATTCAGAGTGACTTATAAGCTCTCCATCGTCATAGCACTTTGAGTCTATACCTGTAATATTGCAGTTTCTTATAAACATATGTGTTACGCACATCATATTTTTGTCACTGAAATAAAACAAATCGGTATTTTTTGAGAAATTAACCACTGCAGATTGCCTTGTGAAAATATTTTCCAGAGATTTAAGCCTGTCTCTGTACTTAGCAGCCTTTTCAAATTCCAATTTTGAAGCATAATTCGTCATCAAAGTTTTATAATTGTTTTCAAGCTCGTCAATTTTACCATCAAAAAAAAGTTTCACATTCTCTACAATCTGGCGGTATTCATCTTTGCTTATAATTTTCTCGCAGGGCCCCTCACATTGCTTCATCTGATAGTAAAGACATACTTTGCCTTCATTGAATTTGGATTTTTTACACCTTCTCAAAGGGAATATATAGTGCAAATCTTTTACGATAAATCGCAAATCCTTTACATTTACATAGGGCCCATAATAAATCGCATCTTCGTCATCCGTATTTCTCGTCACAATCAGTCTTGGGTAATCCTCTTTTGTGAGTTTTATATAAGGATAACCCTTTGCATCTTTTAGTTTTACATTGAATCTGGGCTTTTCTGTTTTTATAAGACTTGCTTCTAAAAGGAGAGCTTCTATCTCGGTATTTGTGACATAGTATTTCAAATCGTTGGCAAGCTCTACCATCTTTAATGTCTTTGGATGTTTCAGCGAGCTGTCAAAATACGATTTAAGCCTTTTTACCAATGAAACCGCTTTGCCTACGTAAATAATTGCCCCTTTCTTGTCAATAAAAGTGTATACACCGGGAAGATTAGGAGCATTGTTGATTTTTTTTTGAATACTTTCTTTTTGTTTATTACCAACCATCATAATCAACTACAATGTAAAAGCATTTTTGATATGTTCTATCTTATCTTTATATATGGAAACCACATCAAATCTATATAGGGAATTAAAATTGTTTTTTGTTATAAAATATTGGGCTGTCCTGATTATCTTTTTTATTTTTTCATTTGTGACAGCCTCTTTGGGACTGCCGTAATTTTCAGATAATCTGTACTTCACCTCCACAAACACTATTGTCTGACCATCTTTTACGATCAAATCAATCTCTCCAAATCTGCTCCTGAAATTTTTTTCAATTATCACAAAACCATTTTTTTCAAGATATTCAAGGGCCAAATCTTCCCCTTTTCTGCCTTTAAACAATTTCACCTAAAAAGCTCCTGCGATGCAAGTCGCATACACCATATCTTTTTATCGCTTCGATATGTTCTTTTGTGCCATAACCTTTATTTTTGTACCAGAGATATTCAGGAAAATAAATATGCAGTTTTTTCATCAATCTGTCACGATACACTTTTGCAAGGATTGAAGCAGCTGCAACAGAGAGATATTTATCTTCGGCTTTTACCGGACTTTCTGATGGCCTTTTAAGATTTTTCAGCTTAACCGCATCGATGACAACCTTATCATAATCAGATTTTATTCCACTTATTGCAATTTGCATCGCCTGTTTTGTGGCATTTGATATATTTACCCTGTCAATAACATAGCTGCAGACTATGCCGAAAGAATATTCAATACAGTTTGATAATATATAATTGTAAAGGCTTTCTCTTTTCTTTTCACTGAGTTTTTTTGAATCTTTTATCTCAGGATATGAAAATTTTTCGTCAAAAAGGCAAGCGCAGGCCACAACAGGCCCCGCGAGGCACCCTCTTCCTACTTCGTCAACACCCAGTATCAGCATTTTTTTCTATTATTTTCTTATCGATAAACTCTGCAAGCTCCTTTAAACCTTCACCTGTTTTGCACGAAGTTTTAAACTCTACAAGACGTGGATTAATTTTTCTGGCATATTCAAGACATTTGTTGACATCAAATTCCATATACTCAGCCAAATCAATTTTGTTTATTACAATAACATCTGAAACTCTTATCATTGATGGATATTTTGCAGGTTTATCTTCCCCCTCAGGGGTGCTGATTACAACTATCTTAAAATCTTCTCCAAGGTCAAATGATGCCGGGCAAACAAGGTTTCCTACATTTTCAATAACCAACAAGTCAATATTATCAATATCAAAATTTGAAAGCGCTTTTTTAATGCCAAACGCTTCTAAATGACATGCCCCACCTGTGGTAATCTGATAGGCATCAATACCTGCCTTTCTTATGCGCTCTGCATCATTTTCCGTTTCCAAGTCACCTTCAATAACACAAATTTTATATTTTTTTGACAAATCAGGCAAAATTTTTTCCAGAATACTTGTTTTTCCACTCCCGGGAGATGATACGAAATTTACAGTCAAGATTTTTTTTCTAGCAAAAAGCTCCCTTAATTCATCTGCTATTTTTTGGTTTTTGGAAAGTATTTTATCTTTTACTTCAACCTTTTTACTCATCTTCTACCTCAATCTCCTTTATATTCAATTCTTCACCGGATATTAAAATAACATCATAAGAGCCACAATTTTTACAGCAGAAATCAAAACTTTCATATTCGCTGTCAAAAGAACAGACATTGCACCTGCCTACAATAGGCACATCATTAATGTACAACCTGGCATTTTCTGCGATAGTCCCCTCTTTAAGGGCATCAAATGCAAACATAAGGGCATCGTTTTCAATCGCCGCAAGCCTTCCAATATCAATTTTAACAGATTTAACAAATTTTGCTTTATTTTCACTTGCCGTTTCTATAACTATGTCAAGAAGACTTTGCGCAATACTTGCCTCGTGCAATTTACCCCACCCTTTTTGACTCAAAGAAAATACAGTTTCGCCCACCTGCCTTAGCCATGTATAGATTTTTATCTGCCCGGTCGATTGTCAGTTTCACATCTTCTTCCGGGCGATATTTTGAAATCCCGATGCTTACCGTAATCGTTTTAATATCCTCGTTAAGCCTGAATTTTGTGCTTTCCATAGTTTGTTTTATCTGCCCTGCCACAGAAAAAGCATCATCAAAATCCCCTTTAACGGTAATTAAAAATTCCTCACCGCCATACCTGAAAGCTTCCACCTTTTCTGTCGTAAAATTTTTCAAAATTTTGCCAAAATGCCTTAAAACATTGTCACCGGCAAGGTGTCCATATGTATCATTGACATCCTTGAATTTATCTATATCAGACATAATAATATAAAAATCTTCCCCTTTTTTCACAGCTGCGATTTTAAGCTCGCTCAACACTTCCACCATTTTGTTTTTCCTGTAAAGTCCGGTCAGCTCATCTGTAAAGGATTGCTTCCTGTAATTTTCAATCTCTTTTTTCAGCTCCTCATACCTGTCTTTATAAGACATAAAGTCACTTTCCAATTCACCAAAGGTATTTGCGAGGTTTCGCCTGAAAGTTTTCTTTGAATAAATTTTCTGCTCCAAAATTTCGGTCAGTGAATTTGTAAAATCAGCAACGTGTTTATGAAGATTTTCAGCAGAAATCCCCTTTTCTATATTTTCTTTTAAACCCTTTATATTGGTAAGCATATTTTGATCCTTCTCACTGTCAGAATCAATAAACTTTAAATTTTCTTCCCTTAAAGATTGCACTTTATCGCTTGTATTTGATATCTTTCGTGAAAATTCTTTAATAAAAGAGTAAATATTTTCAAGGGTTGTTTCATAGTCATTAAAATATCTGCCAAATATTCCAATTATCTCACTCAGCTCATTTAAGAGATTGTAATTGTTCAACTTATCAAGTTTTCTTTCAATCAGCTCCATCTCTTCAAAGTCGAGGTACTTTTTCAAAATTGATGAATTGTTCTTAAAAGCCTTTTTTATATCCTGAGTAAAATCGGAAGAACCTTTGCTTAAGTCTTCGAAGAAAACTTTTATCTCAGAATCAGATACAAGATATTTCTTTATTGTGTCAGAATTAAACTGCTCCCCTGTCTGTCTTGTTTTTTTTAGTATAATGAGTATCTTTTTTGATATTAGCTCAAAAAACCTTAAATATTCCCTTTCCATGAGCATAAAATTAACACTTTTAAAGCAAAAAAACAAGTTGACTTTATAAATTTAAGTGATTATATACAGCACTATGAGTAAGAATTTTTTGCATCAGAAATTAAATCTGACATCTGCTTTTTCTTTCTTTTTTAGCTTTTTCTTTTTTTACTTTTACAAGTTGAGGTGTACCGCCTGAGGGTGAGCCTATAAATTAAAAATAATAAGGCCGCAGGCGGTAAAACCGTTTGCGGCCTTTTTTGTTAACGGAGGATTTTATGATAGTAGTAATGGAAATTGGCGCCACAGAACAACAGTTGAAGGAAGTATGTGCAAAGGCTGAGGAGTTTGGTTTTAAACCGCACGTAATTTACGGCAAGGAAAGAAATGTGGTTGGGCTAATCGGACTAAGCGACAGAGACCACATCGGCCTTATAGGAGATATGCCAGGAGTTGACAAGGTATTGCCAATAACAAAACCTTATAAGCTTGCAAGCCGCGAAGTAAAAAAGGAAAAGTCTGTAATCGATGTGTGCGGAGTAAAATTTGGTGGGGAAGAGATCGTCGTGATTGCAGGACCATGTTCAGTGGAAAATGAGGAACAGATTGTAAAATCTGCCGAATATGTAAAAGCAGCAGGCGCAAAAATGCTCAGAGGTGGTGCATTCAAGCCCAGAACATCACCATATTCCTTTCAGGGTTTGGGCGAAGAAGGGCTAAAACTTCTTGCAAAAGCGAGAGAAGCAACAGGCCTTCCATTTGTTACTGAAGTTGTTAACCCGAGGGATGTTGATGTGGTATACAAATATGCCGATATGTTTCAGGTAGGAGCAAGAAATATTCAAAATTTTGCCCTTTTGTCACTTCTTGGCCAAACCAAAAAACCTGTATTGCTGAAAAGAGGGATGGCAACAACAATTGAAGAGTTTTTGATGTCTGCAGAATACATTCTCTCTGAAGGCAACAGTAGTGTTATTCTTTGTGAAAGAGGCATAAGAACTTTCGAAACAGCCACAAGAAACACCCTTGATATCAGCTGTGTCCCTGTTGTGCAGGAAAGATCACACCTGCCAATTATAATCGACCCAAGCCATGCTGCAGGACACTGGCATTACGTTACACCACTTGCAAGGGCGGGAATTGCCGTGGGAGCTGACGGAATAATTGTAGAAGTTCACCCGGAGCCAGAAAAGGCACTTAGCGATGGCGCCCAATCTCTAAAGCCTGATCAATTTATAAAAATGATGGGGGAATTAAGGACGATTGCCCTTGCTGTTGGAAGATATTTGAGATGAAATGGTAACAGGTGATAAGTAATGAGTGATGGGTAATGGGTGACAGGACCAAAAAATCCTGTCGCCAAAAACTTATTATTGCTTACACGACTATGTTATATTGTCAAATCTGTACTGGCAGGCTTCGAGAATATGTTTTTTTGTAACTATTTCACTATTTTCAAGGTCGGCTATTGTTCTGCTTACCTTCAGTATTTTCATATAACTTCTTGCTGAGAGTTTGAATTTTTTGTGAAAAACTTCAAGTGTATCAAAAGCCTCATTTGATATTTTTGCATACTTTTTGATATGTTTTTCACTCATTTGACTGTTGTAGTTTATCTTTTCATCAACAAACCTCTTTTTTTGCAAATCCCTTGCAACCACAACTCTTTCTTTTATTTTTAGAGAATTTTCCCCCTCGGGCAATTTATTTAATTCTTTTATATCCACAGCATCTACAACCACATGCAGGTCAATCCTGTCCATTATTGGACCGGAAAGTTTACTTCTATATTTTTGAATCTGGGCTGCAGTGCATACACATTCCTTTTCAGTACCATAATAGCCGCATGGACAGGGATTGCAAGCTGCCACAAACATAAAATTTGCAGGATAAACAACTGTCCTGTTTGCCCTACTGACTGTCACCACCCTGTCTTCCAGGGGCTGACGAAGCACCTCAAGTACATTTTTTTTAAACTCAAGAAATTCATCAAAAAATAAAATTCCATTACTGGCAATACTCACCAAGCCAGGTTTCGCGTCCTTGCCGCCCCCTACAACAGCGACATCGCTTGCAGTAGGATGCGTGATTATAAAAGGTCTTTTTTGAACGAGCCCTTTATTGTCCCGCAAAAGCCCTGCTACCGAGTGAACTTTAGTAGTTTCAATAGCCTCATCGATTGTCATTTCTGGCATTATTGTAGGGATACGTTTTGCTATCATAGTCTTACCGCTTCCCGGAGGTCCCATCATCAAAATATTGTGCATCCCCGCAGCAGCAATCTCCGAAGCCCTTTTTATAAAAAACTGCCCTCTTACATCTGCAAAATCCAAATCGTATAATCCTGACTCAAAAACTATCTCTTCGCTATAAGCCTCTTTTTTATTACCGTTAAGAAACTCTATAACTTCAGACAAATTATCAAATCCATAAATTTCGATATTCTTTAATACTGAAGCCTCTTTTACATTTTCATTTGGAATAATTACTTTTGTTTTATCTGGAAGACTTGAAACAAAAGGGAGAATCCCCGCCACACCCCTTAATTTTCCATCAAGTGACAATTCACCTGCCAGGGCATAATTTTCAAGGTTTTCCTCAATCATGCCTGATGCCTTAATCAGGCAAACTGCCACAGGGAGGTCAAAGTGGCTTCCATCTTTTTTTAAGTCTGCAGGCGCAAGATTTACCGTAATAGGTCTGTCAAAAATATTAAAATCAATATTTTTCAGCGCAGATTTTACCCTTTCTTTGCTCTCTTTGACAGCACCTTCAGCAAGCCCTACAACATTAAAGGATGGCAGGCCCATACTTCTGATGTCAGCCTCAACATCTACCTGCTCTGCTGAAATACCTATCAATGTGAAAGTTTTTACCTTTGCAAACATTTCAATTAGTTTTACCCTTCAAAAAGGTAATATAAAAAACTATTCGACTGAAACTTATTTCTAAAATTGGTAACAGTTTCGTTTAATTTTGACAGCAAATCAGCTTTTGTAACATCAAAAAATAACTCAACATCTTTCAAATTGTAGCTCTTTTTCATATCTTCAAATGCATCCATATAAGTACCAAGCTCATCCACAAGCCCTATCTCTTTTGCAACGCTGCCAATTATAATTCTACCATCCGCATATTTCAGTAATGTCTGCCTGTCAATCTTCCTTGAAGATAAAATATCATTTACAAATTGCTCATAAACCTGCATAACGGAGCCTTCAAGAAGCTTAATTTCTTCTTCAGTCATTTCTCTGTTTGGTGAGCCTATATCCTTAAATTTCCCTGATTTTATCGTCTTGAAATCTACACCTATTTTTTCGTACAAACCTTTCATATTGGGAAATTTGATTATCACACCTATACTTCCGGTGATGGTGCCAGGTAAAGCATATATTTTATCAGAAGCAACGGATACATAATATCCGCCGGAAGCGGCAAGAGACTGCATTGCCACATAAACAGGCTTATCAATTTTTTTAACATAACTATAAATCTCCTGGCTCGGTGCAACACCGCCTCCCGGAGAATTGACTCTCAGTATAAATCCTTTGACTTTTTCATTTTTTTCATATTTTTTGAATTTGTTGATAATTGAAGCCGACTCATAAATGACATTCTCAAGGTCTATAACAACAATTTTATTCTTTGTAAGCTCAGCTACATCTGCTCCATTGTAATACAGTATTGAAGAGAATATAAACCCGACAACAAACAATACAAAAACAACTTTAAATATCCTCTTTATCCATTTATTCATCTTCATCCCCTGACAATTATAACTGAGTATACCACATAAAAAAGCAAAATATAAACAGAATACAAAGAAATATGACCAAATCTGAATTTTGAAAGTTTATCCTGCTGAATACCAAGTACAGCAATGATTACAATTATTGCTGAAGAAATTGCAGCGGTAAGGTTTACCTTTGATGAGGCTGCAAAAATATCCCCTCTGGTATAAAATATATCCGCAACAGGAATTACCGTGACGTTAAAAACATTTGAGCCAAGCAGATTACCGATTGCCATATTCGGCGAGCCAACTCTGACAGCACCTATACACGCAGACACTTCCGGCAATGATGTAACAGCAGCAAGTAAAAACGAACCCACAACAGTCCGCCCCAAACCGGTTGATTCGGCTATTGCATCCGCACTTTTACTTAACAAAAGCCCCGCAAAAACTATTATTGAAGCCATTACCATAAACATAAAAACTGCCTTGTTAAGGCTTACTTCCTGCTCATCACCTTCAGCTGCTGAATCACTCATATCGATTGTCCGGTAAGCGCTGTACATCGAAAGCAGATAAGTTACAAATATTGCCAGACTTACCAAATTTATCAAACCGAAAACTTTTATATTGAGAAGAAAACCGAAAGCTGACACAAGAGGAAGAAGAATTGCAAAAGATGCAGTCACAATATTGGAAAGGCTTACACTTTGAAAAACACTGTCTTTTTTGAAAATGGCATCAAGCAAAAATATAATGAGTATATTAAACATATTTGAGCCATAAACATTTCCAAAAACAAGATCGGGTGCATCCACAATAGTAACTGAACCAATTGAAGATATAAGCTCAGGAAGGCTTGTAAATAGCGCAATAAAAGTTACCCCCACAAAGCTGTGCCCCAAAGGTGTCTTTGTAGCAATAACATCTCCGTAATCCGACAGCTTAATTCCGCTGTAAATTACAAGTATAGATGCAACTATAAACAACAAAAAATACATACCCTTTTGCCTCAAAAAAAAGGGGGCTTAAAAGCCCCGATTTATTTAATCTCGTCAATTTTGTCTTTTATCAGGGCTCCTAGATTAAAAGAGCTGTCTGATTTATCCTGAATCTGTTTCAAATATTCTTTGACTTCCCTTTTTTCAGCATCGAGCTTATATTTCTTTACGGACAATATAACTTTTTTCTCCCTTTTGTCTGCTTTGTTGACAACCGCTTTTAGCTTATCACCAACTTTGCAGAACTCCTCAGGGATAACTTTCTGCTCATCAAGCTCTTTTGCGGGGATAATCCCGGTAAGCCCTTTGGGAAGCTCCACAACAACATTATCTTTATTAACTTCAGTTACCTCCACATCAAGCACCTTGCCTGCCGGCAAAAGCTTGTCTATTTCTTTCCACGGATTCTTTTCAATCTGCTTTATACCAAGAGATATTCTTTCTTTGTCTTCATCAATTTTAAGAATTTTGGCAGTAATTTCATCCCCAACTTTAAATTTTTCATTCAAATCTTCTATTTCTTCTGTCCAGGAAATATCAAGCTTTCTAACAAGACCATCTATGTGAGCTCCAAAATCCACAAAAAGACCAAAATCAGTTATCCCCTTAATTTTCCCGGTAACAACTGAACCTTCAGGGTGGTTATTTTTAAGGGTTACCCATGGATTCTCAGTAAGAAGTCTCAGAGACATAATAACTTTCTTATGTTCATCGTCAATACCTATTACTTTCCCTTCAACAATATCCCCTCTTTCAAGCTTCACATTGGAGTTTTTTATCCACGATAACTCTTCCTCAGGGATAAATCCGTCAATTCCAGGCTCAAGCTCAAGCACATATCCTTTTTTCCTTCTTGTGATAATTCTCCCTTTCGCTTCACCATCCACAGGATATTTATCTTTGACTTTATCCCATGGGTCTTCTTTCAGTTGCTTTAACCCAAGCTCTATTTTCTGATTTTCTTTGTCAATATTCAAAACAACTGTTTCAACAGTGTCATCAAGCTCAAAATACTTTGACGGGTGCTTTACCTTACCCCAATCGATATTGTCTCTATGCAGAAAACCATCAACAGCACCAACATTTATAAACACGCCAAATTCTTTAACAGTTTTTACCTTCCCTTTAACCTTATCACCCACTTTCAAGGCTTCAAAAAACTTTTTCTTTTCCTCTTCTGCTGATTCAATAATATAAAGTTTGTGGGAAGCAAGAATACTTTTTGCTTTTTTGTCAACTTTAAGGATTTTACAGTTAAACACTTTACCAATATAATTTTTTTGATCTTTTGTCTTGCTTCTAAGGTCTATGTGATTTGAAGGTATAAATACTGCAATTTCACCTGCCTTTCCCAAAAATCCCTTATCATTGCTGCTCTCAATCTTCACAGCAACAGGCTTGTTTTTATCAAACTTGTCCAGAATTTCATCAAAATCTCTCTGTTGGTTCAAGACCTTTCTTGAGAGTCTTACATATCCTCCACCACCCTGGACACCTTCAACTATAGCCTCTATTTCATCGCCAACATTGACTTCCAGCTTGCCATCCTTTTCCAGTTCACTTTTATCAATAATACCTTCAGATTTATATCCTATATTTACAAGAATATCAGTACCATTTATAGCAACCACCGACCCTTTTACAATACTCCCCTTAGACGGCGGATTGAGAGAATCTTCAAGCATCGACTCAAAGTCCTCAAATTTCATTTCATTGTTCATCCCATTATTCTCCTGCATGTTCAACCTCTTTTAAAAATTCTATAACCTCATCTATTAAAAACTTAGGAGTGCTTGCTCCAGCGGTTATGCCAACATTTTCTACCCCAATAAGATCAGATTTGTCAATCTCATCTTTTGTTTCAATATGAAGCACTTTGGGGCATATTTCCTTGCAAATCTCATAAAGTCTTGTGGTGTTTCCACTGTTTTTCCCACCGATTACATACATTATATCTGAAATTAAAGCAACCTTTTTTGCTGCTTCCTGCCTGTGGGTTGTTGCGTTGCAGATTGTATTTACAATTTTAAGCTCATTGCATCTAAGTTTTAACACATCCACCACCCTATCAAACTCTGCCCTATTTTGCGTAGTCTGGGCTACCACACCTATTTTGTCATGAAAATCAATGCATTGTTCTGCTTCCTCAGCATTTTCAACCACCACAAAACCGTTGTTTGCATAGCTTATTATCCCTTTTACTTCAGGATGTTCTTTTTCGCCAAATACAACAAGAAAATAACCATCACTGCTTAAAATAGCAGCCTGATTCTGCGCCCTTGTTACAAACGGACAGGTGGCATCCACAATTTTCACATTGCTTGACTTTAAAGTTTCAATATGCTCCTTTGGTACCCCATGGGACCTGATAACAACAGTATCAGCATCTTTTACATCCTCAAGTTTTTTTACGCCTACCCCTTTCTCCTCAAGTTTCTTTACCAATTGAGGATTATGAATAATAGGCCCCAATGTATATACATTTTTCCCTTCTACGGAAGTCTCTTCAACGATTTTTACAGCCCTTTCAACACCAAAGCAAAACCCTGAATAATCCGCCACAATTATATTCATAACCCTTTCACCCTGTTTAAAATAAACGAAACCACATCTTCTATAGTTTTGTTTGTGGTATCTATCAATAAAGCATCTTCTGCCCTTTTAAGCGGGGCAATTTCCCTGTTCATATCTTCAAAATCCCTCTTTTTCACATCTTTAAGCACTTCCTCAAATTCTATATTCTCCCCACGTGCAACCATCTCTTCATAACGTCTTCTTGCCCTTTCGTAAGGAGTAGCTTCAAGGAAAAACTTATATTCTGCATCAGGAATCACAACAGTGCCGATATCTCGCCCATCCATTATCACATTATTATCAGCCGCAATAGACTTCTGCCTTCTGGTAATAATATCTCTAATCTCCTTGATTTTCGAAGTTTCAGAAACTTTTTTGGTAACTGCCACACTTCTTATCTCTTCGGTAATATCAAATGTTTCCCCATCAAATTTTATAAAAACTCTCTGACCAGTAACATCTTTTTTAAAGTAGATTTCCGTATTTTCAACACACTCAATCAAATCTTTCCCGGTTTTGTTATACTTTACACTGATATAGGCACAAGCCCTATACATTGCACCTGTGTCTATATAAATCAAATTTAACTTTTCTGCTATTATTTTCGAAATCGTACTTTTACCGCTTCCTGCCGGTCCGTCAACAGCTATTCTAAGACGCATAACTTATCCTTGTTTACAGCTAAACTACCTCAATGCTGTTTAGTTTTTCAATAAAATCGGGAAAAGATACATCGATTGCATCTATTTCGTCAATACAAAGCCCACCAAATTTTTTGGACAATAAAATATTGATCATCGCAATCCTGTGGTCATCAAATGACCTAAGCTTTGCATTTTTGTTTAAATTTTTTAGAGGATATACTTTAAGTCCATCCTCAAACTCTTCAACTTCCGCACCAATCTGCCTTAAATTGTAAACCATTGCTTTTATCCTGTCAGACTCCTTAACGCGAAGTTCATGGGCATCCCTTATCTCGACCGGTGATTTTGCAAAAAGGCCGAGAGCAGAAATCATTGGAATTTCATCAATAATATTGGCAATAATATCACCTTTTATCGTGATGCCATCATATTCTTGACTTTTTATCAAAATATTTCCAAAAGGATCACCGGACTCTGAGTTTACATCCACATCAAAATTTACGTTCATCCCTTTTAACACTTCCAGCATACCACTTCTTGTGGGATTCAGACCAACATTTTTTATCAAAATTTCGGAATTCTCAAAGATAAGTGCCGCACCAAGAAAAAAAGCTGCAGAAGAAAAATCTCCCGGTACATTTATCTCAGCAGGCATAAGCCTATCGACCGGTTCAATCTCAATCCTCAAACCACTCACATTGAGATGAACTCCGTATGTTTTCAGCATCAGCTCTGTATGATTTCTCGTTACAGCAGGTTCAATATAAATCACATTGGAATCAGCCTGAAGTCCAGCCAGTATTATCGCGCTTTTTACCTGAGCACTTTTTACCTTACCTTCTATTTCAATCCCTTTGAGTTTGGATGGCAAAATTGTCAGAGGCAGATATTTATTATTTTCTCTTGCAAAAATATTAGCCCCAAGCTTGCCAAGAGGCTCTATTACTCTGTCCATAGGTCTTTTTCTAAGGGAATTGTCCCCGGTTAGTACAAAGTATTTATTCTGACCTGCAAAAAGACCGGTCAACAGCCTTGCAGTTGTGCCTGAATTTTCACAATTTATTACATTGCCAGGCTCTTTAAAATTTTTAAACCCTTTAGAGCATACAATAAATCCTTCTTCAGTTTCAGTAAATTCAGCCCCCACCATTTCCATCGCTGCTTTTGTAGCAAGAGTATCCCTTGACAAAAGAGGCTTTTTTACAATGCTTTCTCCGTCAGCCATGGCAGACATAATAAATGCTCTGTGTGTTATTGACTTGTCAGAAGGAACATTCACTTCCCCTTTCAAGGATTTAACCTTATCAAAACTTATCATAGTGATTCCCTTAATTTTTTTACCTTGGATATCATATTTTTCATCAAGGTATAATCTTCAGATAAAATTGCCTTTTTCCACTTTAACAGTTCGTTGATATAGCTGTCTATATATTCATTCAAAATTTTGCTATTATCAAAAAATATATCAGACCACATTACAGGATTGCTTTTTGCTATTCTTGTAAAATCTCTAAAACCACCACCTGTAAAATTTAGAGCCTGTGAATTTTCAATCTCCACAAAGTCTATCAGGGAAAATGCAATAAGGTGAGGGAAGTGGCTGATAAGTCCAAATATTTTATCATGCCTTTCTATATCCATTATTTTAACTCTCATACCAATGAGTTCATGTAA
>JAIHAR010000004.1 GCA_020054865.1 Deferribacteraceae bacterium
CTTGATACAGCCGATTGCGATGGATCAGGGATTACGTTTTGCTATTCGTGAAGGTGGTAGGACAGTTGGTGCTGGCGTTGTCACTGAAATAATTGAGTAACAGAGGGGTATGATGAGCAGCCAAAAAATACGTATTAAGCTCAAAGGCTATGATTATAAAATATTGGATAAGGCTGTAAGAGATATAGTGAATACAGCTAAGAGGACCGGTGCTAAAGTTATCGGTCCTGTCCCTCTTCCTACGAGGATAGAGAAGTATACTATTATCAAATCTCCCCATGTTGACAAAGACGGTAGGGAGCAATTTGAGATAAGGACCCACAAAAGATTGGTGGACATATTTGAACATAATCCTCAGACAATTGATGCATTGATGAAGCTTGAATTGTCTGCAGGTGTTGATGTTGAAATAAAATTATAAGGTAGGGCTTGAAGATGTTTAAAGGGATAATTGGAAGAAAGATTGGAATGACACAAGTCTTTATGTCAGACGGAGCTGTGGTCCCGGTTACAGTAATTGAAGCAGGCCCTTGTGTAGTAGTCCAGAAAAAAACAAAAGAAACCGATGGCTACAATGCGCTGCAACTTGGATTTGGTAAAATCCTTAAGGCAAAGAAGGTAAACAAGCCTATGGCTGGCCATTTCAAAAAGAACAACCTGGACTTTTATAAATTTTTAAAAGAGTTCAGGACGGATAATGTTAATGACTTTGAAGTTGGCCAGGAAATTAAAGCTGATATTTTTGAAGAAGGTGAGTTGGTTGATGTTCAAGGTATCAGCATAGGTAAAGGTTTCCAGGGCGTAATTAAAAGACATGGATTTGGCGGTGGTCCTGCAAGCCATGGTTCAGATTTCCACAGAGCACCTGGTTCTATAGGGATGTGCGAGTTTCCGGGCGAAACATTGAAAGGTAAAAAGATGCCTGGGAGAATGGGGAATAAAACTGTAACTACACAAGGTTTAAAGATTGCCAAAGTTTTGGCAGATAAAAATGTACTGCTTATTAAAGGGGCTGTACCCGGACATAAAAACGGTATTGTCTATATAAAGAAAAGTACAAAATCTAATAATTAAGGATAGAGGTAGTCATGGCTCTTGTAGAATTGAAAAACCTAAAGAATGAAAAGGTTGGAGAGATTGAATTAAATGATGCGATAATCTCTTACCCTGTAAAGCCTTGGCTTATGCATGAGGTAGTTGTAAAGCAACTTGCTGATAAAAGGGCAGGCACTCATGCGACAAAAAACAGAGCTAAAATTACAGGTGGTGGCAGAAAACCCTGGAAGCAGAAAGGGACAGGTAGAGCTCGTGCTGGTTCGATAAGATCACCCCTATGGAGAGGTGGTGCGACTATTTTCGGACCTCAACCAAGAGACTACTCTATAAGTATGCCAAAGAAAAAGATGAGAAATGCTCTAAAATCAGCTTTTAGGGCAAAGCTTGAAGATGGGAGTATTGAGTTTCTTGAGAACTTAAATATTGAATCTGGAAAAACAAAAGATGCCGCTTTGGTGCTGAAAAGTTTTGGAGCAGACAGAAGAGTGCTCCTTGTATTTGACGAATTGGAAGATACAACAATCAGGGCATTCAGAAATATTGAAAATGTTAAGATATTGCATTTGGATGGCTTAAATGTCTACGATCTTATAAATGCAGATAAAATATTTATCCTCCAGAGCTGTTTACCAAAATTAACGGAGGTATTGTCCAAATGATTACTATTTATGACGTAATTAAGAAACCACTTATAACTGAAAAAGCTGTGGATCTTAAAGAAAAGCTTAATCAGGTTGCTTTTGCTGTTGATAAAAGGGCAAATAAGCATCTTATAAAGACTGCTGTTGAGAAGCTTTTTGATGTTAAGGTTAAAGAAGTTAGAACTATGAACTTTAAAGGTAAAACAAAGAGATTTGGTTTAATAGTTGGCAAGCGTAACGACTGGAAAAAAGCTATAGTCGTTCTTGAAAAAGACCAGAAACTTGAGTTTGTTTAGAGAGGAAAAATATGGGAATAAAGAGCTATAAACCAACTTCTGCTGGTGTTAGGTTTAGAACTGGTGACGACTATAAAGATGTTACCACTGATAAACCATTTAAACCTTTAACTACCAGTCTAAAGAAGAAGAGCGGTAGAAACAATTATGGCAGAATTACTGTAAGGCACCAGGGTGGCGGCCATAAAAAGCTTTACAGAATTATAGATTTTAAGAGGGATAAAGAAAACATCCCTGCAAAGGTAAAAACTATTGAATATGATCCAAACAGGAGTGCCAGAATAGCACTTGTATCATATGCTGATGGTGAGTACAGGTATATTATTGCACCAATCGGTTTGAAGGTAGGGGACACTGTTCTTTCAGGGTCAGATGCCGATATAAAGCCAGGAAATGCTTTGAAACTCAAAGATATCCCTGTTGGTACAATAATTCATAATGTTGAGATGAGACCTGGCAAAGGTGGGCAGCTTGCAAGATCAGCTGGTACTTATTCCCAGCTTCTTTCAAAAGAGGGCAAGTACTGCCATTTGAGATTGCCTTCAGGCGAAATCAGGCTTGTTTTGGCAGAGTGTAAGGCATCAATTGGCCAGGTAAGCAACCCTGAGCATGAAAATATGAGCATTGGTAAGGCAGGTCGGGCACGCTGGTTAGGTATCAGACCTACTGTAAGAGGTGTGGCAATGAACCCAATTGATCACCCACATGGTGGTGGTGAAGGTAGAACCAGTGGTGGTAGACACCCTGTTACTCCTTGGGGTATGCCAACCAAAGGATACAAAACCAGAAAGAAAAATAAGCCTTCTAACAAATATATTGTTACAAAGCGCAAGTAAGGGGGTAAAAAGTGCCTAGATCGCTTAAAAAAGGACCTTTCATAGATGATCATCTGTTGAAAAAAGTAGAAAAGGCTGTGGAAACAGGTGACAAGAAAGTAATAAAGACCTGGTCACGCAGAAGTACGATAACACCACAGATGGTAGGGCTTACTTTTGCTGTACACAATGGTCATAAGTTTATCCCTGTTTATGTAACTGAAAACATGGTTGGGCATAAACTTGGTGAATTTGCTCTTACAAGGACTTTTAAAGGGCATAAAAAAGACGATAAGAAAGTAAAAGGTAGATAGAGGTAGAGCATGGTTTCGACAGCAATAGGAAAATATATGAGAGTATCTCCCCGCAAGGCAAGACCTGTTGCTGATTTGGTGAGAGGCAAAAATGTTGAGGAAGCTATGAATATTTTGAAATTTTCACCTAAGAAAGCTTCTAAAATGATTGCTTCAGTAATCAAATCAGCGATAGCAAATGCGGAAGAGAACTATAATTACAGGGATATTAGTAAATTAAAAGTGTCTGAAATAAAAATTGATAACGGACCTTTTCTTAAAAGATATACTCCTCGTGCATATGGCAGAGCTACCCCTATTAAAAGAAGGACCAGCCATATTACTGTGGTTTTAGCTGAATAGTGGAGGTGAAGTAGTGGGTCAGAAGGTACATCCTAACGGGATAAGGTTAGGAATAAATAAATATTGGAAATCAGTTTGGTTTGCAAATAAAAAAGAGTATGCTGCTAATTTGATGGAAGACCTCAAAATAAGAAAGTTTCTGAAAGACAGACTTAAGCTGGCTGGTATCTCAGAAATCAATATTGAGAGAATGGGGTCAAAAATAAAAATTACTCTTAACACAAGCAGACCCGGGATTGTTATTGGGAAAAAAGGCGCTGAGATTGAAAAACTTAAGGAAGACCTTAGAAAATTTACTAAAGCTGATGTGCATCTGGGAATAAAAGAGGTTAAAAAACCTGAAATAGATGCCCAGCTTATAGCCGAAAATATAGCTTTGCAGCTTGAAAGAAGGGTTGCATTTAGAAGGGCAATGAAAAAAGCAGTTTTGCAGGCTATAAAGTCAGGCGCTCAGGGTATTAAGATTGCATGCTCAGGAAGATTGGCTGGAGCAGATATGGCCAGGACCGAATGGTATATCAAAGGTAGAGTGCCTCTTCAAACTCTTAGGGCAGATATCGATTATGGATTTGCCGAAGCTCTTACTACATATGGTTTAACAGGTATCAAAGTTTGGGTATTCAAGGGCGAAATAATCGAAGACAAGAATAAAAATTTAGAGGTAGAGTAATATGTTAATGCCATCCAGAATGAAATATAGAAAGCAGTTTAAGGGCAGAATCAAAGGGAAGGCAACCAAAGGAAATACGATTGAGTTTGGTGACTTTGGCATTGTTGCTCTTGAACATGGCAAGATAACAAGCAGGCAGATTGAGGCAGCAAGGATTGCTATTAACAGATATCTGAAAAGAGGTGGTAAGGTTTATATCAGGATATTTCCTCATAAGCCAATTACTGCAAAGCCTGCGGAAACTCGTCAAGGTAAAGGTAAAGGTGCTGTGGAGTACTATGTTGCTCCAGTTAAAATTGGCACTGTGTTATACGAAGTAAAGGGCGTAAGTGAGGAATTGGCAAGAGAAGCGTTTAGACTTGCTATCCACAAGTTGCCTATTAAATGTAAGTTTATATCAAAATCAGATACAGCTGTTAAGGAGCAATGAATATGAAAGCAGCAGAACTTAAGAATATGTCTGTTGAAGAGCTGAAAACGAAACATGCTGAACTTAAGGAAAATTTGTTCAGACTAAAATTTAAGCTTTCAACAGGTGACCTGGAAGATACTTCGCAAATATCAAAGACGAAGAAGGACATTGCCAGAATCCTTACAATTATCAATGAAAAACAAGCAGAGGGATAAGATGGAAAGAAACTATCGCAAAGTAAGGCGCGGTGTTGTAGTTAGCAATAAGATGGATAAAACAGTTGTTGTTAAAGTTGAAACGCTAAAACTACACAAAAAATACCACAAGTTTATAAAGCGCACTAAGAAATTTATGGCTCATGATGAAGCTAATGAGATGAGGCCTGGAGATATAGTGGAAATTATGGAAACAAGGCCTCTCAGCAAGCATAAGCGCTGGAGAGTTGTTAAATTAATTGAGCGTCCAGTTGGCGATGCTGGAAATTAATTTTAGGGAGAATAGCTATGATTCAGATACAGACGAGATTGAAAGTTGCCGATAACTCCGGTGCAAAAGAGATTATGTGTATAAAAGTTCTTGGCGGCTCGAAGAAGAAGTATGGCTCAATAGGTGATGTGATAGTTGCCAGCGTAAAATCTGCCATACCTGATAGTAATATTAAGAAAGGAGCCGTTGTTAAGGCTGTTATAGTTAGAACAAAAAAAGAGAAGCGTCGTGCTGATGGAACTTATATTAAGTTTGATGATAATGCTGCTGTTATCCTGAATAAAAACCTTGAACCAGTTGGAACCAGGGTATTTGGACCGGTGGCGAGAGACCTTAGAGCCAAAGGGTTTCTTAAAATAGTTTCCATGGCACCTGAAGTTCTTTAGGAGGTATGGATGCTTAAATACAAACTTAAAAAAGATGATCCGATAGTTGTTATTGCTGGAAAAGAGAAAGGCAAAACATCGAAGGTACTCAAAATTGACAGAGCTAAAAGTAAAATATATGCCGAGGGTCTTAACATTGTCAAAAGGCATGTAAAACCTAATCAGCTTAACCCTGAAGGGGGTATAATTGAGAAAGAGATGCCTATCCATGTTTCCAATGTAATGTATCTTTGCAAAAAATGTGATAAGGGCGTAAGACTTGGCTATAAAGTTCTTGAGTCCGGTGAAAAGAAGAGATTTTGCAGATCATGCGGCGAAATAATTGATAAAGATTAATAGAGAGGAACAGATATGTCAGTATTAAAGGAAAAGTATTTAAAAGAAGTTGTTCCTTACTTAATGGATAAATTCAAGTACAAGAACATTATGGAAGTTCCAAAAATTGAAAAGGTTGTCCTCAATATGGGGGTTGGAGAAGCAGTTAGCAATTCAAAAGTACTTGAATTTGCACTAAGAGATATGGAACTTATAGCTGGCCAGAAGCCGGTAGTAACTAAGGCAAAAAAATCTATTGCCGGTTTTAAGTTAAGAGAAGGGATGCCTATTGGATGTAAGGTTACACTTAGAAAAGAAAGGTGCTATGAGTTTTTAAACAGACTGTTTAACATTGCATTAGCAAGGGTAAGAGACTTTGCCGGTGTAAACCCAAACTCTTTTGACGGTAGAGGGAATTATGCCCTTGGTATCAAGGAGCAGATAGTTTTCCCTGAGATAGATTATGACAAAATTGATAAGATCAGAGGGTTTGATGTGATTATTACCACTACTGCAAAAACCGATGAAGAGGCAAGAGAGCTTTTAAAAGCACTGGGAATGCCTTTTGCTAATAATTAGGAGGACTAAGTGGCTACAACTGCAAAGAATAATCATGCTCTTAAAAAGAAAAAATTTAAGGTCAGAGAATACAACAGGTGTCCAATCTGCGGAAGACCAAGATCATTTATGAGAAGGTTTAATATGTGCAGGTTGTGTTTTAGAAAGTTAGCCCATGAGGGGGTAATACCCGGGCTTAAGAAATCCAGCTGGTAAAAGTTGGATATCGATTACCTAAACATATAAGGAGAGAAAAAATGGTAATGACTGATCCTATTGCAGATATGCTCAGCAGAATCAGGAATGCTGTGCAGGTTAATTTTCAAGAAGTGCTAATCCCATACTCAAAAATCAAAGAAGGGATAGCGGCGATTCTTAGAGATGAAGGCTATATTAAGAATTACAGAGTTGTTGAAGATGGGTCCAAGAAGAATATTGTTGTTTATTTAAAGTACACTGAGACTGGAGAGTCAGTTATAAGAGGTCTTAAAAAGATAAGCAAGCCAGGTAGAAGAGTTTATACAAAATCTAAAAATCTTGACACTGTGTTGGGAGGACTTGGAACAGGAATAGTATCTACTTCCAAGGGATTAATGACTGTTAAGCAATGCCTGAGAGATAAGGTCGGCGGCGAATATATTTGTCAAGTATGGTAATTGGAGATTTAAGATGTCAAGAATAGGTAAAAAACCGGTTGATATACCCGCCGGGGTAGAAGTTAATATAAAAGAAGGATATATAGTTGTTAAGGGACCTAAAGGGGAGCTTAAACAAAAACTTCACGATAAAGTAGCTGTCAGTGTTGAAGATAAACAAGTTGTTGTAAATAAAAAAGATGAAACCAAACTTGCAAGATCACTTTTTGGCCTCTACAGAACTCTTATCGCCAATATGGTAGAAGGCGTAGTGAAGGGCTATGAAAAGAGACTTGAGATAGTTGGTGTTGGTTACAGGGCTGCATTAAAAGGTAAAGACCTTGATCTCTCACTTGGTTTTTCACACCCTGTGTTAGTTTCCCCTCCTGAAGGTATAGAGTTTGCAGTTGAAGGTCAGCAAAAAATTGTTGTCAAAGGTATTGACAAGCAATTAGTTGGTCAGGTTGCTGCTGATATAAGGAAGATAAGGAAGCCTGAGCCTTATAAAGGCAAAGGTGTTCGTTATGAAGGGGAAAGAATAATAAGAAAAGCCGGCAAAACAGGTAAAAAGTAAGAGAGGTGTGACGTGGCTAAAATAGATAAAAATGCTGCCAGAAAAAAGAGACATTTTAGAATAAGAAAGAAAATTTCTGGTAATTCTGAAAGACCAAGGCTAAATGTATTTAAAAGTAATAGGTATTTTTATGCTCAGCTGATAGATGATGCTACCGGTCATACAATTGTAGCAGCCAGCTCATTGGAAAAGGAGCTTAAATCTGTTTGTGAGTCAAAATGCAATATTGAGACTGCTAAAAAAGTAGGTGAGCTGATAGCTAAAAGGGCAAAAGAGAAGGGCTTGACTTCTGTTGTTTTCGACAGGGGCGGCTATATTTATCACGGAAAAATAAAAGCGTTTGCTGATTCAGCCAGAGAAGCTGGATTAGAATTTTAATATGGAGGCCTAAGTTGAGTACTGTAGAAAATCAATTGGTTGATAAAGTTGTCCATATAGGTAGAGTTACAAAGGTTGTAAAGGGTGGTAGAATTTTCAGGTTTACTGCTATTGTTGTTGTTGGGGATTATAATGGAAAAGTCGGAATAGGACATGGAAAAGCCAGGGAAGTACCTGATGCAATCAGAAAAGCACTTGAAATGGCTAAGAAGAATATGGTTGAAGTACCGGTGTCTAAAGGGACTATTCCACATAAGGTTATTGGTAGGTTTGGTGCAGCTGAAATTGTTATGAAGCCTGCTGCTCCTGGTACAGGAATTATCGCAGGGGGTGTTGCGAGGTCTCTTTTTGAACTTGCTGGCGTACAAAACATTTTGGCAAAATCTGTAAGAAGCAGGAATCCATACAATGTGCTTTATGCTGTTATGGATGGATTTGAAAAGATAAGAACAGTAAGTGAAATCGCCTCTGCAAGAGGTAAGACTATTCAAGAAGTAATTATCTAATAAGGGGTAAGAACTATGAAGATACATGATTTAAAACCCGCTCCTGGCTCTAAGAAGAACAGGAAAAGAGTTGGAAGAGGCAGCGGTAGTGGTCTTGGTACTACAGCTGGCAAAGGTCACAAAGGTCAGAAGGCAAGATCTGGTGGCGGCGTTAAGGCAGGATTTGAAGGCGGTCAGATGCCGCTTGCAAGAAGATTGCCTAAAAGAGGTTTTAACAACAAGAGGTTTGCTGCTGTTTATGAAATAGTAAATCTCGGTAGTATTGAGCAAAAATTTAATAATGGTGAAACTGTAAGTATAGAAACTTTGATAGAAAAAAATCTTATAAAAGGGAATAAAGGTGGCGTCAAAGTGCTTGCTGAGGGCGAGTTCACAAAAAAACTTACTTTTGTTGTGGATAAGGTTTCAGCCTCTGCTGCTGAGAAAATTAAAGAATTAGGCGGGGAGATTAAATAATACCTGGAGATTCTGATGTTTAAAAAAATAGAGGATATATTTTCATTACCGGAGCTGAGAAAAAGAATACTTTTTACAGCTTTTATGCTTATTGTTTACAGGATAGGTACTCATGTACCTACTCCTGGTATTGATTCTGAAGCATTGTCTCAGTTTTTTGCAAGGCAATCTGGCAATATGCTTGGTTTTTTTGATATGTTTACCGGTGGTGCACTTAGTAGGTTGACAGTTTTTGGACTTGGTATAATGCCATATATTTCCGCTTCAATTATAATGGAATTGTTAAGCGTTGTTGTTCCTCATCTTGCTGAGCTTAAGAAGCAGGGTACGGAAGGGAGAAATAAGATTACCAAATATACAAGATACGGGACTGTTCTTATTTGTGCTGTTCAGGCACTTGGTATATCTATAGGGCTTGAAGCAATGACTGCACCAACAGGCTCACCCATTGTAATGTATCCTGGATGGGGCTTTAGATTTGTTACGACTATTACGCTCACCGCAGGAACTATATTTCTAATGTGGCTCGGTGAAAAAATTACTGAAAAGGGGATCAGTAATGGGATTTCGTTAATAATTTTTGCAGGGATAGTAGCCAGTTTGCCTACTGCAGTTATTAACACAATAAGAGTATTAAAAACTGGAGAACTTCAGATAATTACAGTTGTTGTAGTTATAGCCATTGCTGTTGGTGTAATTGCAGGAATTGTTTATATGGAGATTGCATCAAGAAGGTTGCCTATACAATACGTGAGAAAAGGTGGACTTGGAGGAAGGCAGAGTGTTGGTAATTCATATCTTCCCTTGAAATTGAATACTGCAAATGTGATACCAATAATTTTTGCAGCTTCCATTATGTCTTTTCCAAGTACATTGGCATCTTTTTCCCAAAACAGTATTCTTGGGAAGATAGGTTATTATTTTTCACCAAATTCAATACTATACTATGTTTTATATGTAGTATTGATTGTATTTTTTACTTATTTTTACACATCAATCATATTTAATCCAAAAGATATAGCAGACAATATACAGAAAAGTGGCGGTGTTATCCCCGGCAAACGTCCCGGGAATGCAACAGCTGAGTTCATAGATTATACCCTTTCAAGACTTACTTTTGTTGGAGCTATATATCTGTCAGCAGTAGCGATTTTGCCTCAGCTTATTATTCAAAATTTTAATGTTCCATTCTATTTTGGCGGAACAAGTCTGCTTATTGTAATTGGTGTTGGAATGGATATTATGAACAAGGTTGAGTCGCATCTTATTACACATAATTATGATGGATTTTTAAAGAAAGGAAGAATCAAAGGAAGGGGCTACGTATGATTAATATGATTTTTCTTGGACCTCCCGGAGCAGGTAAAGGGACCCAGTCAGCAAATATTATTAAAGACTTCGGTGTTGTACAGATATCAACCGGCGATATTTTGCGGGCTGCAGTAAATGAGGGTACTGAATTTGGACTTATGGCCAAGAAATATATGGATGAAGGCAAGCTTGTTCCGGATGACGTTATAATCGGCATTGTAAAAGACAGGCTTATGGCTGATGACTGTAAGAATGGGTTTATATTGGATGGTTTTCCAAGAACAATTCCTCAGGCTGTTGCCCTTGACAGTATGGTTAAAGAAAGCCTTAAAACAGAGATTACACATATTGTTAGCCTTGAAGTGCCAGATGAGGATATTTTGAAAAGGCTGACAGGAAGAAGAACCTGTGAAAATTGTAAAAAAGGGTTTCACATTGAATATGCACCTTCAAAAAAAGGTGATGTTTGTGATGAGTGTGGCGGCAAATTAGTCCAGAGGGATGATGATAAAGAGGAAACTATCAAGAAAAGATTGAATGTTTATCATGAGCAAACATCAAAGCTCAAGGACTATTATGAAAAGTCAGGCAAACTTTTTGTTGTTGATGGAACAGGAACGCCTGATGATATATATAATAATATTAAGGAGATTTTATCCTGAATGGTTGAAATTAAAACCAGGGCTGAACTTGAAAGAATGAAGAAGGCTTGTAGCATTGTTAAAGAAGTACTTGAAAAAGTCGAAAAAGAGATAAGACCTGGAATTACAACAAAAAGTATTGACAATTTGGCAGAAAATATTATAGTTTCACGTTCTGCTATACCGTCATTTAAGAATTACAGGGGATACCCGGCAACTATATGTGCCTCTGTAAATGATGTGGTAGTACATGGAATCCCCTCAGATTATGTTTTAAAGGAAGGGGATATTGTTAGTATTGACGTGGGTGCTTATATAGATGGTTTTCACGGAGATGCGGCAAGGACATTTATGGTGGGTAATTGCAGTGATGTCGCAAGAAGACTTGTAGACGTGACAAAGGAAAGTTTTTTTAAGGGTATGGAATTTGCAAAAAGTTCTTGCAGGCTTTCTGATATCTCACATGCAATTCAATCTTATGTTGAAGATAACGGATTTGAAGTTATAAGGGATTATTATGGTCATGGTATTGGAAGGGAACTTCATGAAGATCCTACCATACCTAACTATGGTAAACCTAACCGCGGCATCAGGCTTAGGCCTGGAATGGTTTTGGCAATAGAGCCTATGGTTGTTGAAAAAAAATACACAGTAAAAACCCTCGAAGATGGCTGGACTGTGGTAACAGAAGATGGTGGTCTGGCAGCACATTATGAGAATACTGTTGCAATAACAACCAATGGCCCTGAAATTTTAACATTATAAGGTAAGGTAAATGGGGAAAAGGGATGATGTAATCGAGATTGAAGGTAAAGTGGTTGAGGCTTTACCTAATGCAATGTTTAAAGTTGCTCTGGATAACGGGCATGTGATTCTGGCACATCTGTCAGGGAAGATGAGGATGCATTTTATAAGAATATTACCGGGAGACAGAGTGACTGTTGAGATTTCCCCTTATGATTTGACAAAAGGAAGAATTACTTACAGACATAAGTAAAAGAGGTGTTAGTATGAAAGTAAGAGCGAGTGTTAAACCTATTTGCAGCAAGTGCAAGGTTATAAAAAGAAATGGAATCGTCAGGGTTATCTGCGAGAACCCGAGACATAAGCAAAGACAGGGTTAAGGAGGAAATTTGTGGCTCGTATTGCAGGTGTAGACGTACCTAATAACAAAAAAATTGAAATTGGGCTTACCTATATTTTTGGCATCGGACGCAGTACCGCTAAAAGGATTATCGATGTTACGGGTGTAGATGAAAATAAGAGAATTGGTGATCTGACTCAGCAGGAAATTTCTGAGATAAGGAAGTTTATTGACGAAAACTTGAAGGTTGAGGGTGATTTAAGAAAAGATATTTCCCTTAACATTAAAAGGCTTATGGAAATAAACTGCTACAGGGGGCAGAGGCATAAAAATAGTCTGCCATGTAGAGGTCAGAAGACACGCAGCAATGCAAGGACGAGAAGAGGCCTTGCCGGAAAGCGCGGAATTAAGAAGAAGTAGTTTTATCTGGAGGAAAAATGGCTAAACCAAGGAAAAGAAAAGAAAAAAGAAATGTGCCTAAAGGTATAGCACATATTCAATCTACATTTAACAATACTATAGTTACTTTTACTGATATAAATGGAAATACAGTATGTTGGGCAGCAGGTGGCGGTGAAGGATTTAAAAACTCCAGAAAATCCACTCCTTATGCAGCACAGCTTGCTGCAGAGAGTGCTGCCAAAAGAGCACTTGATGCCGGTATGAGAGAAGTTGAAGTAAATATTAAAGGACCTGGCGCAGGTAGAGAAAGTGCCGTTAGGGCTATTCAGGCTGCAGGGATTAAAATTACACTTATAAGAGATTTGACTCCTGTGCCACATAATGGTTGTAGACCAAGAAAGAAAAGAAGAGTGTAATGGAGGTTTACATTGGCTAGATATACAGGACCAGCCTGCAAACTTTGCAGAAGAGAAGGGATGAAATTATATTTAAAAGGTGATCGTTGTTTTAAAGATAAATGTGCATTTGAAAAGAAAGGTTATCCGCCCGGACAGCACGGACAGGCAAGAAAGAAATTAAGTGACTACGGTCTTCAGCTTAGGGAAAAGCAGAAGGTTAAAAGGCTTTATGGAGTACTTGAAACTCAATTTAGAAGATATTTTGAAAAGGCTACAAGAATGCAGGGGATTACAGGTGAAAACCTGCTGCAACTTCTTGAAAGAAGACTTGACAATGTAGTTTATAGAAGTGGATTTGCCGGCAGCAGAAAAGAGGCCAGACAGTTTGTAAGACACAATCATTTCCAGGTAAATGGTAGAAGGGTTAATATACCTTCATTCATTGTAAGACCAGGAGATGAAGTGAAAGTTATAGAGGGCAGCACTGATGTGGCCAGAATTAAGGAGTGCCTGGACACTTCTGAAGGAAGAGGTGTTCCTGAGTGGTTAAGCGTTGATAAAGATAATATGAAGGCTACTGTAAGCAGGTTACCTGAGAGAAATGATGTAAATTATGAGATTCATGAACATCTTATAGTAGAGCTCTATTCTAAGTAATAGGCCCCTGGAGGATTATTTGATGATATTAATGCAATTTCAAAACCTTATTAAGCCAAAAAAGATTGAGCCAGTTGGAGAGCTTACAAGAAGTTATGGTAAGTTTGTGGCTGAGCCGCTTGAAAGAGGTTTTGGTATAACAATTGGCAATTCCCTGAGAAGGACTCTTTTAAGTACTATTGAAGGTACGGCAGTGGTCGGAGTACGCATCGAAGGTGTTACTCACGAGTATGCAACAATACCCGGCGTGTTTGAAGATGTCGTTGATATTATACTTAATATCAAATCTCTTGAACTAAATCTTCACACTCATGAGCAGACCAGGGTATTTATTGAAAAGAAAGGTGAAGGTGTTATTACTGCTGCTGATATAAAGGGGAATCCAAATGTGGAAGTATTAAATCCTGATCAGCATATTGCTACAATTACCGATCCTAATACAAAATTATACATGGAACTTATCGTGGAAAGAGGGATTGGATATGTCCCTGCCGAAGAAATGAAAGACAAGTTTGATGAGGTAGATATCATTCCGATTGATGCTATTTTTAGCCCTATCAAACGTGTAAATTATCAGGTTGATAACGCACGTGTGGGGCAGAGCACGGATTACGATAAGCTGATTATTGAGGTGGAAACAGACGGGTCAGTCAAGCCGGAAGATGCAATAGCCTTTGCTGCAAAAATCATCAAAGACCAGATGGAGTTGTTTATAAACTTTGATGAGCCGGTGTATGAAGAGAAGCAAGAAAAGGTAGAAAGAGATAATTCAGAAGTACTTGAGTTGCTTGGTAAAAGTATTGAAGAGCTTGAGCTTTCCGTTAGAGCATATAATTGTCTTAAAAATGCAAACATTAAAACCTTGTCTGAGCTTTGCTCAAAGACTGACTCAGAAATGCTTAAGACCAAGAATTTTGGAAGGAAGTCACTGGAAGAGATTAAAAAGGTGCTTAATGATATGGGACTTAGCCTTGGTATGGATTTAGAGGCTATTGGCTACAATAAAGATACAGAGGGAGAAGAGAACGATGCGTCATAGAAATAGTGGTAAAAAGTTAGGCAGGCCAACTTATGCAAGAATTGCCATGCTTAGAAATATGGCATACTCTCTTATAGAAAAAGGTAGAATAGAGACAACCGTTGATAGAGCCAAGGCGCTCAGGGGGTTTATCGAACCTCTTATAACATTGGGAAAGAAAAATACCCTTGCTTCAAGAAGACTTGCCCTTAGAAGGTTACCTAACAAGGATGCCATAAACAGACTTTTTGAAGAGGTAGCACCGCTTTTTAAAGAAAGAAATGGCGGGTATACAAGGATTTTGAAAACATCTGTAAGGAGAGGGGACAACGCCCAGCTTGCTATAATTGAATTTGTAGAGTCCAAATCCAACGAAAAAGAAAATAAAACAAATGAGTAAAGAAAAAAGGGGGTTACCCCCTTTTTTTTTATCATTAGATAACCTAAGCTTCGAAATAAATAAAAAGAAAATAATAAACATAAGAGAGTACAGAGCATCTTTCAACAATTTACTTTTGATAAAAGGGAAAATAGGGTCTGGAAAGACAACACTTTTGAAGATATTGGCTGACATATTTTTTCCTACATCGGGGAAATATTTGCTGAATAATGAAATTAATTTTAAAAAAATCTATATACATTCTTTCCCCTTCTTCAATTTTATCACAGGCCGTATTGCTGACGAAATGTTGCTTGCTGGCAAAATATCTGAATTTGAAGGTAAAATGCCTGATAAAGCTATAGATGAACTATCTGGCGGCGAACTAAAAAAAATATCAATACTGCTGAGCATCAATTCTGGATATAACCTTATTTTGGCAGACGAGCCATTTAATATGCTTGACGATAATGAAATGGAAAATGTAAAAAACACTATAATAAAGCAAATGGGAATAGCATCCTTTATTGTTACCACCCATGAAGATATTCTTGATGATTATGCAGATGAAATAATAAGGCTTGAAGATGGCTGTATTATTTAAAAATATCAGCTTTGGCTATGAAAGAAAAATATTTGATGATTTTAATTATCATTTTAATAGAGAGACAATAAGCTGTATCTACGGACTAAATGGCACAGGAAAATCTACATTAATTGCAATGCTGGCAGGACTGATTAAGCCTCAAAAAGGTGAGATTGTAATCGAAAAAGGGATGAAAACCGGGTTTGTATTGCAGTTTCCCGAAAATCTTGTTTATACAGATTCTGTTTATAATGAAATATTTTCAATTGTTAAATCATCTGAAATTACTGAAAATATAATTAAAACACTGAATTTGGATGAAGTAAGAGATATTAACCCATTCAAGCTTAGCGATGGGCAAAAAAGGGTTATGTTTATATATAGTATTTTGATGTGTAATGACCTGTGTATATTTGACGAACCGTTTACAAGCATTGACAAAGAAACAAAAAAAAATATCAAAGAGATGTTTATAAACTTCAAAAATAAAAAGAAAACAATTATCTATACAACAAACAGAAAATTTGATACAGATATTTCAGATTTTGTACTGGAGTTGAAATGAACAATATTGTTTTTTGGGGTAAAAAGGTTGTAAAAGCAGGGCTTTGTACCTCTTTTTTTGGAAATATATCGTATAGGAATGACAATAAAATATTTATAACAAAGACAGGGGCAATGCTTGATGAGTTGGCTGATGATGACATTGTAGAAGTTAATGTTATTGATAAAAGCAGCAGTGATAAAATCGCCTCATCAGAATTGGTGGTGCACAGAGGAATTTATCAGAAAACTCATTACGATCATGTAATACATACACATAGCCTCTTTTCAACACTTATGGATAAATTTGAATATTATGTATCATTTGACTACTCGGAAGTATTGCCTTTTCTAAAAAAGGTGCCAATAGTAACAGGTAAAAGTGGTACAAGTATTCTTGCAAAAAATGTGTCTGAAGCCCTGAATGAGAATCCTGTGGTTATTGTTAAAGGGCACGGAGTTTTTTCAGCAGGGCAAAGTTTTAAGGAATGTTACATATATTTAACAGCATTGGAACATTATTCAAAAGATAAGTACTTCAGGGAGTTACTTAATGAATAATATTTATCTGAAAGCCGAATCATCCACCTATAAGGAAGTTGTTGAATATGCCCAAAATAGTTTGCTTGGTATTGAATATGTTATGAATTTTAACGATTACAAGAGTTTACAATTTCTTGCAAAGTCAGGGGTAAGATTTACTGTTCATTCGGTATTTTTTGATGTCGAATTAGGTTCACTTAATCCATTTGTAAGAGATATCTCAAAAAAAATTTTAAAGGAAGTAATAGATATCTGTAACGAGTTAAAACCTGATAATCTGGTTATTCACCATAATTACAATCCTTACAAATATGCATTTAAGGAGGATTTATTTGTTGAGAGGTTTTTTGAAAGTTTTATGGATGTGGTAGAAAATAAGAAAGACTTTAAAATTAGTCTGGAAAATGTATTCGAATTTGATTCAAATGTAGGTAAAAAACTTGTAGATAAAATTAATAGAGACGATGTGGGACTTTGTTTTGATTGTGGGCATTTTAATATGTTTTCTGAAGAGTATATTCACTCCTGGATGAAAAAGTGGGATAGTAAAATATTTAGTTTTCACCTTCACAATAACTACGGGAAATATGATGAGCACAATGTCCTTTCAGATGGTAGTTTTGATATTTACGAATTGAGAGGCTATTTTAAAGATAGAATCTTAACGATTGAAAATAAAACTGTTAAAGAGTTTGAAGTTTCACTGAAATATTTCAAGGAACTTTTTGGCTAAGATGACGGTTCTTTCGGTATCAAACCTGAGCAAGTTTTTTGGCTCAGAGTTAATTTTTGAAAATGTAACATTTAGTTTGTTGAAATCCGAAAAATGTGCTCTTGTTGGCAGAAATGGAGCAGGCAAAACTACCTTATTTAATATAATTGCAGGTATTGAAGAGAAGGATGGCGGCGAAGTGGCCGTCAGTAGAGCCTCAAAGATTTCCTATAAACAGCAGGAAATAATATTTCAAGGGACGATATTTGAGTTTATGCTTGACGAGCATAAAGAGTTGAAGCTGATTGAAGAGAAAATGGAAAAAAATCCTTCTGTAAACGAACTTGAAATTTTGATGAAGAGATACGAAGAGAATGGTGGATACACATATAAAGCTACAATAAAATCCGTGCTTAAAGCCCTTGGTTTTGAAGAAGATGTTTGGAGCAAAAATGTTTCTGAATTATCCGGTGGAGAGCTGGAAAGGTTAAAGCTTGCCAGGGTCCTTTCATCCAATGCAGATATACTTCTACTTGATGAACCCACCAACCATCTTGACATTATAATGATTTCATGGCTTGAGAATTTTTTGAAGTCTACGGACAAAACGGTATTTTTTATAAGCCATGACATAAAATTACTTGAAAATGTTGCCACATCTGTTGTCAGCCTTTTTAATCGGACTTGCAAGAAATATTCGCTTAACTATCTGCGCTACAAAGAGCAATTTGAAAAGGAAATAGAAGAGATATTGAAAACAAATGAACTTAATGCGGAGAGAATATCAAAATACGAAGAGTTTGTAAGGAAGTATAGAGCTGGAATAAAGTCCGGTCTTGTGAAATCAAGGCAGATAATGATAGAAAATTTAAAGAATAATGTGAAAGATATCGCTCTTGACAGGAATATAAATTTCAGGATTGAAACTTCTCAAAGACAGCCAAAAGTTGTAATTTCGTTTCAAGATGTTGATTTGGGGTATGAATATCCAATTTTAAAAGGGTTAAATTTTGACATTTATAGAGGGGACAAAGTAGGGATAATCGGTAAGAACGGTGCCGGAAAATCAACACTTGTAAAAGGGGTATTGAACGAATTGAGCCCTATAAGAGGTGAAATAAAAATTGGTGAAAACATAAAAATCGGTTATTTTGATCAAAAACTTAATAACCTTAACTTTGAAAATACACTTTATGACGAGATTTTTTATAATGAAAATATTTCGTCGGCAAATGAAGTTTACTCTATAATGGCAAGGTTTGGGTTTGAGGAAGACGACGGTGATAAGAAGGTTGGGGTGCTTAGTGGAGGTGAGAAGACGAAGCTTTCTATTATAAAGCTAATACTCGAAAAGCCGAATCTTTTGATACTTGATGAGCCTACGAATCATCTTGATACCGATACGGTATATGCGCTGAAAAATGCTCTGATTGAATACAGCGGCGCTCTTTTGGTGGTAAGTCATGACAGATTTTTCCTTGAAGGACTTACAAATAAATCAATTTGTTTGTTTGATGAAAAATATTATATGGATATAATATCTGCAAGTGAGATGATTGAGAAATTTATCATGAAAACTGAAAAAACAAAGGATAATATCAGGGAAAAACCGGTATCTGAAAGAAAAGTCAGAGTAAACACCTACAAATTAAACGAGATTGAAAGAAGGATAAAGGAACTTGAGAATAGAATTGATATTCTTCATAGGGAATTAAATGAAACAACTACAGATTGGGAAAAAATTAATCTTATCCACAATGAGATAGAAAAGCTTGAAGAAGAGCTTTTGTTATATTATGATGAGTACGAAATGATGAAAAAGGGGGCAGTATGAATTTATTTGAAGAATCCAAGAAGTATATACCAGGTGGAGTAAATAGCCCTGTGAGGGCTTTTGGTTCAGTTGGTGGTGAGCCTGTTTTTGTTCAAAAATCAAAAGGGGCTAAAATTTATGATGTTAATGGAAAGGAATATATTGACTATGTTTGCTCCTGGGGACCAATGATTTTGGGACATACTGATGATGATGTTGTAAATAGTATCTGTGAGCAGGCAAAACTTGGCAGCAGTTTTGGTGCGCCAACTGAGCTTGAACTAAGACTTGCAAAGAAGGTTGTTGAGCTTTTCCCGTCAATAGATATGGTCAGGATGGTAAGCTCAGGGACAGAGGCAGTAATGAGTGCAATCAGGCTTGCAAGAGGATTTACGAAAAGGGATAAAATTATAAAATTTGAAGGCTGTTACCATGGGCATTCAGACTCGCTGCTTGTGAAGGCCGGAAGTGGAGCTTTGACATTCAATCAGCCAAGCAGTCCGGGTGTTCCATCAGATTTTGCAAAATACACTCTTATAGCGCAATACAATGATATAGATTCGGTTAAAAATCTATTCAAGGAAAATAAAAATGAGATAGCGTGTGTGATAGTGGAGCCTGTAGCTGGAAATATGGGGGTAGTCCTTCCTGAAGATAACTTCCTTGAGGATTTGAGAAAGGTATGTGATGAAAACGAAGCTATTCTGATTTTTGATGAAGTAATTACAGGTTTCAGGTTGTCTGAGGGTGGAGCTCAAAAATATTTTAATGTAATGCCCGATTTGACTACACTTGGTAAAATATTGGGCGGAGGGCTTCCTGTTGGCGCATATGGGGGAAAAAGAGAGATAATGGAATACGTTTCACCCGTTGGTCCAGTTTATCAGGCAGGGACGCTGAGTGGTAATCCTCTGGCAATGGCAGCCGGGTTTAAGACATTGGATAAGCTTTGTGCAGATGGATTTTATTCAGCTTTAAGAGAGAAGTCAGAATATCTGTGGAAAGGGTTTGCCAAAAACCTCGAAAAATTGGGTATTAATTTTTGCTTCAACAAAATTGAATCTATGGGTTGTTTGTTTTTCACAAATGAGAAGGTAAATAGCTTTTCTACTGCCGTTAAATCGGACACGAAATTGTATGCAAAATTTTTCCATGAGATGCTGAAAAGAGGGATTAATCTTGCCCCAAGTCAGTTTGAAGCGATGTTTGTTTCAGCTGCTCATACAGATAATGAACTGGACATTACTATAAAAGCCCATTTTGAATCATTGAAAGCAGTATTGTAGGTAAAATATGAAATTCAACAAAAAGATGAGGTCGATGCTGAATGCAAGCACCATCGGCTTTTCTTTTATATCTGCAATAGGGATAGGTACCCTGATAGGCTACTATCTGGATAAGTATTTTGAAACAAAACCTTATCTCACCCTCATCTTCATGGTATTAGGGATAGTTGCAGGTTTTAGAAATATGTTTTACTTCGTCAAGAAAAGCATTAAAGAAGACGACAATAGTGAATAAAATTCTTTTAATTATATCGTTGATTTTTTTGGTGATTTTGTATACAGTATTCAAGATTTTTAAAGGTAGTATTGCTGCAGAAAACTTTTTGTTTGGATGGACTGTTGCTATGCTTAATTATTACGGCCTAACGAACAAAATAAAAGGCAGTTTTGAAAGTGGTTATGTAAAGGCTTTTGTTTTTAATAGCCAGTTTAGATTGCTTCTTACTGCAGCCATTATGATTTTGTGGTTTAAGTTTTACAAAATAGATCTTGTCGGCCTGTTAGTCGGTTTGAGTGTTGTTGCCGTATGCTTGCCGATAGGAGCGATTATTGCTGTTAGGAGGAATAGTTAATGGAACATCCGCTTAATATTTTTTCTTTTCTCCCTCATGAAGTGGTTGCAAAATATCTTCATGTTTTGATGATGTTTGTTATCGTTTTGCTGATAGTTATTATTGGTAAAATGGTTTCAGGCTTAAGGAGTGAAGTGCCTTCAACAAAACAAAATGTTTTTGAGTTGCTTGTTGGTGGAATTTACAAGATGGGTATTGATGTTATGGGGGAAGAAGGCAAGCCTTATATACCTCTAATATTTGCTATCGGTTTGTACGTGTGGTTTTCAAATGTCTTTGGTATTATACCTGGATTTGCTGCTCCTACTGCCAATCTCAATACGACTGCAGCACCTGCATTGATAGTGTTTTTTACTTACCATTTCATAGGGATAAAAAAACATGGCGCCCATTATATCAAGCATTTTATGGGACCTATCGCCTGGCTTGCTCCTTTAATGATTATTATTGAGCTTATAGGCCATCTCTCAAGGCCGCTCTCACTTTCAATGAGGCTTTTTGGGAACATTTTTGGTGAAGATCTTGTCATTATGATTCTTTTTGTGCTGGTTCCTTTTCTTGTACCATTGCCGATGTATTTTATGGCTATATTTACAAGTACATTGCAGGCATATGTTTTTATGATGCTATCAATGATTTATATTAGTGGTGCTCTTGAAGAAGCACACTAAGATTTTATATAAGGAGGCTTAAATGTCTAAAGTGTTTCGTTTAATTTTTAGCGTAGCTGCTGTTTTGGTAGTTTCTGCAATCAGCGCTTTTGCTGCTGAAGGTGGCGCTTCTGCTGAGGGTTCAAAATGGGCAGTTTACCTTGCTGCTGGACTTGGAATGGGGATTGCTGCTTTTGGTACAGGTCTTGCCCAGGGTAAGGCTGTTGCAAGCGCAGTTGAAGGTATTTCAAGGAATCCAGGAGCTTCTGGTAAGATTATGACTCCAATGATCATTGGTCTTGCGATGATCGAGTCACTTGCTATTTATGCTCTTGTTGTTGCTTTGATACTTCTTTTTGTTGTATAATAATCAGGGGCTTTTAGCCCCTTTTCCTTGAGGTGGGCTATGTTAGGTAAATTATTTGCTAAATTGGGAGATTTTATAAAAAAAGATCCTGTGGTTTTTGTTCTTGCTATTATTGTTTTGGTAGTAGGTTTTACATTTGCCAATATAGAAGTATTGCATATAACATCGGAGTCTAAATTTTGTGGCTCATGTCACCCTGAGGAGAAAGTTGGTCCGCTGGGTGAGTACCACACATGGGCGAAAAATATACACTCCACTGCAGAAATAGAATGTATCGACTGCCATGGTAAGCCGGGTTTTGTGGGGTATATGAAGGCAAAAATAGGTGGTCTTAAAGATTTGTATGGTGAATTTTTTAAATCATACGAACATAAGATTGAAATACTTACAAAAGGGGCAACCGATAAAGAGTATGCCGCCAAACTTGTTCCGAATGAGACATGTCTGCATTGCCATTCTGACCAGGTCAATGCTTTTAATAGAAAAAATTATGTTATGTCTGTTGGTGTAGACTTTAGAAAGATTGATAATGTTGTAAATCCAAGATTTAGAGAATCTTTCGGCAAGCCTGATATATTGACTGAAAAAGTAAGCGTAGGGGTAGACCCAAATCACAAAAAGCATATTGAAGAGGTTGGGCTAAACTGTGTAGACTGTCACCTTGGTGTAGCTCATGGTGGAGAGTTTCACAATTTGCCAAAGATGGAAACATGTTTTACTTGCCACTACAATGAGAGAAGTAAAAATAGTAATATATCTGCTCCGGAAAATAATGAGTGCGAAAAATGTCACACAATGCAAAAAAGTATTCAGCAGGGTGTGTATGTAAAAGGTATTGAAGAGACTAAATGGTATATGGCGGATTTGAGTTGTTCTGATTGTCATAATGATCCATTTAGCAGACCTAACTCTGATAAATGTGTAAGCTGCCATGATGAATCTTATGCCTCAATCCTTTTTGATACTCAAAAGGCATATCTCGAAAAGTTGAGTGAAGTTCAGAAGGTAAGGGACAAGCTTTTTGTTGAAAGACTTGAAATGCCTGAAGGTAAGAGAAAGCTTTTTAACGAAGCTAACAGACTTGTCAGGATTCTTGAAATGGATGGCTCAAAAGGGGTTCATAATCCAGAATATTTTGACATGATATTTGAAAAGGCACATGAATTGTTAAACGCAACGGAAAGCTACGTTGAGCCTGTGAAGACAGAAGTAGGTATGAAGTCTTCTACAGGTGAAAAAGAAGCTTCTGGTCATGAAGAAGCGAAAACGGAAGAAAAGGCTGAAGTAGCGGAGTTTAAAGGTAACCCAGCTGAGCTTATGGAAATAGCTCCTGAAGAAATTAATTTAGCTGAACAGCATGGTATTGAAACTACTAAAAAACCTGTTGTTTTTAATCACAAGGAACATGCAGAAAGACTTTCCTGTAATGAGTGTCATAGCAATCCTGAAGAAGGTACACTTAAATTTGAAGTTGTAAATCTAAAGGGAACCAACAACGATTTCCATAAACAGCTTTGTTTTCCTTGTCATAAGGAAAATAAAGTACCAAAAGGTACAAGCTGTACCACATGCCATAAGTAAAAGATAAAGCCTGGCCAGATGGCCGGGCTTTTTTTGTTGTAATTATAAAAATAAATATATACTATTACCTAAAAAGTTTATGAGGTAAAGTATGTTTCCTTTGAAGGACTCAATCAAATCAAATTCTTTTCCAATATTAAATACAATCATAATTGTATTTAACTGTCTGGTGTTTTTCTATGAAGTTTCACTTAACAGATATCAACTAAGCCTTTTTTTTATAGAATATGGACTGGTGCCAGTTAAACTGTTTTTGCCAGCAGACGTAGTATCTTTTGGTGATAAAATACTACCATTTTTTACATCAATGTTTATACACGGAGGGTGGATGCACCTTATAGGCAATATGTACTTTTTATATATATTTGGTGATAATGTGGAAGATTTAATGGGTCACTACAAGTATTTGGTTATGTATATTGTATTTGGAGTTGTAGCAGCAATTACTCAAGTGTTATTGTACCCAAACTCAAATATTCCAACAATTGGTGCTTCCGGAGCTGTATCAGGAGTAATGGGGTACTATTTTATAAAGTTTCCTTACTCAAGGGTTAAGACACTGGTATTTATAATAATTTTTGTTACAATAATGGAAATACCCGCTGTTATATTCTTGGGTCTGTGGTTTTTGATGCAATTCTTAAATGGTTCATCCCAGCTAATGTATTCTACGGCCGGCGGTGTGGCGTGGTGGGCTCATATAGGAGGCTTTGTGGCAGGAATTGCATATGCGATTTATGATAAAAAAGTCTATGTATATAAAAGAAATGTTCAGTGGTAATTGGAGGATTTTGTTATGTGTTTGGGTTTGCCTGGAAAATTAATTGAAATTTCAGAGGATAAGACTGCCGGAATAGTTGATATAGCGGGTACAAAGAGAGATGTATCTTTGATGATTTTACCGGAAGAGGTAAATGTGGGCGATTATGTTATGGTTCATGTGGGATTTGCCATTTCAAAAATGGATGAACAGCAGGCCAAGGAAACACTAAATGCCATACTGGAGTACTGTGATGCAGATGGTAACGAAATTCAGGGATAAAAATACAGTAAAGAGCCTATTGTCAAAAATACAAAGTGAAGCCCGGAGCAACCGACAGTACAGGATAATGGAAGTATGCGGTACGCACACTATGTCAATTTCAAGATTTGGAATTAGAAGTCTTTTACCTGATAATATAAAACTAATTTCTGGGCCAGGTTGTCCCGTGTGTGTGACTTCTCAGGGGGAGATAGACCTGATTTTTGAACTACTTCAAAAAGAGGATGTTGTTTTGGCGGTGTATGGAGATTTAATGAAGGTTCCGGGCTCAGCAGGTGAAAATCTGATTGAGCTAAAATCAAGCGGTAAAGATATAAGGGTAATTTTATCCCCTCTTGATGTTATAAAAATAAAAGAAAGCGTCAATAAGCCTGTTGTGTTTGTTTCTATTGGTTTTGAAACTACCACTCCTGCATCAGCGGGACTTGCCCACAAAATTGTATGTAATGATATAAAAGATATATATTTTCTTGTGTTCAATAAAACTATGCCGGAAATAATTAAAGTTTTGCTGAAGGATAAAGAGCTAAATATTGATGGGTTTCTTTGCCCGGGGCATGTGACAGCGATTACAGGAGAAAAACTTTACTTGCCGATTGTCGATAATAAGAAGGCTGCATCTATTGCTGGATTTGAGCCTGTGGATATACTTTACTCGATTCTCGAAATTATTAACCAGGTAAATAGAGGTAAATTCTATATAGCAAACAGTTATAGCAGAGTAGTAAGAGCCGAAGAGAATAAAATAGCAAGGAGTTTGATTGAAGAATATTTTGAGCCTGCAGATTCATATTGGAGAGGGATTGGGGTTATTGAAAAAAGTGGACTTAAATTAAAAAAAGAGTACGAACATCTTGATGCTGTCAAGAAATTTAACCTAAAACCTCGGTATGTAGATGAGATAGCAGGGTGCAGATGCGGAGATGTTTTGAAAGGGAAGATTTTGCCTAACGAGTGTAAAATGTTTGGTGGCAAGTGTAAACCTGATAACCCCGTAGGTCCTTGCATGGTATCTGGAGAAGGTGCCTGTGCAGCGTATTACAAATATGAGATTTTTCAATGAAGGTGCTTAAATGAAATTTACCACAATGACCCTTGGCGGGGGTGGAAAACAAACAAATGATTTTATAAAAGAGTTTATTTTAAAAAAATTGGGGAATACCTATCTCAATCAATTAAGAGATGCCTCAGTCCTTGATATCAACTCCAACAAACTGGCTTTTACCACAGACTCATTTGTGGTAATGCCGGAATTTTTTCCCGGAGGCGACATAGGCAAGTTGGCTGTTTATGGTACGTGCAATGATCTTGCTGTAAGCGGTGCAAAACCACTTTATTTGTCATTATCTTTTGTAATATCGGAAGGCTACGGACTGAAGAATGTTGCCAGAATAATTTCTTCTATAAAGGAAGCTTCAGAAGAGGTGGGGGTTAGTGTAGTATGCGGTGATACAAAAGTTATAGAGCGCAGTGAAAATATACGAATCATTATTAATACCGCAGGGATAGGGTTGCTGCAAAAAGATATTAACGATTATACTTCGATTGTACCTGGTGATAAAGTGATTTTTACCTCTGATATTGGAAGGCATGGTCTGGCAGTTTTATCAGAAAGAGGAGAATTTAACCTTGATGCTGACATAAAGAGTGATTGTGGCAATTTGTATGAAATTTTCAGAAAAATAGGGTATAATGGTATAAAGTTTGCGAGGGATGCCACGAGAGGGGGTGTGGCAGCGGTGCTAAACGAAATATCGGAAAAATCAGGTTTTGGTTTTTTAATTGAAGAAAGTGAGATACCTGTCGAACAAAATGTAAAGTACTTACTGGAGTTTTTGGGGCTTGACATGTTTAATGTGGCAAATGAAGGGGTGGCTGTAATTATTTGTGAAAGTGAGCAATCCGATAGCATTTTAAAGAAGTTAAAAACTGTGAAAATTTCGAAGAATGCAAAAATAGTGGGAGAGGTCACCGAAAAAAATAAGGTAATTTTGAGAAATGAATATGGGGGGCTTAGAGTTGTTGAAATGCCTGATGGCAATCTTCTGCCTCGTATCTGTTAGTTTAATTGCTGGTTGCGGCAAGAAGGATTACACAATCATAGAAGCTAAATGTGGAAATTGCCACAAAAGTGAAATTGTATATCTGAAAAAACGTAGCATAGATGAGTGGAACAGGGTTTTGTATGCAATGCAGCTTCGAGGATTGACTATTAGTGAAAAAGAGAAAGGGGAGATTTTTGATGTATTGAAAGAGAAAAAACTAATAAATAATTGAAAAAGTGTTGCTATATATAAAAATAGTGGTAAAATAAACTATGACTACCAAAATAGATTGGGAAAAAATGAATGGATTGGTGCCTGTAATTGTACAGGATATTTTATTGAAGGATATTTTAATGCAGGCATATACTGACAAAGAAGCCTTTGAACTAACATTAAATACAGGTTACGCCCATTATTACTCAAGAAGCAGAAATTCTATATGGAAAAAAGGGGAGACATCCGGGAATTTGCAAAAAATAGTGAAAATTTATCTGGACTGTGACGGAGATTGTCTGCTTTATCAGGTTGAGCAGACAGGTCCTGCATGTCATACCGGTGAAAAAACGTGTTTTTTTAATGAAATAAAAATAGGTGGGAACTATGTTTGGGAAGAAGGAGAATTTGATTGGTATTGATATTGGAAGCTATTCAGTCAAGATGATTGAATTGAAAGGTAAAAAGAGTGGGTATCTTTTGAAAAGCATATCTGAGGTTGTTTTGCCGGAGGATGTAATCTCTGAGGGGAGTATCGTTGACTATGCAGAGGTTACAAGGTGTATTAGAGAGGCATTTCAAAAAGGGAATTTCAGTCATAAGAAGGTGGCTTCTGCATTGAAAGGTACCAACGTAATTGCAAAAAAAGTAACCTTGGCTATTGAAGATGAAAAGAATTTTTCCGAGACATTCAGATGGGAAGCCGAGCAGTATATCGGTAGAAAAGATCTTGAAGACTACAATATTGACTATGAGGTTATTGGGAATATCAAGCAGGGTGAGCATGTTGATGTGGTCATAGCGGTGGCCAGAAAAGATTTGATAATGGATTTATCATCTGTTATTGAGTCGGCAGGTCTAAAACCCATGGCGGTTGATCTTTCGGTATTTACCCTGATAAATGCATTCGAAGTAAATTACGGAATAGAAGAAGATGTAATTGCTATTGTTGATATAGGCAATTCTTCAACGCAGATAGTTTTTGTTAAAAACGGTGTTTATGAGTTTTCAAGGGAAGTCAACTATTCAGGGAAAAACTGTGTTGAAATGATACAGCAACGACTTGGTATTACAAGGGAAGATGCGGTGGCAAAATTGTTTGATATTGAGGCTGTCGAGTATGATGAAGAGTTACGAAGTATTATAAATGATTTTAATATTCAGCTTGCAACGGAAGTAAAAAATTCCATAAATATGTTTTTGACCAGCGGTCAGATTAAAACCAACAGATGCTATATTTGCGGTGGAGGTTCAGTAATATATGGACTTAAAGAAGTTTTTGAACAAAGACTTGATATATCTGTAAACCAATTTAATCCATTTGCAAATATTGAAATTGACAAATCAGTGGACATGGAGTTTTTAAACAATAATTTATATAAATTTAACTGTGCTTTAGGGCTTGCCCTGAGGAAGGTGGATGATAGATGATTAGGATTAATTTACTTTCCACAAAAAAGAAAAGAAAATTAAACAAAGGGGTGTATGAGTTAATCCTTTTTGTTTTGGTGGTTGGGTTTGTGTTCGTTTCCTGCTTTATCATTAATTCAACACTAAACAGCCAGATATTGATCGCAAAGACTGAAGTGGATAGGTTAAACAAGGAGTTTAAGAGATTAAGTAAAATCAAGAAAGAGGTTGATGGTTTCAAAAAGAGAAAAGAAGAGCTGCAAAAGAAAATTGATGTTGTCAAAAGGCTAAAACAAGGGCAAAAAGGATATTATGAGATTTTGACAAACCTGGAATATGCAATGCCCGAGGATGTTTGGATATCCAGGTTTGATTTTAACGGAAAAGATGTGACTTTAAGCGGGGCTTCCCTTAGAACTGCGTCTGTGAATGAATTTATTCTGAATCTTTTTGCCACCAAGATGTTTGACAATATTGACCTTAAGGTGGTGAAGAAGACTACTGTTGAAAATATTGACATCAATGACTTTAATATCACCGCAAAAATAAAGATAGGTGGTTGATATGCTTGACAGAATATTTAAAATACCTTTTAAATTCAGGCTGATTGTAGAAGTGCTAATAATAGTTTTAATAGGTGGGGCTTACTATTATTTTTACTATACACCAAAAATAGAAGAAATAGATAAGCTTGCAAGGGAATATGACAGCCTTGCGATAAAAATTTCTCAACTTAAACCAATAGAGCTTAGTTATGATCAGTTCAAAAAGGAAGTTGAGCTGCTTGAAGAGCAATTCCAGATGGTATTGAAGATTTTACCTAATGAGAAAAATTTTAATGTGTTGTATGATGAGGTAGTCGGTCTTGCTGAAAAAAGTGGGGTAAAGGTTACACTTTTTCAACCCGGTGGCGAGAGCAGGGTTGATGAATTTCACTCAAGAGTTAACTTTAGTATGAATTTTCAAACTACCTATGTTGAGCTTATAAACTATTTATACCGTCTCAACTATCTGGATAAAATAATTGACATTAACTCATTTTCCCTTTCTCCTCAAAAGGATAAGGATGGCACTTTGATTCTTAATGTCAAAGCCTCTCTCAATTCATACAGATTTAATGTGCCGGGGGGTGGAAAGTGATAAGGGTTAAGAGCGTAATAGTTTTTTTGGTTGTTTTGTTGATAATTGGTTGCGACTATATAATTCCGGATGTTGATTTCAAAAAAAGACAATCCGGTAAGAAGATTAAGCCTGTAGAAGTAAATACTGATGCAATAGTGGCTCAGGGTGAGCAGTTGAAGACTCTTTTTGAAACTCAGTATAAACCGCTTGAATATAAAAATAAGAAAAATCCTTTTGTATCAGTTATTGATGTTTACAAGGAAAATCTTGCTGGGGGTGCTTCTGTAGGAGACAATCCTCTTGAAAATGTGGAGTTAGAACAGATAAGACTTACGGGCTCACTCAGCGGAGAGGTTGGAAACGTTGGGGTGGTGCAGGTTGGTGACCAGGTTTTTTATGTAAAAGAAGGGGATAAAATTGGGAAAAATAGTGGAGTTATTATTGGTATAACTCCAAATGAGATGAAAATAAGGCAGGTCGAAACAGATATTTTTGGTAATATAAGAACAGTTATAAAAGAAATTAAGATTGTAAATAAGGAGGATAACTTATGAGAATTTATAAATTAGTAATATTTGCCGTTTCAGTCTTTTTATTGCTCTCATGCGCGGCCAAAAAGGAAAGTGCTGACAATCTGATTGTTAAAAAGTCGGTAAAATCTATTAAAGTAGAAAAATCCTCCGAAAATAAATATAATATTACACTAACCGGTGATTCTTCAGTCAATTACAAGGTTTATTATTCCAAATCTCCTTTCAAGCTTACCGTAATGAGCCCGGATGCACTGCTTGGTGAAGATGTAGTTAAGTATACATACAATGATGATGTTATTTCAAAAATCGCTTCATTTGTTGGTGACCAGGGTGCAACAATTGAGGTTTTTCTTAGCAGTGATGTTAATTATAATGTAAGTGAAAATAGCGGCAGTCTTGATATTGTGCTTGATGTAATAAAGCCAGAAGTAAAAGCCCTTGGAGATGCTGGCTTGGAGTTTAAGGGTGCAGAATTTGAAAATGTTGAGCTGGGTAGAAATGTTCTGAGCTTTGAAAACTTGTCAGATGATAACAGTTTTCTTGTAAAAATTGAACTTGATGGCGTTGTAAAGTATGATTATGGTTATCTTAATGACAAACTTTTGTATATAGACTTGTTTGATGTAAACAATAAAATTGCAGATAAAATAATTAATGGTAAAGGGATTGTAAGAAAGGTCAGGATAGGCAGTTATTATCCACCACAGAAAGTGAGATTTCTTGTTGATGTCCAGAGGTCAAATCCTATTTTTGCCGGTCAGAATGGCAAATACCTTGTATTGTCAAGTGAGATAACAAATGTACCTAAAGATGACAAGTATATTACAAGTATTGAATCTATCGCAGTCAAAAAGTATCAGAGTTTGATTATAAAACTTACAGGTAATCCAGTTTATACAAAGAAAGTTGTAAATGGCAATCTTGTTCTGGAATTTTCAAAAGGGTTTAAAGCTTTAAAGAGTGTTAAGAATACCATGGCATTTTCCAACTTGCCATTTAGAAAAGTCAGCGTGGGAAAGATTGACGACAAATTGTCCATAATAATAGTACCAAATGGCGAGATTTACGCAAAAGTAGAAAAAACGCCTGAAGGGGTAATGGTCAGTGGCAGTTTCAATGATTTTTCAAAGGCCGAAGATGTCTTAAAAGCACAGGAAGTAAAAGCAGATGCCGTTACTGAAAACAAGACTGAGAAATACGATAAAAAAGATTTGGTAAGCCTTAGTATAAAAGATATGGATGTAAGGGAAGCAATAAGACTTATTTATTTTGGAAGAAATAAAAATATAGTGTTTGGAAACGAAGTGAAAGGGAATGTCAGTTTGTTTGTTAAGGATGTTCATTATAAAAAAGCTCTGGATATCATTTATAATGAAAACAACCTGATAGAAATGGATGAAGATAATGTAGTATGGGTTATAAGCAAGCAGAGAAAGGCAGAAATTGAGGCCAAAAAGATTCAGGAGATAAAGGCAGCTCAGCAAAAGCAGGAGCTTGAACCACTAATTACAGAAATAATTCCGGTTAACTACTCATCTGCCAGCGACTATAAAGGTGTGATAGAATCGGTGCTTTCAGGTAGAGGAAAACTCCAGATTGAAAGCAGGACAAACAGTTTTGTAATTACTGATACAGCAGATTCAATTGAAAAAGCAAAAAATCTGTTGGCTGAGGTTGACAGACCAACTCCACAGGTGACTATTGAAGCAAGAATTGTAGAAGTTTTTGATTCTAATAACTCTAACCTCGGTATTCAGTGGGGCGGAAAGGTTACAAACAGTACAACAGCATATAATTTCCCAGCAACAGTTGGAGTGCAGGGGAATACTGGTGCCACAAGTCCTTTTGGTAATGGATACTTGGTAAACTTACCTGTTGGTACGCCTGCTGGTGCTCTTGCACTTACCTTGGGCAATATTTCAGGGAGTTTTGCACTTGACGTGGCACTTTCGGCCCTGGAATCTCAAAACAAAGCCAAGACTATTTCAAGCCCGAGGATAACCACATTAGACAATGAAGAGGCCGAAATTAAAAGCGGTGGAAAGGCTGTAATTGTCCCTACTGGAGATAATACGAATACTGAAGAGATAGATGTGGGTATAAAACTTAAAGTAAAACCACATATAACAGCCAACAAAATGGTTTATATGGAAATAGAAGTTGAAAAGAGTTCGCTTGGCTCAGTTACCGGAAATACAGCCACTACAGAGGAGAAAAAGGCAAAGACTCAAGTCTTGTTAGCAAGCGGTGATACTACTGTTATTGGCGGAATATACGAAGATGAGGAAAGGGTAATAACACAGCAAGTACCAGGACTCGGTGATATTCCTATTCTGGGCTGGCTGTTTAAATCAAAAAATAATATTTATACCAAAAAAGAGCTACTAGTATTTTTAACACCAAGGGTTGTGCAATAATTTGTAATGAAAATTTTTCTCATAGCGGGCGAAGAGTCTGCAGATATACATGGAAGCAATATGATCCGCCATTTGAAAAAAATGGCGGATTTTTCATTGTATGGCACAGGTGGAACTCGTCTGAAAGAGCTTGGCCAGGAGCAATATTTTAATATCAATCAGATGACAATTATAGGACTGGATGAGATATTAAAAAAATCAGGACTTATAATTTCAATGTTTAAAACACTGAAAGAAAAAATTATTCAGATAAAACCAGATGTTGTGATTTTAATAGATTATCCGGGCTTTAACCTGAGATTTGCAAAAATAGTAAAAAAACTCGGACTTAAAGTAATCTATTATATAGCCCCACAGGTTTGGGCTTGGCATTATTCCAGAATTGAAAAGATTAAAAAATATGTTGATCTTGTTTTATGTATATTACCATTTGAAGAAGATATTTTCAGAAAAGAAGGAATTAATGCAAAATATGTAGGTAACCCGATTATAGATAACCTGAAAATAACCTGTACATCAAAAGATGATTTTAAAAGAAGTTTGACGCTTGATAAACAAATAACAGTTGGCATATTGCCAGGCAGCAGGAGAAAAGAGATAAACAATCTTATGCCTGAGATAATAAAAGCTTACAGGCTGATTGAAGATAAGTATAATTTTGTTCTTGCAAGAGCTTCCAACATTGAACAGGAACTAATAGATAATTATACAAAAAATACGAATATTAAAGTTGTTGAAAATATGAATTATGATGTAATGAAATATTCCGATGTCTTGTGGATTTGCTCAGGGACTGCTACACTTGAGGCAGCAATATTAAAGACTCCCATGGTATTGCTGTATAAGGTTGGAAAAATAACTGAGATTATAGGGAAGATAGTTATAAGGACTGATTTTATAGGCCTTCCGAATATAATAGCAGGGAAAAAGATAATACCCGAGTTAATACAGAATGATATGAACTATAAAAATATAATAAAATATACAAATTCCATCCTTGAAAACAAATCAAGCTTTAATGCTGAACTTGAAAAGGTAAGTAATTATTTCCTTAATCTAAACCCTTCGGCCAATGCAGCGAGGGAAATTTATTCCTTTTTAAATATCTAAGTTTATAATTTATTGATAAAGCAGAAAAATTTATTAAAATTGTTTTGGCACAAGTTTTTCTATGTACACTGTGGAGGTGTGCTATGAATGCAAGCATTGTTCAGAATTTTGCTCCTGCTAAATCATTGGAAGGGAGAAATACAGAAAGCAAGCTCTTACCGACCAAAACGGACAGTAAAAGTTTTAATCTTATATTAAATAAGCAAATTAAATCCCAGAACGAAAAAGAAGAAGATGACAATTTGATGGTTGCTTTAAAAATTTTAATAGCAAATATAATGAATGCAAAGGAAAATCTGTCTCAAAATAGCAATATTGAAGACGTAGCAAAAGAGCTTATTTCTGATTCCAACACTATGGAAAAGTTATCAGAAATTACCGGGATTGAAAATGCAGAATTGAAAGAAATACTTAAAAATATTGGCAAAAGTGGAGCAGTCACAGAAGATAAGCTAATAAATCTTGCCAAGAATGAAGACTTTAAAAAGCTCTTTGATAAGATTGATTTAAGTACAAAGATGAATGCTGAAATGGCTGAAGTAGAAAATCTTGAAAGCAAAATTGAAAAAATCCTGGATAAGATCTTGATGAAAAATGAAAAAGAGAATAATGTCCCTGAATTAGAACTTGCAGAAAAACAAGAAAATGTAGAATTTAGTGATTTTAAGAAAATCAAGGGGTTAGGTTTATTTGAAGAGACAAACAGTTTTAATGTTAAGGAGAGTGAATCAGGTATAGCTGTTTCAAATGCCGCTAAAAGTTCGAGCTCTTCTGTGAGCCCCGTCATAAATATGAACTCAACCAATAAGGTTAATGAAATCATTGAGATAATTGAGCTTATCAAAAACGGTGAAACAAAAAAAATGACAGTAAAACTTGAACCAGATTTTTTAGGGAAGATGAATATTCATCTCACTGAAAATGCGGGGAAGATTTCTGCAAAGATTTTTGTGGAACAGGAAATTGTAAAGCATTTTATGGTGGCAAATATTGATTCAATAAAACAACAGCTTAATGATAAAGGGATAATTATAGATAACATGGATTTTATGTTTATGGGGGATTATCAGAACAGGGAAGAGTTTAGAGAAGCAAAAAATGGCAATTCAGGTCATTTTACACAAGGGGAAAAGATGAGAGATGAAGAAGGTAGTGATATTTCAAATACAAAATCTACCGGGATTTATGCATAAAAGGGGGTAAATATGTTAACTTCTTCCGAAGTTTCAACACAGTATAATTTAACAGGGACAGTTAAAAATGAGCCCAAAAAAGAGCTTGGCAAAGAGGATTTTTTAAATCTTATGGTTACGCAATTAAAAAATCAGGATCCTCTTAACCCTCTTGATAACAATGAATTTATAAGTCAGACTACACAGTTTTCTTCCCTTGAGCAATTGATAAATATAGCCGAAAGTATAAAGCAACTGACAGAAAATCAGACTAATTCAAACCAGAATAATAGCCTTTATTCTGCATCCAATTTTATAGGTAAGGAAGTGAAATATTTCACCAACACGCTTAACTTAAAGGATGAAGGAGCATTGATTGGCTACGAACTTGATGATGTACCGGCAAGTGTGAGTATCCAGATAATAAATTCTTCAGGGACACCTGTCGCAGAAATTGTTCCTTCGGAGTATCAATATGGGTTTAATGAATTAATCTGGGATGGACTTAATGCTGAAGGGAACAAGTTACCAAATGGAGTATATAATTTTGTTGTAAATGCATATGATTCTGAAGGTAATCAAATACCATACAGAAGTTATACAAGTGGAACGGCAAATGGTGTTTCAATGATTGATGGTAATTTAAAATTTAGTGTTGATAACAATGAAGTGGCATCTGACACTATTTTTTCAGTTTATGAAAATAAGTAATTAGGAGGAATATATGTTAAGATCACTTTATTCTGGTGTTAGCGGTCTTCAGCAACATCAAAAAAGTATGGATGTTGTGGGTAACAATATAGCAAATGTTAATACAGTAGGGTTTAAGGGGAGTCGTGTTGTGTTTGAAGATTTGATGAGTCAAACTCTCTCCGTTGCAAAGGCTCCTGGCGATGGTATCGGCGGTATAAATGCAAAACAGATAGGTCTTGGAACAAAACTCGGGGCAATTGATGTTAACTTTAATCAAGGAACACTGCAGACTACCGGGGTAAATACCGACCTTGCCATTCAAGGGGATGGTTTTTTTGTGGTAAAATCTTCCGCAACAGAGCAGGCATATTATACAAGAGCAGGAAACTTTACATTTGATAAAAGTGGATATCTTGTGACCCCTACAGGGCTAATTGTTCAGGGGTGGATGAGAGATTTGACCACAAATACCCTTTCATCAAATGGTCCTGCGTCAGATATCAGGATAGATGAAAGTTACAAGGTAATTGAGCCAAGGGCCACAACAGAAGTTCAGATAGCCGGGAATTTAAGTACAGAAGCCAGTCCTACAATTTTAAAATTTCAAACAATTCTTGCTTCACTTGATGATGCAGATACCAATCTAAATAGCGTGTTTGGATATGGTGGACAAAAGCTTGATATGTTAAGTGGAGAAAGCATCAGAATAAAGGCAGACGCCAATCTCAATACACAGGTAGCTAATTTATACAATGAAAATGACCAGAATCTTGGAATGGAAAATTCCAGTATACAAATTTTTGTAGGTAATACATCAGCTACTGTAAATGTATCTGCCAGTGATACACTTAACGATGTTATTGTAAATATAAATAGTGCTTTATCAACGCTTGGAACTACTTTGACTTTAAGTTTACCAGCAGATGGGCAATTGCAAATACAAAATGGAGCAACAAGCACAAGTATAAGCTTTGCCGGCAACTCACGATTTATAAATTATCTGGCAGAGATAGACGGTACTTATAACGCTTCTGATATAAAGAAAACCACTACAAAACTAATTGCAGAAAATGAATTGGTTTATGGTGAAGATATTAATGATATTAATGAAATGATTGATTCTATTAATAATTTTATTCAAAACAATATTTCAAGTGGATTTACATCAAGCCTTGATAGTACAATTGGCCAGATTTTATATGATAATTCAGGTGGTTCAAGTGATATTAATGGATTTACAATTGAAAAGTCATTTTCAAGCGATATTTTCAGCAGGACATTTGATACATTTGATGCGTTATCAGCTGGTTCAAGTACAAATTCGGAGACAATATTCAGATATGCAAAAGAGTCCGACTCTTTAACAAATCTATACACAGCAAATGGTGAAAGTTTGAATATTACTACTGTGCCTGTTGAGGTAAGTGCTGTGGTGGGTGGGGAAAGTACGTTGTCTCAAACAGTTGTTGCTACGGATACATTGCAGGATCTTATGGCTGTTATAGAAAATGAAGTTTTGGGGTTTAGGGATGAAAGTGCCAATCTTGATTTTGTCTCGCTTGAAAATGGTGCGATTATTGTAAAAGGGGAAAAGGGGATTCCCAACAGTATTGACAATTTGATAATAAGAAATGGAGATAATACTCTTTTTAACAATTATATGCAATTTAGTAATGTCCAAGATGCTGAAGGCGGCCAGCTAATAACAAGCCAGACGGTATATGACTCACAAGGGAATGAACACGTAGTAAATTACGAGTTTAATTTATATGATGAGAGTAAGAATATATGGAAATTATCTGTACAGCCTGCATCAAGTGATGAGAGTGTTGTCCTTAAAAACGGGCAGGATGTGCTTGATAGTATATATATTCAGTTTAATGAGGACGGTTCATTTGACAAATATCTATCCATTGACCTGAGCGGGAATGAAAGTGTTATTACTAATGCTGCATTTGACCTGGTGCATAATACAGGGGCAGATACAATATCAGATATAAGTATTAAATTAGGTACTACAGATAATTTTGATGGTCTTACCCTTACCTCAAGACCTACTACAATTACACAGCTTGACCAGGACGGATACAAGCAGGGTACACTTGAGGGGATAAGCATAAACAGAAACGGAGAAATCTTAGGCACATACGATAACGGTCAGGTTATAGAAATAGGTCTTGTGGGGATAGCGAGGTTTAATAACAATGAAGGTCTTTTAAAAATGGGGGATTCACTTTTTGCAGAGACGGTTAATTCCGGTACAGCAGTAATAGGAGAAGCTGGCCTTGGTGGTAGGGGTATAATTGAAGCCGGTGCCCTTGAAAACTCCAATGTTGATTTGGCTCAAGAATTTGTTACAATGATTACGACTCAAAGGGGGTATCAGGTAAATTCAAGGGTAATAACAACAAGTGATGAAATGTTGCAGGAGTTGATGAACTTGAAAAGGTAAAATAACTTAAAGAAAGTTGTTTAAAATGTCGATAAGATAGATTATAATATGTTAGCAGGTAAGCTTTGTCTGCCTGCTGGTGTTTATAATGTAAAAATAATGCTGGAGTTTGTATGGATATTGCTACGCTTGTTGGGATTATTCTTGCATATATTCTTGTTTTCGCTGCATTGTTGTTGGGCCCGGGCGTTGGGGTGTATATTGATATCCCATCAGTGCTTATTGTAATAGGGGGTACAGCTGGCATAGTTTTGATGAGCTGGCCTCTCAATAAGGTACTGAATGTTATGACTATCGTTATGAAGACTCTTCTTTTTAAGTTGGATAGCCCAGCAGATTTGATATCAAAGCTTGTGGATTTTTCCCAGAGAGCAAGAAGGGATGGTATTTTAGCCCTTGAGTCTGCTGAGGATGAAATAAATGATGAGTTTTTGAAAAAGGGGATAAGGCTTGCGGTAGATGGAACAGAGCCTGAAGTTATAAGAACGATACTTGAAACAGATTTGATGTATATGCAGGAAAGACATAAAGAAGGTGCTGCGATTTTGACGAGTATGTCCACATTTGCTCCGGCAATGGGGATGATTGGTACTTTGATTGGTCTTGTTGCAATGCTCCAGACTATGAATGATCCAAGTTCAATTGGTCCTGCGATGGCAGTTGCTCTTCTTACTACATTTTATGGTGCAATAATTGCAAACCTTTTTGCTGCTCCTCTGGCTGAGAAGCTTAAAACGAGATCATCAGAAGAGACAATGCTTAGAGAAATAATGATTGCTGGAATTATGGCTATTCAGGCGGGAGATAATCCAAGAATAGTGGAACAAAAATTAAATGCATATTTGCCGCCTAAGCTGAGAAAATCTCAGTTTGAGTGAAAGGGGAATTATGGCTGAAAAGAAGTGTCCCGAATGTAAAGCTGGAGCACCTGAGTGGATGGTAACATTTTCAGATATGACCACGCTACTTTTGACATTTTTTGTTCTTTTGCTTTCAATGGCTTCTCTTGATCAGAGAAAAATAAAAGAGGCTCTTGGTTCGTTGCAGGGAGCTCTTGGTGTACTTGAGAGTGGTCAAAAGTCTGAAATGGGTAAAGAAGAGATTTTGTCAAGACTTGACTTTGTTACGAAAACAAAACAAAGTGAAAGTAAAATGTTAAGCGGGATAAGGAATTATATAGAGCAGGCTAATTTGTCTTCAACTGTTTCCGTGGTAAAGACTGAAAAAGGTATTTCTGTGAGGATTATGGATTCGGTGTTGTTTGAACCGGGAAGTGCCACGCTGCTTGATGCAGCAAAACCAGTACTTGATAAACTTTCAGGGGTAATAAAAGATTCTCCGTATAATATTATGGTGGAAGGGCATACAGATGATATACCTATTTCGACTGCTCAATTTCCTTCAAACTGGGAGTTATCCACTGCAAGGGCGATAAGTGTTGCGAAATACATGATTTCAGTCGGGGTAAAACCGGATATTTTATCTGTAACAGGTTATGCACAGTACCACCCTGTTGTTCCGAATATTACACCGGAAAACAGGGCTAAAAACAGAAGGGTTGAAATAAATTTTGTAAGCCCGGAACTTGCTGAGGCAAATAAGAATATTTTTGATGAAAATGATAGTGGAGGTTATTGATGGCTGAAGAAAAAGAAGTTAGTGAACAAGAAGCGCCCAAAAAGAAATCCAAGTTTAAGCTTATACTGATAATATTGATAGTATTGATTCTTGTTGGTGGTGGAGCTGCCGCGTACTTTTTGCTGTTTGCAAAAAAAACTGCCGAAACAGCCGAACAAAATACTGCAAATACAACAGTTAAAAAGCAAGCGGACGTATCTTCTATCGGACCACTATATTCATTTGAAAGTTTTATTGTTAATCTGGCTGACCCTGGTGGTACAAGGTATTTGAAAGTAACCATGCAGGCTGAGCTTGACTCTGATAAATTAGTAGATGAGATAGAAAAGAGAAAACCACAAATAAGAGATATTATTCTCACAGTTTTGTCCTCAAAAACATACGCCGAAGTAAGCACTGCCCAGGGAAAACTTGCGTTAAAACAGGAAATTATAAGAAGGATTAATTTAACTTTGACTACCGGTGCAGTTAAGAGTATATATTTTACTGAGTTTGTTTCTCAATAAGGAAATTTATGGAAGATATTGAAAAGGTTATAAACCGATTTGGAAATGTACTTTTAAATGTCGATGTTGAGCTTGGACGAAAACTTGTCAATATCGGTGAGATGCTAAGCTGGGAAAACGGTACAATTATAAAGCTGTCAAAAACTTCCGGTGAATCAGTTGACTTTCTGGTAAACAAGAAGCCTGTTGCCGTGGGTGAAGTTATGGTAATAGATGAGAGGTTTGCTATAAGAATAACTGATATCCTTGATAAGGCAATACTATATGAGTTAAGTAAAGACGGTTTGTATGATTAGGAAAATTTTGGTTTTGCTGTTTATTTCGGTAAATTTGTTTGCAGCTCAGTACAATCTTGAGATAGAAAATGATCAAATAATGCTTTTGATTCCTTCTGAAAAAAATCTTTTTGTTTCAGATAGTATTGAAAATAACATATACACTCTCGTGCTTGATGGCAAATTTGCAATCAATGAAGACATCTGGGGGTATCCCATCAGTAAAATCGAATCTGCATATAATGGGAAAGTTACTGCTGTAAAATTTTTCTTTGAAAATAAGGCATCAAAGCCTTCTATATCATATGAGAATGGGAATACGGCCATCAAATTTTCATTTAAAAATGCTCCTGTTGAGAAAAATAATATTTATCTTAGAATGTTTGTAGGGATAGTGGTTATTTTGATAATGATATTGATTTTGTACTGGTTATTGAAAATTGTAATGAAAAGAAATATTTCCACCGAAATACCAGGGACAGGCAGATTGCTTGGTAAAGTTGATATTATGCCCGGTAAAACGTTAGGTTTTTATGAATTGCTTGATACAATTTATATAATAGGGATTACGTCTGAGCAAATAACTCTTGTTGACAAAATTCAGGATGAAATTTTATGCGATAAAATCAGAGAAGGATTTACAAGAAAAAAGGACTTCTCCAGTTATCTGAAATTTTTTGGAAAAGAGATTGATAAAACGGAAATTGATATGACTAAGGAAATAATAAAAGAAAAGGTGGAAAAATTAAAAAGAAAATAATTTTTTTTCTTATCTTTTTATTTCCGATGATAATTTTTGCTGCCGATAGTATCCCTTTGCCTGTATTTGATATAGGAGTAAGACAGGCGGCATCCCCTCAGGATGTTTCTGTTACATTGCAGATAATATTTCTGATTACAATATTATCCCTTGCTCCGGCGATATTAATATTGCTTACTTCATTTACCAGGATAATTATTGTATTTTCCTTTTTAAGAAATGCAATGGGCACACAGCAGATGCCCCCTAACCAAGTCCTGGTCGGACTTGCGCTGTTTTTAACATTTTTTATTATGTCACCTGTTTTTAGTGAAATAAACAGTAAAGCACTTACACCTTATCTGGATAACAAAATTAACTTTACAACTGCCCTTGAAGAAGCAAAAAAACCGCTAAGAAAATTTTTGCTATCAAATACAAGGAAAAAAGATGTACTGATGTTTCTTGAGATATCAAACTATGAAAGACCAAAAACAGCGGATGATATACCCGATCTGGTTTTGATACCTGCTTTTGTTGTAAGTGAATTGCAAACTGCCTTTGAAATGGGATTTTTATTGTTTTTACCGTTTTTGATAATAGATTTTGTCGTGGCAAGTGTCCTTTTGTCGATGGGTATGATGATGTTGCCACCGGTTATGATATCTTTGCCTTTTAAAATTTTACTGTTTGTTCTTGTGGATGGGTGGTCTTTGATAATTGGTTCGATTGTAAAAAGTTTTATGTAAGGAGGGGTTATGTCTCCTGATTTTGTAATAAGCATCACAACAAAAGCTCTTGAAATTTCCCTTTTGGTTGCTGCTCCGATGTTACTGTTTGGCCTTGTGGCAGGTCTTGTAATAAGTATTTTTCAGGCTGTTACTCAGATTCAGGAGATGACTTTGACCTTTATTCCTAAAATTTTGGCAGTAGTAGCAGGACTTATTATATTTTTCCCATGGATGATGGATACCGTTATAAACTTTACGGTAAGTCTTTTTATGAATCTTAATCAATATATAGGAAAATAAAAAAGGGGCTTTATTGCCCCTTTTTTAAGCTGTCGCCATTTGCTTTTTTGTTCTCATCTTTTGCATAATATAAACAATAGCCACAAGAATAGCAGGTACTATAACAAAATAATATTTGTGAGCTTCATCGGTATTTATGTGGAAAAAGTTGGATATAATTGCAGGGCGGTAGAAAAAGATACCTGCAGCTAATAACAGTATGGTATCGAAGATATTGTTTTTAGTAACAAACCAGCCCTGAACAGCGCTTGCAAAAAACATTGCACCACAAGTAGCTATTATAAATATGAATATCCCAAATGTCCATGAAGTAACGCCGTCTAAAATAAGGTCATGGTTAAAAATAAACATAAAAGGTATTATTGCTGTTCTTATATCATACATAAACCCTTGAACACCTGTTTTAATTGGAGGTGAGTCAGCAATAGCAGATGCAGCATATGCAGCCAGACCTACTGGTGGAGTATCATCAGCCAATATTCCAAAGAAAAATACAAACATATGTGCAGCCATAAGTGGGACTATAAACCCATAAGCTGTGCCAAGCTTAACTATCAGTGGCGCAGTGAGGGAAGCCATAACTATATAGTTGGCAGTTGTAGGCAAACCCATACCAAGGAGCAAGCTGGCACAAGCAGTAATGAACAGTAGTATATAGATGTTACCATTGGCTATTGTGTCAACGATTTCATTTATCATACCGCCTATTCCAAGTGACACCATACCCACCACCACTCCTGCAGCTGCAGTAGCAAGGGCAACGCCTACCATACTTTTTGCACCAGTTACAAATCCATCAAACGTAAGTTTTATAGAGTTTTTTATTCCTTCAGAAAAGCTTGATTTGTTCTTAAGGGCATTTTTTATTTCTTGATAAAATATCACCAAAATAAGTAATAAAACTGTCCTGTATGCAGCCATTTGAGGTGTGTGTCTCAATACCACAAGTTCAGTCAAAAGCCAAACTATTGGTATAAGATAATGTACACCTGAAAGGAGTGTTTTAGTAAAATTTGGAAGCTTTGATTTTGGTATTCCTTCTATCCCGAGTTTACATGCCTCAAGGTGCGTAATATACAGTAGTGCAAGATATGATGTAAAAGCCGGAATAATTGCAGCTTTTACTACCTGAATGTACGGTACGTTTACATATTCTGCAATAATAAATGCTGCTGCACCCATAATAGGAGGCATTAACTGTCCATTAGTGCTTGCAGCGACCTCAACCGCGGCTGCCTTTTCAGGAGGGTAACCAACACTTTTCATAAGAGGGATAGTAAATGTTCCGGTAGTAACAACATTTGCAATACTTGAGCCTGATACCATTCCGCTAAGACCGCTTGCTATAACAGCAGCTTTTGCAGGTCCGCCTCTAAAACCTCCAAGAAGAGACACGGCAAGGTCGATAAAATATCTTCCAGCACCAGCTTTGTCAAGCATAGCACCCATAAGTACAAACAAAAATACAATATTTGCTGATACGCCTATTGGAATACCAAAAATACCCTCAGTAGAAAGGGCAATCTGGTTTATATATTTGGTTAAAGATACACTTTTGAATGCAATCAGGTCAGGCATGTTTTCTGCAAAAAAACCGTAAAGTGAAAATACAGTAGCAATTATCGCAAGAGGTGTACCAATTGACCTTCTTGTGGCTTCAAGTGTCAGAGCTATTATTAATAGACCTATTACGATATCTCTTTGAATAGGTATGCCGGCACGTATTGAAAGACCTTCCCAGTCCCAAATCAAGTAAGTTGCACATACAATTCCTGCAATAGCAAAGATATAGTCATGTATGGCAATTTTATTCATTGGTGAAATAGCCTTGCCAAAGCTTGTTTTAGGATATTTGAACATTGGTAAACTTAGATAAGCAAGAGCAAGTGCAAAGGCAAGGTGAATTGATCTGATATATGTACTATTTAATGCCAGCACAGAGGGTAATAGCATTTGAAATATTGTCCACGACAATGCCACAAAATTGATTATATATTTTTCAAATGGTCTTACTTCTCTGAGTTCGCCACTTTCTTCCTTCAAAAAGTCTTCAGCTGATTTTTCAAACTTACTTGCCATATTAATCCCCGTAACTTTTTTATAAAAAACAAAGCTCTCTTAATTTGACATTAAGAGAGCTTTGATATTCTAACTGTTTGTTAATAAATTACTTAACCAACTCAGGGTTGATATATTTAACAAGTCCTGCCTCTTTGTAGTATTTCAAAGCGCCAGGGTGAATAGGAGCTGAAAGACCTTGTAACATGTCTTCTTTTGTTAATACTGAATACGCTGGGTGAAGTTTCTTAAATTCGTCAAAATTTTCAAAAACTTCTTTTGTAAGCGCATATACAATATCATCAGATACATTAGCACTTGTCACAAGTGTTGCTTTAACGCCAATTGAGTTTACAGTGCCAGCGTCAGCATTTGCAGCGTTAGGATAGTTATTCATATCTATTTTACCAACAGCATAATATGGCTTTTCTTTTATAAGCTTTGCAATACCTTCACCTTCGATAGGAACTATATTAACTTTGATTCTTCCTGATGTAGCTTCCTTAATGTTACCATTTGGGTGACCAACTGTATAAAAGAAGCCATCAAGTCTTCCGTCCTGGATAAGGCCTGGTGCTTCAACAGCTTTTACATAAAAAGCCTGTACATCGTTTTCTGTAAGACCAACAGCTTCAAGTACATCTTTGGAGTTTTGAAGCTGACCTGAACCAGGGTTACCAAGGTTTATCTTTTTACCTTTGATATCTTTTATTGACTTAATACCTGCATCTGCAGAAGCTATAAGTGTGATAGCTTCCGGGTGGATAGAAAATACAGCTCTTAAATCTTTTTGTGGTTTGCCTTCCCACTCAGCTATACCGTGATATGCCTGGTATTGTCTGTCAGACTGGGCGATACCAAATTCAAGGTCGCCACTCATAACAGCATTAATGTTGAATACTGAACCACCTGTTGATTCAACAGTAGCTTTGAGTCCGTATTCTTTGGATTTCTGGTTAACCATCTTAGCAATGGCTCCACCGGTTGGGTAGTAAACACCGGTTACACCACCTGTCCCAATAGTTACAAATTTTTTAGCTTGAGCAGGTGCCACAACAAAAAGAAAAGCTGCAAACACTGCCATAAGAGTTAAAAACTTCTTCATATATTTCCTCCTAAATTTTTTGATGCGTATATATAGTATATCAAAATAGATGATGTGTCAACGGTAAGTTAATTAAATTATAGTTAGACGTCTTTATATTTTATTAATAAATAAATGAAAATTGCATTAAGTAAAACTTAACACCTTTAAGGTTAAAAAATAGTTAAAGCCTGGCCAAACTTTTTTAAGCAAGATATGTGTTTTTCCTAACTAAATAAGGCGCGGATACCCTCAGTCCATAGGTACAAAAGCATAGCCTTGATTTTGATAACCAATTATGGAAATGTAGCCGTTTTCTATCACATTTATAATATCATACACTTCATCAGGCTCAATACCTGCAAATTTAAGGGCAATAGTGCATTGCTCAAGTGTTGCATTGTAGTCATTTTTTAGAATATTAAGAATACTATAAATTTTTTCTTTGATACCGATATCATCCTTTTTTATATGCTCATTGTTTTTTGTAACAAAGTTGGAAGCCTTTCCTCGAAATGCCACGACAGCTTTATAATCATTGTATTTTGAAAGACCATCAAGCGTTTCTTTTATAAGAGTGAGCCTTGTAAGAAGTAGTTTTGCATCACCTATGTTAACATCAAATATTACTCTGGACGTTTTTACGTCATTTAATGAAGAAGACCTGTTTTGGGCAAAAGCAGAAATACAGACAACAAGCAAGATGAGTGTAAATATAAAAATTTTTTTCATAAAAATCCCCCTTATGATTTCTTTAAATTATAACTGCCGGGGGAAGAGATTGCAAATAATTATTCAGACTTAACCCTTATTATTTCGCCGATATATAGTTTGTGATAATCTTTTTTAGGGTATAGCTTTTCAATTTCATTGTCTAAAAAATTGTCAGGATTGAAATCGGTAAAATATAGTTTTTTACAGAAAATAGAAAGACTGCACTCTTTATAATAAATAAACTCATCTTCAAAAATCGGTGTCAGTCCTGTTTCTTTTATTTTATTAATATCACGTCCGGATTTTGAGCCACATAAATTTAAAATTTTTCTATACTTGTCTTCGAAAAAAGTTAGCGTGTATTTGTTTGTTTTTTCAATTAATTCGTATGTGTATCTTGTAGGTCTTATGACGATGTAAGTAACATTTTTATGCCACATTACTCCAAAACCGCCCCAACTGGCAGTCATGGGATTTACTATGCCATCCTTGTTTGACGGGGTAATTAGCATCCATTTTTTTCCAATTACTTCAAAGGCATTTTCAGTTATCTCTTCAGGTGTAATATTTTTAAACATTTTGACCTCCAATAAAATTTATTTGAATGTATTTTTTGCTTTTTGCCAGTATCTTTCCAATAATTCAATGGATGCTTCCTCAAATGAGATACCGTTTTTTGCAAGTTCATCTTCGATAAACCGAAATCGGCTTTTGAATTTTTCGTTGGTTTTTTGCAAGGCACTGTCAGCATTGATATTTAGAAACCTTGAAAGGTTTAAGATAGAAAATAGTAAGTCACCCATCTCTTCTTCAATTTCATCAGGACTTTTGTGTTTTATTGCATCTTTAAACTCTTCAAACTCTTCCTCTACCTTTTTAAGACAATCCTCACTGTTTTCCCAATCAAAGCCAACTTTTTTGGCCTTTTCTTGAAGCTTGTAGGCCTTTTGTATAGAAGGCAAGCCTTTGGGGATTCCGTCCAGTATGTATTTTCTGTCCTTTTTTTCCTTACTTTTAATCTTTTCCCAATTAACAAGGACGTCATCTACCGAATCTGTTTTTTCACCTCCAAAAACGTGCGGGTGCCTTCTTATGAGTTTTTCAAAAATTGTTTTCATTACGTCTGTTAGTGTAAAAAGATTATCTTCTGCCGCAATAACCGAATGCATAATTACATGAAGCAGTAAATCTCCAAGCTCTTCCTTGATGTTTTCAATATCTTTATTATCTATTGCTTCCACAAGCTCAAAGGTTTCCTCAATAAGCTGGTCACGTAAGGAATATAGAGTCTGCTCCCTGTCCCAGGGGCAGCCGTCAGGAGCTCTTAATTTTTCAATAATTTTTACAAGCTTGTTAAACTCTTTTTCCATGAGGTCGATTATAGTTTATATTTTAGTTTTGAAAAGAATTTTTTTTATGCTAAGATTTAAAATAAGAAGTTTATTATGAGGTGAATTATGTCGATTAAATTAAAGGTTATTATTGGTGCCATACTTGGAATTATTTTAATAGTCCTTGCTTCGGCTTACTTTGATTATCTCAACCTTGTATCTTCTATTGAGTCGATTCACAAGGAGAAGTATCAGAATATAAAATCTGCAATTGAAAAAACACTGGAAGATGAGTTTCATACACTTGAAATCACTACAAAAATTATTTCGGAGGACTCCCTTGCCAATACACTTTTTAAGACTAGGGACAGGATAGGACTTTATGAGGTAAAAAAAGGTTTATTTAAAGATTTAAAGGAAAATTATGGTGTAAAACAGTTTCAATATCATCTGCCACCGGCACAAACTTTTTTGCGTTTGCACAACCCGGAAAAATTTGGCGACGATTTAAGTGGCTTCAGAAAGACAGTTGTGGAATGTAACAAAACAAAGAAAAAGGTTGTAGGGGTGGAAGTTGGAGTAGCAGGGCTTGGCCTAAGAGTTGTTTACCCTGTATTTTTAAATGGGGAGCATATAGGAAGCGTTGAGCTTGGAGGCTCTTATCTTTATATAATGAATGGTATAAAAGAGATGTATGATGTTAATTTTGCTGTAGGGATAAAAGAGTCTGTTTTTGCAAGAGCAGGGAAAACCTCTCTAAAAGAGGGAGAGGTCAAAAGAGGTGAGTTTGTTTATTATGAAATGTCTGAAGGGATGAAAAATTTGATTTCAAAAGTGGATAGCAGCACCAAAAAAATAGGGAACATTCACTTTTTCAGATTTCCTATCAAAGATTATTCCGGGGAAGAAATTGGTCAGATATTACTTTCCCATGACTTTAGTAAAGAAATAGATATGCATAAGTCGGCACTTTATAAGAAGATGATGGTTATAGTAATCATAGGTATATTAATTGTGGCAGGGCTTGTTTTTCTTTTAACATTTGCCTTGAAACCGCTAAGTAAAATTACAAATATGTTGAAAAATATTTCAGAAGGTGAAGGGGATTTATCTCAAAGAATAGAGGTTAAATCCAAAGATGAAATAGCAGATCTGTCAAATTATTTTAATAAATTTATAGAAAATCTTGAAAATGACTTTTTGGATACAATGTATAAAATTTCAAACTCAATTGAAAAGAGTAACAGTCTGTATCACTCTCTTGTAAAAGTAAGTGATGTGGCTGAAAAAACGGGGGATATGGCAAACCAGGTAGCTACAGCCAGTGAAGAGATGAGCTCTACAATTATGGAGATTGCAAGAAGCGCTCAGGATTCGGCTAGCAAGGCACAGCAAACTGTTGAAGTGGCACAAAAAGGTGGAGAAATTATTGATCAGGTTGCAAGTTACGCCGAATCCACAAAAGTCACTATTACAAATCTTAAAAATTCCATTGCTCAGTTAACGGACGATGCTAAGAAGATTGGCAATATTATTAACGTAATCAATGATATAGCAGACCAGACAAATCTTTTGGCTCTTAATGCTGCAATAGAAGCGGCACGTGCAGGTGAGCACGGCAGAGGGTTTGCCGTGGTGGCTGATGAGGTGAGAAAATTAGCCGAAAAAACTCAACAGTCTACCAAAGAGATTGAAACAATGATTAAGCAGATTCAGGTTAATGTAAAAGAGTCTTACAATAATGCGGAAAATGTAGTTGAAGCGGTGGATAAGCAGACTTTACTTTCCCAAAATACGAAGGACAATTTTGGCGAGATTTTGGATGCTATTGACGAGCTAAATTCTTTGATATTAGGTATTTCTTCAGCTGTAGAGGAGCAGTCTTCAGCTACTGAAGAGATTGCTCAAAGTGTAGTAAGTGTATCTGAAATGGGTGAGATATCTAAATCCGAAGTGGCAGTGCTTCAGAAGGATATAGATACTTTTATTAATGAATTGTCTGTAGCAATTGAAAACTTTTACAAATTTAAATTTTCTAAAAAAGGGAGCATCTTTGTTAAAGCAAAATTTGATCATATTAAATTTATGAACAGAATATTTGACTGTCTGATTAACGGTAGATGCAATTTTAATGTAGTAGACCATAAAAACTGTAACTTTGGTAAGTTTTATTACTCCCCTGACGGTCAATATTTTAAAGTCGATTCAGAGTTTAATGCCATAGAGCATCCACATGTTGATGTGCATAAGATTGGAATGGAGATTACAAATTTGATTAAGCAGGGTAGAGTAGATGATGCAAGAAAAATGATTGAGGATATGCTTTCTGATACTGAAAAGGTTGTGACTTATTTAGACCAATTAATGGAGAAGTATAAATAACTGTAATTTTGAAATCTTTTGAAGTATTGGTGTTTTGATTCCTATTGCTTCAGTTGGAGTCAGGTGATGTTAAAAATATTGAGACAAAGTAGTTTTTTTAAAGGCTGCTTTGCCTTTTTTATTATGTTATTTAAGTTGAATAGTTTTAAAAAAGCTGTAATAATATTGTAAAATATGCATATATAAAGGGACGTATGGAAAATTCGTTGTACTGTATTTTTTATAAGACTATTGATTTTTCAGGTGGCAATTTTTCTATTGTTACCACAAAAGAGATTAGCAACACAGAAGGTGCATTATTTCAAAAATTAAAATCCGAATCTGAAAAACTTATCATTTTAAATTTTAAAGCATTAGTTGACAAAGATACGGATTCTATAACAAGGCAGGTGTGTGTTTTTGAAAAAGATTTTTCCGGTATTGAGTTTCTGGTAAATATACATGTTATAAACAGGACACCTGAAAAACTCTATCTTTGCGAAGTATATATTGAAAATACTATTTATTTGAAAGAGGTTTTTGAGCATTTGATTCATAGCCGGATAATCAGTTTTGTAATCTATAACTTTGATAATATTCTGTTTGCTGATAAAGGTTTTACCTGTTTAACGGAATACAGTGAAGATGAACTCAAAAATATGGATTTTTCATCTTTTTTTAATGAGTCTTTTAAAGAGGTTATAAAGAATATTTCAGACAAACGAAGCAAAGGCTTTAACATAAATCAGGAGTTTCACCATTTGCCGATTTATACAAAGAGCGGCTATTTTAAGTATGTAAATGCCTATGATACCACAATTTCATATTTAGGTCAAAATGTCGGCTGTATGTTTATTGTGGATGTTTCCGAAGAGGTTTCAAGTAAAGACTTATACAGTATTTTGTATAATTTAAACTCGCTAATAAGAAAACGAATTGTTAGTCTTGAAGAATTTTTTAATTTTTTGTGCAGTGAGATTGTAAAGGATAAAAATATCAGTTTTGCATGGGTTGGGAAAATTTATAAGAGAAAAAGGCCTAAAATAATTGCAAAGGCAGGCTATGAGGAAGGTTATCTGGACTATTTTATGTCAGTTTTAAGCTCTGATAAATATGATATTGGACCCACATTTTCATCGGTGAAAGAGAATAAAATAGTGATAAATCAAGACACAAAAAGCAATCCGAATATTTTGCCGTGGCAAGAGGAGATGCTGAAAAGAAACTACCATTCTTCATGTGCAATCCCCATAAAATATAAAAATGAATATTTTGTTTTAAATCTTTATTAAAATAAACAGTATTTCTTTAATGAAACACTTATGGACACATTAATTGCACTGCAAGAATCAATTGCCGGTCAGGTAAACAATCTAAATGAGATCGGTTTTAAGAATATTTTGTTGAGTACTGTTGAAAATACGTATGATTGGGTAATGATTACGGATAAAAACGGTATAATCGAATATGTCAACGATGCAGTGGTAACAATTAGCGGATTTTCCAGAAAGGAGATAATAGGGAAAACTCCGAGGATATTCAAATCAGGGCTTTATGATAAAAGCTTTTATGAAAATTTATGGAAAAAGATTACCAACGGAGAGATTTATAAAGGGGCTGTAACCAATAAAAGAAAAGATGGCAGTTATTTTCAGGTGGATAATACAATTGTTCCTGTTGCTCAAAATGGGAAAATAATAAAATTTGTATCCATTGCCAAAGATATTACAAAAGAAGCTTATCTTGAAGAGGAGGTATTCAAATTTAAATATACCGATTTGCTAACTGGAGTTTTAAACAGGGAAGGATTTATTGAAAATGTCAACAAACAGCTTGAGGATTTTTACAAGTCAAAAGAAACAGCAATTGTAGTTGTTTTTGATATATATGGATTTGCGATGCTAAATGAACGATACGGCTTTGAAAAGTGCAATGAAATTTTGAAAAAGGTATCTAAGGAGCTTGTAGGTAACTTTTATAGAAAAGATTTGGTGGCAAGGGTCGGAAGTGATAGTTTTGGAATATTCTTGCGACTTGATAGTGATGAAAATTTGCTCAAAGTTATCGATAAATTTTTAAATTTTTTTAAAAGGCCGGTTTTTGTGGATAAAGATAAGCTTTTGATTGATATAAATATTGGGGTTTCAGTATGGGATGGTGGAATAGGCGCTACCGATTTGCTTGCAAGGGCAGAGGCAGCCTTAAATCTCTCAAAAACGGAAGGGGCAAACTGTGTTAGAGTATATAATGAAAAAATAAACAAAAATGTTATGGAATATTTTGATAAAGTGGGGTTAATCGAAGAAAGTCTTGAAAAAGAGTTTTTTGTATTTCACCTTCAGCCTATTGTTTCTTCAGCTACCCTAAAAATTGAATCTTTTGAAGCTCTTGTGAGAATCAATCACCCTGAAAGGGGACTGATATATCCTGATTTTTTTATAAATATAATAGAGAAAACTAAGCTTTTGGAAAAATTTGAATTGTTGCTTTTTAAAAAAATTGTGGAATATTTGCAAACAGTCCACTTACATTTAAATAAATACCTGAAAATATCTGTAAATATTAGCGCCAATTCGGTATCTTCAGGAAAAATACTCGAATGTGCAGATATAGTCCCTCTTAATCTCAGACAGTTTATAAATCTTGAAATTACTGAAAGGGTATTTTTAAAGGATAGTGGAAAAGTAATAGATATCATCGATAGGCTAAAGAAACTTAATTTTATGGTGGAGATAGATGACTTTGGTACAGGATATTCAAGCCTTGGAATGATTGAGCAGGTATCTTTTGACATACTCAAGATAGATATATCGTTTGTGAGAAAAATGCTTGAGGATGAAAAAGTAATGGGTATTGTAAAAACTATCGTATCTCTCGGTAAAAATCTCGGCCTTCAAACTATAGCAGAGGGTGTTGAGACTAAAGAGCAGGCTGAAATATTAAAATCAATAGGCTGTGACTTTCTGCAGGGTTATTTCTTTTCAAAACCTATCCCCCTTGAAAATGCAATAGATATCTTCAAAAATCAGCCGCATTTTCATTTGAGTTGATAAATAGCCTTCTTTTAAATTTGTCAGAGAATAGACAACGGCTAATTTGTGCGGAATATTTAGAGGGCAGAATCTCTGGACATTTTATGTAAGTGTGTTATCATATTGTTATAGCAAGTTAAATTTTATGTGCAGGGGTTGTTCTGTTTAAAATTAAGGGGGTAGATATGAATAGAAAAATCTTGATCACCGGGGCAAGCAGGGGGATAGGATTTGAGCTTGCCAAAATTTTACTAAAAAAAGGGGATACTGTTATCCTTGCGTCAAGAAGTATCGAAAACAGTAAAAATCTTGATGAATTGAAAAAAATATCTGACAGTTTTTTTGCAATTAACTGCGATGTATCAAAATCTGATGAAATAGACAGACTTTACAATTTTACAAAGGAAAATGTTGGCAGTATTGATATCCTGGTGAATAATGCAGGGCGAGGAATCTATGCGCCGGTTGGTACTGAGACTGCGCAGTCGATAAAAGAGATTATTGACCTGAATGTGTTTGGACTGATTTATCTTACAAATAAATTTGCAAAAGATATGGTGGAAAACAAGGGAACTATTGTCAATATTGCCTCCGTTGCCGGTAGAAAGGGGTTTGCAGGGCTTTCCACGTATTGCGCCACAAAATGGGCTGTGGTGGGATTTTCTGAAAGTATCAGGGATGAGCTTTGTTCAAAAGGGGTAAGGGTCATTACAATTGAACCTGGTCTTGTGGATACTGAATGGGGTGAAAATCTGCCTGAAGCATTTATAAAATATAAAGAGTCGGTAGATATGTTAAAACCTGAAGACATCGCAAATCTGATAGATTATGCCCTTGATGCACCAAAGAATGTTTCGTTGAATGAAGTGCTTGTAAGGCCTACAAATCAGCCAAGATAAAAATGACTCATGAATTTTTGATAGATATTTTTAAAAGTGCTGTTGATGCTGTTGACCCATATAATCTTATTTTGCGAAAATTAAACATTAAAAACGGTATCTTAAAACTTTTTGATGAAAATGAAAGTTTTGAGCTGGATTTGAATAATTTTGATAAAATTATTGTTATCGGTATCGGGAAGGCAAGTGCCAAAATGGCGCTTGGCGTGGAAAATGTATTTAAAGGTTACGATTTTGAAGGGCTTGTGGTTACAAAATATGGTCATACCGAGAAATTGACAAAATTTGAAGTTTTACAGGCAGGTCATCCGGTCCCGGATGAAAACAGTATCAGAGGTGCAGAAAAAATCATAAATCTCTTAAAAAATGTAAACGATAAAACATTTGTCCTGACACTTGTTTCCGGTGGGGGCTCTGCCCTTGTCTCTGCTCCCCGTGAAGGTTTCACACTGGCAGATAAGCAGGATATTACAGGAAAACTTCTTGAAAGAGGGGCTGATATCGGGGAAATCAATTGTGTGAGAAAGCATCTTTCAAGGATGAAAGGTGGCGGCTATCTAAAATTGTTGAAAGATTCATTCAGTCTTAATTTAATACTTTCTGATGTAATCGGTGACAGACTTGACACAATTGCAAGCGGACTTACATATTTTGACAGCACGACTTTTCATGATGCCCTAAAAATTTGCGTGAAATATAACATTGAGGGTAAAGTAAAAGAATATTTTAAAAAAGGCGCTCTGGGGGGTGCAGAAGAGACTTTGAAAGAAAAAGATATAAAGAGCAGCAGATTTAAGAATGTTATAATCGGGTCAAACTACCACGCACTTCTTGGTGCAAAAAAGAAGGCTAAGCAACTTGGGCTTAGTCCGCTCATTCTTACAGACGAACTTTTTGGAGAGGCAAGAGAGGTGGCAAAAGTGTTATTGTCTTTTGCAAGGGGATTTAAAAAGTATCACAAAGGATATGACTGCCTGATATCTGGCGGTGAGACAACGGTTACAATAAAGGGGAGCGGAAAAGGTGGAAGAAATCAGGAGATGGCTCTTGCCTTTTTAAGTGAGCTTACAAAAAATGATGAAGGTATTTATTTTTTGTCGGCCGGCACAGATGGCAATGATGGACCGACTGATGCAGCGGGAGCTATGGCAAGCTATGAAATATTAAAAAGGGCTTATGAAGTTGGGCTTAATCCTGATGATTTTCTACAAAACAATGATTCTTATCGTTTTTTTGAGCAGGTAAAGGCCCTTGTAAAAACTGGTCCTACAAATACCAATGTTTGCGATGTGCAAATAGTATTGTTAAAATAGTGTGACTTAAAATGAGTATTAAAAAGCTATTGTTTTTTATAATTTTTTTACTGACTATTTTTTTGCTTTATATATTTGGCCTTGATTACGCTTTTGGTAAATACAGGCAATATCTTTTTTCTTTAATAAAGATTCCTGATATCAAAACACTTAATGATTCAAAGACAATTACACTAAAAATATATTCTAAAGACAATAATATAATTTTTGAAAAATATATGTCATATGGCGACACTATCAGTGTGGAGGAAGATTTTAAAGAGTTTGATGTATTTTATGAGAGATATGTTGAAATGAAGGGGGAAGACCCGATTAAAAGCAAGTTGTGGGGAGATTTTTATGGGCAGCTTAAAGGAATATATTTTGAATACTTTTTTAAAGATGCGCTGAAAAATGAATTTTATAAAAGACTTAATGAAAAGTACAAGCCGTCTGAGCTTTATGAAGCTATATTTAACAATTTTGTTTTTTCAAACGGGATAAAAGGGGTAAATGGATATTCATTGTATCTATTTTCCAAAAAGTTTTCTGAGCTGCATTTCAAAGAAAAGGTTTTTTTGGCTCTTGCAGCCCTTGAAAATATAAATGACCCAGAAGACTCTTACGGTAAAATTTTTGATGATTCTTCTCTTATAAGCAGAAGTGGCAGGAAAATTTTTATTAATCACCCTCAGACACTTGTGAAATATCCTGACTACCTTGATGGTGTTTTCGGAGAATTAGATGATTTGGACTTAAATTTTAAGGAAAAAAGCTATGAAATATTTACAAATCTTGATGAGAAAAAATATGCCGATTTTACTAGGTTGTTAAGAGACTCTCTCAAAGGTTTTAAAGGGGTAGAGGCATCTTTAGTGCTTATTGATTATCAAAACAAAAAGACAGTTTTGACAATAGGGACAATCAACGATGATTATGGTAGAAACAGAGCACTTAAGGTAAAAAGAGAGGTTGGCTCAATTTTTAAGCCGGTTACCTATTTAACTGCATTTCAGAGAGGTATAAGACCTTCTTTTGTACTTGAAGATAAGCCATACGAATTTAAAGAGGGGAATTTTATTTACAGACCAAAAAATTACAAAGATTTTTATATGGGAAAAACCAATATAAGAAACGGACTGATTTACTCACTTAATAACCTTACAATAAAACTGGCAGAAAAAGCCGGATTGAACAATGTAGCATACATGGCAAACAGAATAGGATTTAAAGATATCAAACCCTTTTATGCCATGCCACTTGGGTCAATACCTCAGACACCTTTTGATGTTGCTTATGCGTACTCTACTCTCGCAAATTATGGAAAAAAATGCGAGATGAAATTTATCGATAGTGTAGTTGCAGATGATGGCTCTGTTGTTCAGCCAAATAACGAATGCAAAAGGGTAGCCGACGAAAAAAGTGTATATCAGACCCTTTACCTTATGAAGAAAGTTGTAAGCAGTGGCACTGCAAGAGGGAAAGGCCTTATTAAAGGTACTGCTGGCAAAACAGGTACAACAAATGACAGTAAAGATGTCTGGTTTGCGGCAATTTTCCCACCGTATGTTGCTGTGTTATGGGTTGGGTACGATAACTTTAAATCGTTAGGGGATGATGCTTCCGGAGGTAAAATAGCAGCACCAATTATGGCAGAAATAGAACGTAAATTGCTGCCGGGTGTGACCAATATTCAGTTTAAAGTCCCAGAAGGTATACGTATGGTCAAAGTGGTAAAAGGTGAAGATAAACTGTTTGATTCAGGGTGTGGCTCATTTTATTATGAAATGCTCAATAAAAACAATCTGCCGGATGTATGCATAGCTGATAGTCTAAATGTTGCCACAAAAGAAGATTAGTAAGCCAAAAGGTATTTTCAAATCAATACATTTTTAAAATTATTGTACTTAGCAATAACCTCATTGTGAAGAGATTTGCTGATATATTGTATCTCGTCTATGTTTTCTTTAAGGATATCTAAAATATTACAATCTATTTTTCCATTTTTTGCAAAAGTTTCAAGAATAGATAAGGTTTTATCTATTTTCATCCCTTTTCTGTATGGTCTATCTTCGGTAAGGGCTGTAAAAATATCAGCAATAGTCATCAATCTGCATCCTGTGGTAAGCCTGTTTGCTTTTAAATGGAATGGATATCCCGTGCCGTCAAGGTATTCATGATGAAAGGCTGCCATATATTTAAGATCATCAAAGATTTCCAGTGAAGTGAGTATATAGTAAGTATAATAAGTATGTTTACGCATTTCCGCCATTTCATCAATAGTTAATGGACCATTTTTGTTTATTATGTAAGGGTCGATTCCAAGCTTTCCAATATCGTGAAGATAGCCTGCAACTTCCACTTCTTTTTGTTTTTGTTCATCAAATCCGCAATATTTTGAAAGAGTGGCTGCGGTGTTTGCTACCCTAACAGAATGGGTTGCGGTAAATGAACACCTGAAGTCTATCAATTGCCCGATAAATTTTGTAAATTCCATGATGTTTTCTATATTAAGATCATAGATGTCGTATTGTATATATTTTCTTAAAATTTTGTCTTTGTCGGGCATATCAAGTTCAAGCCAGAAATACTCTTTGTCTTTGAATTTGAGAAATGCTTCCACATGTTCGGGCTTAAACATTTTGCCGGATTCCGAAGAAATAATGTCACAGATTTTATCCTTCTGGTAATAAGAAGCTTTATTCCTGTCAAGCAAGATATCAATCCTGTCAGCAAGAAAAATTATTAAGGGCTCATCTTTTATGTCAGGATAGTCTTTATATTTAAAGTGGTGTTTCTCTATTATATCTGATAGTTCTTGAAAAAATGATACCTCTTTTAATAAATATGAGCCGATTTTTGAGTGGGATAATTTGCTATCATCTCCAATATCAAATGTTGATAAGTTTTTGACTTCACTTGTTACCATTAACCCTATGTCATGAAGAAGGGCAGCTAATGTTGTATTCTTGATTCTGCTCAGATTAAGACCATATTCAGCAGCAATGGCCGTGGCAATATAAGCAACCCTATGATGGTGCTGGGTCAGATTTTTATTCACAAAATCTACGATTTTGGAAAGATTGTATGCAAGATCGAAAGATGAAATAAGAAAAGAACCACTCAGGAAGTTGAAACTTTCAATTATATTAGTTCTAAAAAAATCCATACTTTATGGTATCATAATATTTTGAAAATTTCAAAAAAATAGTGAATGATAAATTAAAAAAATTGACTTGAATAAAATAATAATTTAGAATATTTCAAGTATGAGATTGATAAATATATGTTTTCATCATACAACAGAAGATATAACAGTATGGCATGATTTTGCAAAATACCTTTCTGAAAAGTTAAATGAAGAGTTTTCTGTTGTTTCTTATAAATCTCTTCGTGAAGAGCAAGAAGCGCTCTTAAATGAAGAATATGATTTAGCTTTTCAAAACCCTGAGACAGCCCAATTACTTTTTTCAAAAGGGTATAAGCCCATCGGAAGGCTTAATGAGCAGTGGGATACTGTATGTTATTTCTCAAAAAAAGACCTGGTTAGAGATAAAAACTTTTATAGGGTCGGAATAGTACCTCTTCGAGTTATTTATTCGACACTTATTGAGCTGGAGCAAATAGGATTTAATATTAACCAGATAGATTTTATGATTTATAAAAATTTAGAGGATATCAAAAGTGCTGTTATTTCCGGTGAAATAGACATTGGAATTACTAGGAAGGACAGTTATATTAAATTTTCTGAAGAGGAAAAGTCACAGCTTCAAATTATTTATGAATTTGGAATGGGTATTTTTCACTCTTTTATGGCAAAAGAGTCTGATCCAGAATTTTTGGAAAAAACTAAAAATGTATTACACACAATGCATCTAAATGATTCTGGACTTAGTATATTAAAAAGGCTTGGTTCTGATAAGGTAGTGGATATTGGGTATGAGTTTGGTTTTTTGGAGCGATTAAATTCACTTGGTAACAAAATATTTGAATATCGAGATTATAAAAGCATTTTTAATGCTGTCGAAAAGGTTACAAATGTAGGTATTGTTATCTTTAGAGAAAAAGTTGAATACGCAAATGATTATGTTAAAAACATTACAGAGTATTTTGAGGATTTAATAGGGGTTGATGTCGTCAAATTGCTGGCACCGTCTCAAAGAGAGGAAAGCCGTGAGTTCATAAGAAGATGCATTGAAGGTGAATTTTTCGATATCAAATATGATAGTTTAACTAAGTAAACGACAGAAGTCGCCCACTTCTATAAGTGGGCGATGAATGTTGCTTGACAATTCTTTCCTTTGTGATATAATCAGTATTAAAGGAAGGAGTTGAGCAATATCAATGAAATTAGACAATAATAATCATTCAGTATTCTTGTTGTATTATCATCTTGTTTTGGTAACTAAATATAGAAGAAAAGTTATTGATGATAATATATCGAATAGACTAAAAGAAATATTTGAAAAGATACAAGGTAATTATAATATTACATTACAAGAGTGGAATCATGATAAAGACCATGTTCATATATTATTCAAAGCACATCCAAATAGTGAATTATCTAAATTTATAAACGCATATAAAAGTGCTTCATCAAGAATAATAAAAAAAGAATATCCAGAAATAAAAAAACAACTCTGGAAAGAATATTTTTGGTCAAGAAGTTATTGTTTGCTTACAACTGGTGGTGCACCAATTGAAGTAATTAGAAAATATATAGAAACACAAGGAAAGGAGGTGTAACTTTGCTAAAAGCATATAAATACAGGATATATCCAACAAAAGAACAAGAAGAATATTTTTCTAAAGTATTTGGCTGTGTAAGATTTATTTACAATAAAATGCTTGCAGATAAAATAGAATATTACAAACAGACAGGAGAAATGCTTAAAACTACACCTGCAAAGTATAAGAAAGAGTATCCTTTTCTAAAGGAAGTAGATAGCCTTGCCCTTGCTAATGCACAGCTTAATTTAGAGAAAGCATATAAAAACTTTTTTAGAGATAAGAAAATAGGTTTTCCAAAGTTCAAGAAAAAGAAAGGTTACCAGTCTTACACTACAAATAATCAAAATGGAACGGTAACACTTGAAGGTGGTTATCTAAAAATTCCAAAGTTAAAGACAAAAATAAAAATAAAACAACACAGACAATTTGAAGGAAAAATCAAATCCGTAACCATATCAAAAACGCCAACAGGTAAATATTATGTTTCTATACTTGTAGAAGAAGAAATTAAAGAATTACCTAAAATAGATAGAAAAGTAGGCATAGATTTAGGCATTAAAGAATTTGCTATTTTATCTGATGGAACAAAGGTAGAAAATCCAAAATGGTTAAGAAAAACAGAAAAAAGAATTAAAATTATACAAAAATCATTATCAAGAAAGCAAAAGCAAAGTAAAAACTATGAAAGAACAAGACAAAAGCTTGCTAAACTACACGAAAAAATAGCAAATCAAAGGAAAGATTTTTTACACAAACTATCCTCTAAAATTATTCACGAAAACCAAGTGATAGTTTTGGAGGATTTGAAAGTAAAGAATATGCATCAAAACCACAGATTAGCAAAAGCAATAACAGAAGTATCATGGGCAGAATTTAGAAGGATGTTAGAATACAAATCAAAATGGTATGACAGAGAAATAATAATAGCACCACAAAATTATGCATCAAGTCAAATATGTAGTGAATGTGGATATAAAAATTCTGATGTAAAGAATTTAGCATTGAGAGAATGGAAATGTCCAAAGTGTGGTGCAGTTCATGATAGAGATATAAATGCAAGTAAGAATTTGCTAAAATTAGCCATGTAAATGGTATATTTGGGGATGGAACAGCCCTTTGAGCGTGGGATAACTTGCTCCGTTGGGAGTATTGACCACGAAGCCACCACTTCTATAAGTGGGGGTAGTTCACTATACTGCTGTGAAGAAATAAAGAGGTAGAAAATATGGAAAATAGAAAATTCTATCATGAGCTAAACTGGTTATGGAGAGGAATCAAGTTAACAATAGGTCAAAAAACTGTCATTTCTTTCTTTTTTGTACTTATGATACCGGTAGCGGGTATGTATTATTTTTTAAACGTTTCATTTAAAGACTATTTTACTAAAGAGTACGTAAATGAGGTTGGTAACCAGATAAATTCTATACACAGAATATTTGAAAGTGAATTACTTTATCCTGGGCATATTTTTGAGTTTTTAGTAAAAAATCCTACTTTTCTGGAATTGGTAAAAAAAGATGACCCGATACTTTCTGCTAGGCTTTCTATGGTTTCAAGTGAGGTGGAAGGGGTTAATATATCTTTTATCTACAATTATCTATCAAAAGAAACAATTACATCAAATAATAAAAATTTTAACTTTGAAAGAATGTTTAACGACCTGGAGACTCAAACTTTATCTAACTCTTTTTCGAAAAGTTATGAAATTATCCCATTTGACAAATCTATATTTAGTGAAGAAGAGCTTATAAGGCTTGGAAATATATCAGATAATGAGCTTGTGGTTTTTCTTGCCATTTTACCATTTACTATTGAAGGTAAAAAATATCTAATTGGTAATTTGACTGTTTTAAATAACAATAGAAACTTAATGGATAAACTCTACAATACTTTTACATACAACACAGCACTTTTTAGTGCTTTAAGCTTTAGCAATAAAATTGTTGCAACGAATTCAACTCCCAAAAATATTTTCTTTTTAAATCTAAACCTTCCTGTAGAATTTATAAATGAGCTTAATACGGGTAAAATAGTAAAAGGTATTTATAATATTGATAATGAACCTATTGCTATAGCTTCAATTCCCTTGAAGTCTTTATCTGAAAAAGTGATTGGAGGATTAAGTATTGCATCAAATATGAATAAACTGAACATTCTAATTTTTGAATTCAATAAAATAATAAAAATTGTTATATTTTTCAGCAGTATAATAATTATTTTTATAGGCGCAGTGGTTTATAATGATACTAAAAGACCTATCTGGGGAATTAAAAAAGCGCTTCAAGAAATCAGGAATAAAAATTTCGATGTAAAACTCAATTACAAAACTTTTGATGACTTCGAAGATATTGCAAATAGTATTAATGACATGGCAATCAGTCTTAATCAATACACCACAACTCTTAACAGGTTTAACCAACTAAACCAAATTATTACTTCTACATTAAGTGTTGATGAAGTTTTAAGTACAGCAACAAACAAAATATTAGAATATACATCTTCACAACTTGCGGTTGTCTACCTTTATAATCGTGACAAGGACATACTGGAACCTTATTTTGTAAAAAATGCCGATAAGTCCTCATTAAAGGATGTAAAAATGGGGGATGGAATTGTGGGAGAGGTAGCAAAAACAAAAACATATTTTTGTATTACTGATATCACCCCGGATAACTTCCTTTTGGATACAGGGATTTTAAATATAAAGCCAAAAGAAATTGCAGCATTTCCTATTGCTATTAAAGATAGTCTGTTAGGGGTAATGGTTGTAGGTTCGATTAAACTGCATAGCAAAGAGGATCTTGATTTAGTAAATAACCTGCTGACTCAAGTTGCAATTGTCGTGGATAACTGTATAACACACTCAAAAATAACTGAGCTTTCCATTAAGGATGAGCTTACAAATATTTACAACAGAAGGTATTTATTGCAATCTCTTGAGACAGAGATTTTAAAGTCAAAAAGATTAAAATCACCACTATCTATTGGAATTTTTGATATCGATAACTTTAAAAAAATCAATGATACATATGGTCACCCTACCGGAGATATTGTCTTGAAAAAATTTGCGGATATCATAAACACACATAAAAGGTCTTATGATATATTTGGCAGGTTTGGTGGTGAAGAATTTCTTTTAATTTTACCTGGTACAGGGGATGATGAAATATTTGTTGTTTTAGACAGGTTAAGGAAATTTATAGAAAAAGATTTAGTAAAATTTGTAGGATTTAGTGTTACCTGTAGTATAGGTGGTGCAAGTATTAAGGATTTTTCAAAATGCAATATTGAGTCATTAATAATAAAAGCTGACGAAAATTTATATAAAGCAAAAGAAACAGGTAAAAACAAAGTTATTGTATCTTAAATATCGGTCTGCCTTTTTACAAGCAGACTTATTGTTTAAAACAGGCTGTAATTAGCGATAAAATAAATGCCTGTCCTTTTTAAAAGAAATAAGCCCTGCGCAGGGCAGGGTAAGAGTATAAAATATACTTTTGCTTTAAAAAAATATTGTAAATAAAAAAAAGATATATAAAAAGCGTATATCATATAATTATTAAATAGGAGTGATTAGTTATGGAAAATGTTTATTTATTTAGAGTTGTTCAAAATAGGTACTTTGACTACCCAAAAATTAGAGGAATGCCCACTATAGAAATTTCAATACCAGAAAATTATTCCTTATCTGAGCTAGCTGATATTATATTGGAAGCATTTGGATTTACGCGAGATCATCTTATAGGATTTTATGATAATTGGAAAAGCTATACAAATTCTAACGAAATTTACGAAGAAAGAGATTTTGATTTTTTCCCAAACAATAGTAAAGGTTTAAAGGCAAAGATAAAAAAAGTCTTTAATGAGCCAAATAAAAGGATGTTAATGATATTTGATTATGGTGACATGTGGCATTTTTTAATAGATTTTAAAGGTATAAAAAAGGTAAGTACTGTTGAGAATAAACAAATAGTCGTAAGTAGGAAGGGTAATCCATTTTCTCAATATTCAGATTATGATGAGGGCTATGAAGACTAAGAAGGTAAATTTTATTTAAAGATATTCCTGTTTTTTGATAAACTAATGATTCTATGATATGCTTTTGTAGATGATTTACTCAGTCTTAGTATAAGAGCCAATTTGTAAAATATTTTTACTTCTTTTTAAAGCTTAATAAAATTGTGTGATGCCAAATTGGCAAACAACTTGAAAAAAATATATTTATAGCTATATTTGTCTTCTGTTTAAAAAGAAGAGGTGTTTAAATGTTTAAAGGGACTACCGTACTTGCGGTAAAACGTGATGGTAAAGTGGCAATTGGGGCTGACGGACAGGTGACTTTCGGGCATACAGTGCTTAAACCAAATGCCAAGAAGATTAGAAAACTGATGAATGGTAGTATCATATGTGGATTTGCCGGGTCAACTGCTGACGCATTTACGCTTATGGAGAGATTTGAAAAGAAATTGGAGCAATATTCAGGTCAGCTTTTGCGTGCTGCTGTTGAGTTGGCAAAAGATTGGAGGACTGACAAATACTTAAGAAATTTAGAGGCGATGATGATAGTAGCTGATAAGGATAATTTGTATCTTTTAACAGGTAACGGGGATGTGTTAGAACCTGTTAATGGAATAGCTGCTATCGGCTCAGGGGGGCCATATGCTCACGCTGCTGCACTTGCTTTGGTCGAAAATACTGATTTAGACTCAAAGAGCATTGTGGAAAAAGCATTAACAATTGCCGGGAATATTTGTATTTACACAAATACTCAACTTACAATAGAGGTGATAGAGTAATGGAACTTTCAATGGAAAATTTAACTCCCAAACAGATTGTAAATATTTTGGATAAATACATTGTAGGTCAAAAAAATGCCAAAAAGGCCGTAGCAGTTGCTTTGAGAAACAGATATCGTAGGATGAAATTACCTAAAAGTTTACAAGAAGAGATTTCTCCTAAAAATATAATTATGATTGGGCCTACAGGTGTGGGGAAAACAGAGATAGCAAGAAGGTTGGCAAAACTTACAAAATCCCCATTTTTAAAGGTTGAAGCGAGCAAATTTACCGAAGTGGGGTATGTGGGCAGAGATGTGGAGTCGATGATAAGGGACCTGGTTGAAATCTCTGTCAATATGGTAAAACAGGAGATGAGGCAAAGGGTTCAGCAAAAGGCTGAGAAACTTGCCCAGGAAAGGTTGCTTGATATCTTGCTTCCAAGACCGACAGGTTTTGCCGAGGATAAAAATGAGTCTGAAACAAGGGAAAAGTTCAGAAAAATGCTTGAAATAGGGACTCTTGACGATAGGGAAGTTGAAATTGATGTGGATGAATTGGGCCCTCAAATTGAGGTGCTGACAAATGTTGGTATGGAAGATTTTGGCTCAAGTTTGCAGGAGATGTTCAAAAATCTTGTTCCGAAAAAGAAGAAAAGAAGAAAGATGAAAGTAAAAGAGGCTAAGTCAATCCTCGAGCAACAGGAAGCAAACAGACTAATAGATATGGATGAGGTGAAAAGTGAGGCTCTTAAAAGGGCTGAACATTCCGGTATAATTTTCCTTGATGAGATTGATAAAATCTGCTCAAGGGAGTCAGGCAGTCGCGGTCCCGATGTTTCCCGTGAAGGGGTACAGAGAGATTTACTGCCTATTATAGAAGGCTCCACCGTTATGACAAAATATGGAATGGTGAAGACTGACCATATTCTTTTTATTGCTGCAGGTGCGTTTCATGTATCGAAACCGTCTGACTTAATACCCGAGCTGCAGGGGAGATTTCCTATAAGAGTAGAGCTGGATAGTTTGAGCAAGGAAGACTTTATAAGGATTTTAATGGAGCCTGAAAATTCCCTTACAAAGCAATATACAGAGCTATTAAAAGCCGATGAAATACAGGTGCAGTTTACCGACGATGGTATCGAGGAGATGGCTTCAATTGCTGCTGAAGTAAATAAAACAAATGAAAATATTGGAGCAAGAAGACTCCATACTATTATTGAAAGGGTCTTAGAAGAGATTTCATTTGAAGCTCCTGACACTGATGAAAAAATTGTGGTGGTAAACAGGCAGTATGTCAGGGATAAGTTGAAAGGGATTGTAGAAAACCAGGATCTGAGCAGATATATTCTGTAATGTTAAAATTTTTTAAACAATATCATATTTTAGTTTTTCAACAACGGAAAAAGGCAAGTCTTTCTTGGAAAAGTTCACTCCGCTTTTTCCTAAAAGGTAAATGAGGTTAGCTCTTCCGCTTGTAGGCCCGAAGGTAATTTTTCTTTCTCTTTTTAATATTTCAGGGTCAAAAGGCTCATAGAGCTGAGGGTTTTTTAAGATCCCATCTACGTGCATCCCTGATTCATGGCAAAAAGTGTTTTCACCAACGATAGGTTTGTTTTTTTCAATTTTGAATCCTGATATCTCTGATACGATATTGCAAACTTCTATTATGTGCTCCAGAATGAGGTCTATATGATATTTTTTCGTTAAGAACAAAATCATCGCAAGTTCTTCAAGGGGACAATTTCCTGCTCTTTCACCAAGTCCTAAAATAGTAGTGTTTACATAGTCTGCACCTGCTTCTACAGCTGCAAAGGTGTTAGCTGTTACCATTCCAAGATCATTATGACCGTGAAACTCAACAGGTATTTTTAAATGTTTTTTGATTTTGGAAACCATTAAAAAAGTGTTGAACGGATTTAAAATTCCTACAGTATCACAAAACCTTACCCTGTCAGCTCCGTACTCTTGTGCAGTTTTAAAATATCTAATTAAAAACGAGGGTTCAGCCCTTGAGCTATCCTCTCCCCCAACTGAAACGTAAAGGTCTTTTTCCTTACAGTATGTGATAACCCTTTTTAAATTTTCAATAATCCAGTTTCTATCTTTATTTAATTTTTTCTGTATGTGAATATCAGAAACAGGCAGTGATATCTCTACGGCCTTTGCTCCGGCAGAGAGAGATTTTTCAATATCTTCAATTTTACACCTGTTAAACGCTATAATTCTTGCCTGGGGGTTTAGATTCATAATTGCTTCAAAAGATTTCATGGCATAACTTCCGGAAGCGGGAAATCCGGCTTCGATCTCATCTACATTAAGCTTTTCAAGTACACTGACAATTTTTAATTTATCCTTAATCCTAAATATTACACCGGGAGTTTGTTCACCGTCTCTTAAAGTGGTATCATCGAAAAATACTTTTCTCATAACAACACCTCGTTATATATTTTAAAAATTATAAGCATATTTTATGCCTGAATGTTTGAAGCAAGATTTGTCATAAAAGTGACTATTTCTATCCATCTTGTAATAAATATTACAAAAAATCCTTTTAAACCGGTGGCATAAGTGTTGCAATTGTTCATTCAAGGAGGCGAATATGAACTGCACTAAATTAAAACCGGAACTAAAAGATAGCATAAAAGAAAGAATAAAAGATCACCCCTGCTTTTGTGAAAAAGCACATACCAGGTATTCGAGGATGCATCTGGCTGTTGCTCCGAAGTGCAATATCCAGTGCAACTACTGCAATAGAAAATTTGATTGTGTAAATGAATCAAGACCGGGTGTTACCAGTAAAGTTTTGAGTCCTGAGGAGGCATTTGAACATTTTAAATATGTAAAAAGTAAAATAAATGATCTTACCGTTGTGGGGATAGCAGGGCCAGGGGATCCTCTTGCCAATATCGAAAATACCATGAAAACATTTGAGCTTATAAGAAGTTATTCAAATAATATTAGACTTTGCATCAGTACAAATGGATTAATGCTCCCCTACTACATAAAAGATATTGTTAAGCTGGGTGTTGAACATATAACCATTACAATAAATACCATTGATGAAAAAATAGGCAGTAAGATCTACAGGTATATCAAATTCAACGGAAAAACATATAAAGGTATAGAGGCAGGTAAAATATTGTTTGACAAACAGTTAGAAGGTTTAAGGTTGGCAGTTTGCCTGGGGTTAATTGTCAAGGTAAACACAGTTTTGATACCTGGCATAAATGATGCTAATATCGCTGATATAAGCAGGATGATAAAAAGAGAAGGTGGATTTATACATAACATTATCCCTCTTATAAACCCTGCTGATAATTCAACTTATTTTGCAAAGGCAAAAGTAAGAGAGCCTGAAGCAAAAGAGATTGAATTTGCAAGATTTCGGGCTGCTCTTGAGCTTGGGAGTGTTTCGAGGGTTATGAAGCATTGCAAACAGTGCAGGGCTGATGCAGTAGGCAAATTAAATGAAGACTATAAAATATAGAGGTGAGCTATGTTGAAGAATTATAGTATTTTTAAGGTAGAAATTGTTGATATAGATTACGGAACATATATGACAGGAATTACAGCTAAAAATGGTAAAATAGTTTTTTCGGTTATGATGAAAACAGAAGAAGCAATAAAAGCTATGGTTGAAAAAAATAGGGAGGCTTACTGTGTTCTTTTAGGTAAAGATGTAATCATCTTCAGGGACTTTAAGTATTTTGCATCGAAATTTATATCAAATCGAAAAATACTTGAAGAATATTCCGGTAAAATCCTGACTTAGGGAAAGATAGATTATGGCCTATTCTGATGTTTTGAAATTTTATAAACTTGCCCTTGAAACTGTTTTCCAGATTGGCAAAATTTTATCAATGTCATTTTATGGCTCCAATCCATATGAAAATATCCTGAATATTTTATCCGACCATTTGAATGTAAAAAGGGGGATGATTCTGATATATGATAAACAATCAGACTATCTTTTTCCCAAAGCTGCGGTAGGGATTGACAGTGTGCAGTACAGCAAATTGTTTTACAAACCAAAAGAGGGGATAGTTGGCAGGGTTTTTTCAATGGGTGTTTCCATGATGATTCCAGATATAAATGAAGAGCCCAATTTTCTTGGTAAGATTGAACGTGAACACACTTATGAGAAAACTTCCTTCTATGCCATGACTATCAAAGATAGTGAAAATGTTAAATATGGGGTGCTTGCAATAGATAAAGATGCATACGATGTGGTCAATGTAAAAACTGAGTTTGATCTTTTAAATATGATTTGCACCATGCTCGGCAATTTTATAAAACAGAAAATACAAATAGAGGAAAATATAAAATCACTCGAGGAGAAAAACTTAAGGCTATCTGCACAGATTATAACAAAATATGGGTTCAAAGAGATAGTGGGTAAAAGTAAAGTAATGAAAAATGTATTTGAAAAAATACATATGTTACTTAAATCAAAAGCTCCTGTACTGATAATCGGAGAGAGTGGTACCGGGAAGGAGGTTGTAGCAAAGACCATTCATTATAATAGTGAAAGAAAAAATGGTCCTTTTGTTGCTATAAATTGTGCCGCAATCCCTGCTGAATTAATAGAAAGTGAAATTTTTGGTTATGAAAAAGGTGCTTTTACCGGCGCTGTATCCCAGAAAAAAGGTAAATTTGAACTTGCTCATGGTGGAACACTTTTTCTTGACGAAATAGGGGATATGCCTCTTAGCTTGCAGAGCAAGCTTCTCAGAATTTTGCAGGAAAAGGAATTTGAAAGGGTGGGGGGGACTTCCACCATAAAAACCGATGTGAGAATAATTGCTGCAACCAACAAAAATTTACTTGAAGAAGTTCATAAAGGGAATTTCAGACTTGATTTGTTTTATCGTTTGAATGTTTTTAATATATTTTTGCCACCTTTAAGGGATAGAAAGGAAGATATACCGTATCTTGTTGAACATATTTTGAAAAAAATGAACAATGAATATGGGCTTAACAAGAAGATAGATAAACAAATATTTGCAAAATTAATGAATTGTGATTTCCCCGGAAATGTTAGGGAACTTGAAAACTGTATTGAAAGGGCTTATTTTAATTCCCCTTCCGGTGTAATCTCATTTGATGATTTTTCATGTAACCTCTGTAAAATCACAATGCCAAAGATGGGAACTTTTGAATCAAATGATGTTCAACAGTCCGATAATAACAATAAAAATGTTGATATGAAGGTAGATATTAGTCCTGAAACTTATTCTGAAAGGGAAAAAATAATTGAAGCCTTGAAAAAATGCGGCTGGGTTCAGGCAAAAGCGGCCAGGTTGCTTGGGGTTACTGTTCGTCAGCTAAATTACAGGATTAAAAAGTATAATATAAATATTCAAAAAATTTAGGTATCTTTTTCAGTATTTATACAGGTATCCATCTTCCGGTATCCTCATCAAAATCTTCTAAAATTTCCAGCTCGTCCTCTCTCAAGCCAACTATTTTATCATCTTCCAGAAAATGAACATATATTACCTGCAAATTCAAAAATTCTCCCAGCTCTCTTACAAACCCTACTGAACCAGCTTTCAAAATTATATTCCCCCTTCTGCATCCAGAACATGTGCCGTCATTGCGTATGTCGTTTAAGACCTTTACTTTTTGACACGGTTTAAATTTGATCATTTTTTACCTCCAAAGGTTTATGAACAAAACATCCTTTTGGACATGCCTTCTGGCATGCCTTGCAACCAATACATAAATGATCATTGATAAGCTCCATATATGTAAAGTCGATATCTTCATCATCTTCTTCCATCACTTTCAGATTCATGACATTTTGGGGGCATACTTTATAGCACCTACCACAACCCATACACTTTTTTGAGTCAAGAAACATGACAAATTCCGGAATAAAATCAAGACCACCCTTAGTTTTGTAAGTAATGTATTCAGGCATATTTACCTCCTTGCAAATTTAAATTGTTTTAAGTTTTGTAACCTGATAATTGTCTAAACAAAATTAATGCCAGTGTGTTTAACAAGAATCTTTGTAAGATTTGTATTCAAATCCGGAAATTTTGTCATATCTATTACAAATTTTACGGTTATTTTAGTGGCATTGTTTTTGATTTACAGGGTTAAGGAGAAAAAAGATGTCTGAAAGAACAATATTGGTAGATAATACATGCCAGATAAAAGGAACAAAGAGTGATAAAATTAATAAATGTGCCAGACCGGAGCCTGGTGGTGCGCTCGGTGGTTGTGCCTTTGATGGAGCTCAAATTACACTTTTACAGATTTCCGATGCCCTTCATATTGCACATTCCCCATCAACCTGCATTGGTTGCAGTTATAATAATAGAGGAACAAGGTCAACAATTGGTGCTTTATACAGGTACGGAATAACAACCGATATGAATGAAATAGATATAATTATGGGGAGTGAAGAGAAGCTGATAAAAACGATAAAGGAATGTACCGATATTTTCAAGCCTAAGGCCATATTTGTGTATTCTACATGTGTTGCTGATATGACAGGATTTGATTTAATAGATGCCGCTAAAAAAGCACAAAATATAGTTAAAATCCCTGTTATCCCGGTTGATTCACCAGGATTTATCGGAAACAAAAATTACGGTAACAAAAAAGCCGGAGAAGCCTTGTTCAAGTATGTAATAGGTACAAAGGAGCCTAAGGATACAACAGACACAGATATCTGTATAATTGCGGATTATAATATTGCCGGTGAACTATGGAGGATATTGCCATATTGTGAAGAACTCGGGATAAGAGTTTTGAGCAAGATTACAGGGGATGCTACATATGAGGAAGTCGCTTATGCCCACAGAAGCAGGTGTAATATGGTTGTATGTAGCAGGGCACTTGTAAGTCTTGCAAAATCACTGAAATTAAAATACGGCACAGAGTATTTTGAAGGCTCATTTTATGGTGTCAAAGAGACTTCCAATGCCCTTAAAAAAATTGGAGAGATTCTGAATATAAGCTCTCTTAAGGAGAAGATTGAACGCTTTGTAGAAAAGAAAGAGGAAGAAGTAAAACAAAAGCTAAAATTTTTCAGAGAATTTTTTAAAAATAAGAGGGTATTTATCTATTCCGGTGGGGTAAAAAGCTGGTCTATGGTTATGCAGCTTGAAGAGCTCGGATTTGAAGTTATTGGTAGCGGGATAAGAAAATCTTCGACTGAGGATATAGAAAAATTAAAGAGGCATTTTGAAGGGAAGCAAAAAATACTAATGGAAAAAGGAGATGGACAGTTATTGCTTGATATACTTGAAAAAAAATAAAGCAGATCTGTTTATAGCGGGTAGTAGAAATATGTATGTGGCAATGAAAGGGCAGATCCCTTATCTGGATGTTAACCAGGAGAGAATTAAGGCATATGCGGGGTATGAAGGGATGATTACACTTGCCGGTGATATATATCATACAATGAATTCAAAAGTATTTAAGACGGTTAAAAATAATCCATCATTTTTGAGGTCAATATGAAAAGCTATCAAATAAACCCTTTGAAAAAAAGTGCTGTGCTTGGTGCAACTCTTGCAAGTCTTGGTTTGAAAAACACTATACCTGTACATCACGGTTCTCAAGGGTGCACTGCATTTATAAAAAATATTATGACACAACATTTTAGAGAGATAATACCCATGCAAACTACGGCAATATATAACATTGCACTGGTATTAGGGGACTATAACGAACTTGTAAAGGGGCTTTCAAATGTAATTGAGAAAAACAGGCCAGAAGTAATTGGGCTTATTACTACAGGGATACCTCAGGTCAGAGGGGATGATTTAAAATATATGGTAAAACAGTTTTACAGAAAACACCCATCTATAAAAACCGAGATAATTCCTATAGGTGTTTCAGACTTTGAAGGGGATGCCGAGACAGGTTTTTCAGATGCAATTTGTGCATTTATAGATGGAATAGATTTTTACAAAAGTTCTGACAATAAGGATTTGTTGATTTTAACCAATTTTTCTATGACGTGCGGAGATATAGACGAAATAAGATATATTGTGGAATCTTTTGGTTTAAACCCCATTTTTTTCCCGGACATTTCAGAATCACTTGGGGGGTCATTTAATCACTATTACAAAATCACACCCGGCGGTTTTGAATATAAGACAAGGCTTAAAAAACCTGTTTTAGCTATCGGGATAGGTAAATCCACAGAGAAGGGATTGAATATTTTGAAAGATAAGGGGATAAAAGTAAAACTTTTTCCTTTCCTGATCGGCTTAAAACAGACAGATGATTTTATTGATTTTTTAAGTGAATTTTCAAACAAAACGCCTTCAAAGAGCATTATAAAAGTCAGAGGACAGCTTATAGATACAATGCTTGATTCACATTTTTATTTTAATAACAAAAAAATAGCACTTGCTGTCGAGCCGGATCTGGCAAAAGGGTTTTACGGTTTTTTATATGAGGAACTCGGGATAGAAATCTCAATTTTAGTTACCACATATATGAGGGATGACTTAAAAGAAATAGATGTTGTAAAATACGGTGATTTGTTTGAGCTGGAACAATATATGAGAAATACAGATCTCTTGATGACTAATTCAAATGGGACATTATTAAGCGATAAATATTGTGTACCTCTTGTCAGAACAGGATTTCCTGTAAAAGATGAAATAGGTTATCCGTTAAAAGTCTTTTCGGGCTATAAGGGGAGTTTGAGATTATTAACAGAAATTGCAAATATTTTTTTGCACCAGGAAGAGGAAAAAAGCTATCAATATAAAAATGTTAAGGGGGTAAAATACCATGAAAATAGGGTTTTGTAGCATCGACGGAATAAAAATCAATGAGCACTTTGGCAGGGCAGAAAAAATATTTGTCTATGATGTTAATCTTCATAGTTCAGATTTTTTAGAGGAAAGAAAGGTTGAAAAAGCAGATCCGAATAATGAACATCTTGACACAATTGATGAGAAAATCGAGAAAATAAAAGACTGCAAAATAATTTATTTCACACATATTGGTGGCCCTGCAGCAGCAAAGGTGATAAAAAATAAGATTTTTCCGGTAAATGTCAGAGATGGTCTTCCAATTGAGGAAGCCATAGGTATGTTACAAAAAAGTTTTGAAAACCCACCATTGTGGATAAAAAAAATTCTGAGAGAAGAAAATGAAGTTAAGTGAGTCAATATTGAACAAAATTAAAGCAATGGACACTTTTGGTACTTACAAAAGGTTAAGTGACGGGGAAATTTTAATGAGATATTTTCGTAAAAAAAGCGTAAGTTTGGAGGAAAGTTTCGGTGATATAAGCGAAGAGGGAATATTTAAAATAAGACTTTTTTATGAATCTGTTGCTTATTTTATAGAAAAAAATACCGGGGTTGAGATTAATGTCTGTGCAGATATTTCTAAGGAAGGTTTTGGTAAAATTGTCATATATTCGGGCAAAAGGATAATAAATATATTTCATCTCAGAAATTTGCATAGATTTGGATTTAACAGTATAGATGAGATAGATGGTTACGGGGATGAAATTTTATTCAAATTAAAAGATATTTACCCTGAGATTGCATAAACTAACAGCTAATTTCGTGATTTCTTTATATACATTTTTATCGAGCTTATTGATCCATTTTTTAGGAATGGAAGTCAGTTCATAAGTTGCACCGCACAAAGCTCCAACAAGCGCACTGATTGTATCGGAGTCACCACCATTATTAACTGTCTCTATCATTGTATCCTTAAACGAAACCCCTTCAAAGTAGAAATGCATTATGGCTTTGTAAGTGTCTACAATATAACCTGAATTTTCACCTTTATATCTTGAAAAGGAGAAAATTTTGTGCTCATTTATAAATTTTGAAACTTTTTCGAGTGCTTCAATTTTACTTCCTCCTGATAGTAAAATATTTAATGTCTCACAATAGTTTATAATTGCCAGATCACTTAATTTATTATTATGGGTTATATGGGCCTGTTTTAATGCAATTTCTTTAAGAGCACCAACATCTCCTTTTGCGTATATACATATCGGAATACACCTCATCAGTGCACCATTGCCAGCACTGTTTTCGTCGTAATCAGCTTCATATTTTGATGTTTTCATATAATTTATTAGTGAAAATCTTATTGTATTGCCTATATCTACAGGTTTTGATTGCATCCACTTTAGAAAATAGTCAGCTACAATTTTTTGGGAAAAACCTTTATTGTCAACAATACTACTGGCAAGAGCAATGCTCATTTCCGTATCATCTGTTATTTTCCCGGGCTTCAAATGGAGCCAGCCACCACCCACAATGGATTTTAGCTTTCCATATTTAAATTCTATCTCTTTTTTCGTCATAAATTCTGTTGTAGCGCCAAATGCATCTCCAATGGCAAAACCAAGAAATGCTGCAATCGATCTTTTCATAAAACTGCTTTCCATTTGAATTTTAGCCTCTGTTATGTTAAATTAAATTATGATTAAGCAAATTTATTGCCATAAGATAAATAAGGCAAATTTACCTCCTTATCTATTAATTGATGAGGGTTATAACAATGCAGGGGATGATTTAAGTTTATTAATAGATGGGGTAATCGAATATCATCCGGACCTTTTTGAAAGAATTACCGGTTGCGGTGACCCTGTAGAAGCCTCTGAAATATTTCTAAACTATATGAATGAATTATTTCATCTGAAAGAGAAAGTAAATGGAAAATATGTAAATAGTTACTTGAAAGTTTTAAGGGGTTGGTTATTTGACTCAAACAGTAAGGAAGGTGCGGTTATTAAAGGCTGGGTTGAGTCAAGGTTTGGAATTATTCCCAACTTTCATAAACAAAAAATTAATTCTGCCAATGATGAAGCATATTATAATTATTTGATGGAAAGAATGGGTTCAAGCTCCAGTAAGAATCTCATAGAACACCAGTTTGACCTGCTTTATACATATAATCAATATGCAATAAAAACCTTTTTTAAGAATTCAAAAAAGCTGATAAAAGTTTATAAAGGTGTTAATAGTCTCGAAGAATTTTTTATAAAGTCTGAAGAAAAAGACAGAAAGATTATGATGCTTAACAATGTCACATCATTTACCACCGATAGAGAGATTGCATGTACATTTGGTGATTACATTATTGAAACAGAAGTCCATTATACAAAAATAATTTTTATCCCGGAGCTTTTTCCATTGATAAAATTTTTTGGTGAGTCGGAGATTATCGCAATCGGAGGTTTTTACAACACCAGAGTATGCTATATTTAAGTTAACTTTCATTTAATCTTTATTCGTTGAGAAGAAACAGTGAACATGTAATGATTGTTACAAATGTAACATTTTAATGGTATGCAAATAAACAAAAAACAAACCCGATTTTCTAACTAATTGATATATAATGGTTCCGATTATCTGGCATATTTATTGATTAATTACCTTCATAAAACATTTATGGAGGTTAATATGGCGAAATTAAGACAAATAGCATTTTACGGAAAAGGTGGAATAGGCAAATCGACAACATCTCAAAACACTATAGCAGCTATGGCTGAAATGGGTAAAAAAGTTATGATTGTTGGGTGTGATCCAAAAGCTGATTCCACAAGGCTAATATTGCACACAAAAGCTCAGGCGACAATTATGGAGCTTGCTGCTGAAGCTGGTTCTGTTGAGGACCTCGAACTTGATGATGTTTTGAAAGAAGGTTTTCTTGGAATAAAATGTGTAGAGGCAGGTGGTCCTGAGCCAGGGGTAGGTTGTGCAGGTAGAGGAGTTATTACGGCTATTAACTTTCTTGAGGAAGAAGGTGCCTATGAGGAGGAGCTTGATTTTGTATCATACGATGTACTTGGTGATGTTGTTTGCGGAGGGTTTGCAATGCCAATACGGGAAGGCAAAGCTCAGGAAATTTATATTGTAGCATCCGGTGAAATGATGGCAATGTATGCTGCCAACAATATATCAAGAGGTATTTTAAAGTACGCAAACAGCGGTGGTGTGAGGCTTGGCGGGATAATATGCAATGAGAGGAAAACCGACAGAGAAAGAGAGCTTGTCTCCGAGCTTGCAAAAAGACTTTCCAGTCAGATGATTCATTTTGTACCAAGGGATAATGTGGTGCAACATGCCGAACTTAGAAGGATGACAGTGGTTGAATATGATCCAAGTTGCAAGCAGGCGGATGAATATAGGGCACTTGCAAACAAAATCATCAATAATCAGCTATTTGTAATTCCTACACCGGTTACTATGCAGGAGCTGGAAGATCTTCTCATGGAATATGGTATTTTGAAAGAGGATGATGAGAATATCGGTAAAAGTAAAACTGCTTAAAAAAGGAGTAGTATATGCCAGAGAAAACAACTGTTTATAAAGATTTCATAGAGGATACTCTTAAAGAGTATCCCGAAAAGAGCAAAAAAGAAAGGGCAAAACATATTGCAATTATTGAGCCAGGGGACACCTCTTGCTCTGTTAAATCCAACAAGAAGAGTTTACCTGGTGTAATGACAATCAGAGGGTGCGCTTATGCCGGTTCTAAAGGGGTTGTATGGGGTCCGGTGAAGGATATGGTTCACATCAGCCACGGACCTGTAGGATGTGGTCAGTATTCCTGGGGTACAAGAAGGAACTATTATAATGGTATTACAGGTATAAACTCTTTCGGTATGATGCAAATAACGTCAGATTTTCAGGAAAAGGACATTGTTTTTGGTGGTGATAAAAAACTATCAAAAATTATTGATGAGCTGGAAGAGATGTTCCCTTTAAGTAAGGGTATCTCAATCCAGTCTGAATGTCCAATAGGACTAATAGGTGATGATATTGAGGCAGTTGCAAGAAAAAAGAGTGAAGAGATAAAAAAAACTATAATACCGGTGAGATGTGAAGGTTTTAGAGGTGTAAGTCAGTCCCTTGGCCATCATATTGCAAATGATGCATTGAGAGATTGGGTTTATGAAAAGGATGTTAAGGGGGCTGATGTTGAAGATAGTAAATATAACGTAGCGCTTATGGGAGACTACAATATAGGTGGCGATGCGTGGAGTTCCAGAAAAATACTCGAAGATATGGGACTGAAAGTAATTTCCCAATCTACAGGCGACAGTACTTTAAGTGAGCTTGCAAATATCAAAAAAGCAAAACTGGTATTGCTTCATTGTTACAGGTCTATGAACTATGTAGCAAGGTATCTTGAGGAGAAATTTCAGGTGCCCTGGCTTGAGTTTAATTTTTTTGGGCCCACTCAAATCTTTCAAAGTATGCGTAAGATTGCAGAGCATTTTGATGAAAAAATAAAAGAGCGAACAGAGTATTTGATCAATGAGGTATATGGGCCTAAGCTGCAAAAGATAACGGATAAATATTTTCCAAAAATTAAAGGGAAAAAGGTTGTTCTGTATGTAGGTGGATTAAGACCAAGACATATTATCCCGGCCTTTCAGGATCTTGGTGCTGAGGTTATTATGACAGGTTACGAGTTTGCACACAATGATGATTACCAGAGAACACTTGAGTACCTAAATGATACAACAATTATTGTGGATGATATGACGGAATATGAGCTTGAAAAGACAATCAAAAAACTTAAGCCAGACCTTTTTGGTTCGGGGATTAAAGAAAAATATCAGGTACAAAAATCAGGAGTACCATTCAGACAGATGCATTCATGGGATTATTCCGGTCCATATCATGGTATTGATGGATATGAGATCTTTGCAAAAGATGTAGATATGGCCATTAACGGCTATATCTGGAAAAAAATTACTCCTCCATGGGAGAAAGGAGCTTAAAATGAAAGGTTGTGAAGGTATTTGCAATATAACAATGTTTAATGAAGAAAGTTATAAGACTCTCTTCAATAATAAAAAAAATTATGAAGATGGACATGATGATAAAAAAGTAAAAAGTGTTTTAGAATACACAAAAACGAAAGAGTATATGGAGAAAAATTTCAGTAGGGAAGCTGTCGTCATAAACCCCCTTAAAGCCTGCCAGCCCCTTGGAGCATTCTATGCTGCTATAGGTTTTGAAAATACCCTTCCATATTTGCATGGTTCTCAGGGGTGTGCGGCATATTTCCGCTCGCACTTTTCAAGACATTTCAAAGAACCGTTTCCAGCGGTATCAGATTCAATGACTGAAGATGCAGCAGTTTTCGGAGGTCATAAAAATATATATGAGGGGCTCAAAAATAGTTACAAACTTTATAAGCCTGAAATAATAGGTATGTGCACATCCTGTATGGCTGAAGTAATAGGGGATGACATATCATCATTTGTAAATAATGCAAAGTCACAGGGTGATATCCCTAAAGACGTTGATGTTGTAACTGCACATACACCTTCGTTTGTAGGTTCCCATATTACTGGATATGATAATATGCTTTACGAGTTTATCAAATATTTTGGAGATGAACTTTCGGCAAAGCATGAAAAGATAAACGTATTCTTAGGTTTTGACACTTACGTAGGAGATTTTACGGAGATTAAAAGAATATTTTCCCTATTTGGTGTGGAATATACTATTATCTCTGACCCTTCTGAGATGCTAAATTCTCCTGCAGATGGGAATTATAAAATGTTTCGTGGGGGTACAAAAATAGAAGAGCTGAAAAAAGCCCCTGGTGCAAAAGGAGCAATATTTTTGCAAACCTATTCAATGTCAAAGACTATTCAGCACGTAAAAAATCAATGGGGACAGGTTGCAAGAATAATAAATCCAATAGGACTTAAAGGTTTTGATGACCTTTTGGTGGCTATTTCCGAGCTTACAGGTAAGGAAATTCCGGAAGAATTAAAGTCTGAAAGAGGTAAGTTTGTGGACGCTATAACCGATTCTTACTATCACGTTTATGGTAAAAGGTTTGCAGTCACAGGCGATCCTGATATTGCATATGGTCTTACAAGATTTATCCTTGAGCTTGGTGGTGAGCCTGTTCATATTTTGGTTACCAATGCAAATAAGAAATTTACAAAAGAGATGAATAAACTTCTCGAAGAATTTTCAAAAGAGGATTCATGTAAAGTTTATCCAGAAAAGGACATGTGGCATCTGAGATCATTAATGTTTGTTGAACCGGTAGATTATCTTATTGGCAATACATTTACTAAACTTGTAGCCAGAGATACGGATACGCCTCTTATAAGAATAGGTTTTCCGATTTTTGATAGACACCACTTACATAGATATCCGGTGATTGGTTATCAAGGAGGGATAAACCTTTTAAACTGGATAGTTAATGGTATACTTGAAGATATAGACAATAAAACAAAAGATTCTTCCAATTTTGACATAGTAAGGTAAACCGGGGGGCAATCCCCCCGTTAATAATATTGGGGGTATTAAATATGAAGGTTATAGTTAATTTTAAAGAAGGTCAGTATAGTGTATATGTTCCCAAAAAAGATATAGAGGCGAATGTTGTAAAGATTGAAAAAGAAGGTTTGTTTGGCGGTAAATTATATCTTGAAAATGGGATGACAGTTTATATTGAGCCTCAAAATGAAACTGTTGTTTTCCCGAAAACTTTTGATGCGAAAAAGTTGTAACAGGTTCATTTTTTTATGACTATCCTGGCAATAAATGTATTTTCGTCTATCTGCTCCAGATTATCATGAGAAATGATAGTATTTTCTAAAAAAATTTTTTTATTGTCGTCTGTAGCAATCAACTTAGAAGGTTCAAGATTAAAAGTTTCAGATGGTTTGCCATGACTTTTAATCTTCCCTTCGTCAATAATAATACATTTGTTACAAAGTTTAAAAATTTGTCTGACATCGTGGGATACAATAAATGTTTTTAGTTTAAGTAGCTTATGTATTTGCAACAATTCATCCTGAATTTTTTCGCCTATATTTTTATCAAGTGCGCTAAATGGTTCATCCAGTAATAAAATTTTAGGTTTTCTAACAATAGCTCTTACAATTGCCACTCTTTGTTTTTGGCCTCCACTTAAATTATCCGGGTATGAGTTTTTAAGGTTTTTCAAATTTACCATATCCAGAAAGTAATCTATCAATTTTTCATCGTAATTTTTTCCAATAGCATATTTGATATTTTCTTTGACTGTCATATTTGGAAAAAGTGCATAGTCCTGAAAAACAAACCCAATGTTTCTCTTTTGTATGGGAATATTAATATTACGCTTGCTATCAAACCATACATCACCTTTTACTGAGATAAACCCTTTGTCGGGTGTTGTTAGCCCCGCAATTATTCTAAGTAGTGTTGTTTTTCCTGAACCGCTTGGGCCATAAATAGCGGTAAAATCGTGTTTGTCGAGCTCCAGATCAACATCAAGTATAAAATTTCTCAATTTTTGTGTATAATGCTTTGTTACAGATATTTTTATCATTTTCAAATCCTGCTAATTCTTCTGTTTATAAAATATATTGTTAATAATAATGCAAATGATAATAAAAATAGGGTGATAGAATATTTGTGGGCCATAGTAAAATTAAGAGATTCAAATTCATCGTAAATTGCGATACTTGCCACCTTTGTCTCATTGGGGATATTTCCGCCAACCATCAGTACGATACCAAACTCACCTATCGTATGTGCAAATGTTATTGCAGATGCAGAGATAATATTGTTTTTGATACATGGTATCTGAACCTTCAAAAATGTTGTAAGTCTGCTTTTGCCAAGTGAATAGGAAGCTTCTTTGAGAGAAGCAGGCAACAGATTGATAGCATTGTATATTGGATTGATCATAAAAGGCAAAGAGAAAAATACCGAAGCAAGTACAATCCCTTCAAAAGTAAAAGCGAGACTGAAGTCGAAAGTTTCATTTAAGAGTTTGCCTAATTTACTTCTTGGGCTGAAAATAATCAGCAGATAAAATCCTATCACCGAAGGTGGCAAAACTATTGGTAGAGTAACCAGTGTTTCTATCAATGGCTTTAATTTTTTAAATGTTTTGTTTTCCTGGCAATCATTTGATAAGATGTAAACTATTATTAATCCTATAACAAGAAGTATTGATGTGGTATAAAACGCAAGCTTAAAAGTAACAGTTAGTGTGCTAATAAATTCACTTTCCATTGTTTAACCCCCATTTACATCAAAACCCTGAGAAACAAGAATTTTTTTTACTTTGCCGGATTTTATAAAGTCATATATTTTTTTTGCTTCGAGGTTTTCTTCGCCGTAAATTGTTAAAATCATTGCCTGTTTTATTGGCGAATAATGATTTTTGTCCAATTTAAGTAATTTATTTTTAAATTCCGGTTCGTTTGCCACAAGAGGGTATGCCACAAACGCCACATCAGCGTTTTCTGTTTTTATATACTGTACTACCTGAATCAGATCCTGGCCGGTAACAATTTTATCTTTAATATTATCATACAAACCGGTATTTTTCATATATTCCATTGCTGCAATACCGTATGGGGCAAGCTTTGGGTTTGCTATTGCAATGGTTTTTGCTTTCAGGAGATAATCTATTGATTTGTTATGTTCACTTTTAAAAAGTAGTGCTAATGCACCTTCAGCGTAAATCTCACCTGACCTTTTGGAAAGTCTGTTTTTATAAACTTCTTCAGGGTATTTTTCATCAGCAGATATAAAAATATCATATTTTGCGCCATTTAACAGCTGAAAAAAACCTTTGCCGGAACTGCCGTATATCGCTTGAATCTCGATATTTTTGTTGTTTTTTTTATATTCGTCCAATATTAACTTAAACGAGTTTTTCATACTTCCGGCAATATAAATTTTTACTGTTTCTGCAAAACTGGTCAAAGAAATGGTAAATGCCACAAAAAATAACAAAAGCTTCATATTTTCCCCCTTTTTTTAAAATAATACGCAAAAATTGTGCCTGATAATTAAAAGGTATTTTTGTAAAAAACATTTCAAACTTTACAATTATTACAAAAATATGATTTAACCTTGAAGTTTTCTAAATAAACCATATCTTGGCAGTATGAAAAAGATAATATTTTTGACAATAACAATTTTTATATTTTCGGGGTTGGCTATGGCTAAAGTTTATGAAAAGGCTACTTTTGCAGGTGGTTGTTTTTGGTGTATTGAAGAGGCATTTGAAAAAATTGATGGAGTAATCGAGGCAGTTTCAGGTTATACGGGTGGGCATGTTGAAAATCCTACATATAGAGATGTGTCAAGTGGATACACCGGTCATTTTGAGGCAGTCGAAGTTACGTATGACCCTCTAAAAGTTAGTTATGAAGACTTATTGAATGTATTTTGGCAAAATGTAGATCCTACGGATGACGGCGGTCAATTTGTAGACAGAGGTAGTCAATATCATACTGCAATATTTTATCATAACGATACTCAAAAAAGACTTGCAGAAGAATCAAAGAACAGAATTGCAAATTCCGGTAGATTTGACAAACCGATAGCAACCCAGATACTTGAAGCAAAAAAGTTTTATAAAGCTGAAGATTATCACCAGGATTATTATAAAAAAGATAAATTCAACTACAAAATGTATAAGCTTAATTCAGGCAGGATGACATATTTAAATAAAGTGTGGAAAAATGACAAAGAGAAAAAGGAAGAGCTTAAAAAGAGATTGACTCCATTGCAATATAAAGTAACCCAGGAAAATAGCACTGAGCCTCCGTTTAATAATGAATATTGGAACAATAAAAAAGCCGGTATTTATGTTGACGTAGTTTCAGGTGAACCCCTTTTTAGTTCGACCGATAAGTTTGACTCAGGCACAGGTTGGCCAAGCTTTACTAAGCCTATTACTGATGATGCAGTCTATACAAAAGAAGATATAAGCTTTTTTATGGTAAGAAATGAAGTTAGAAGTAAAAAAGCCGATTCCCATTTGGGGCATGTATTTACTGATGGTCCAGAGCCAACTGGCTTAAGGTATTGTATAAATTCTGCAGCATTAAGATTTATACCGGTTGAAGATATGGAAAAAGAAGGTTATGGAGAATATCTTTATCTCTTTAATCAAAAATAAATGCTTGCTTTCAGTTGACTGATCTAAACAAAATTAAATAACTGCACACTATTTATCATTGACTTTTTTCTCAAAATGAGTAAATGTCGACAATCGACAATTTGAAAGGAGATTACAATGGGGCTATCAAACATCAATCTTAATTTAAATGTAAGAGGTTTGCCAGTATCGGCAACTCTTGATATCAATGAAAAGAGTAATAGACTCTTGGCAGAAGGGAAGCAGATTTATAAATTTGGTCTGGGTCAATCACCATTTCCCGTTCCTCAGGTAGTTGTAAATGAACTTAGAAACAATGCTCATCAGAAAGACTACCTACCCGTGAGAGGTTTTCAACCGCTAAGGGATGCGATAGCATCTTATCTAAACAAAAGTCACAATTTGAATTTTTCTGGCGAGGACATAATTGTTGGGCCTGGTTCAAAAGAACTTATGTTTATTATTCAGCTTGTATATTACGGCGACCTCTTGATACCAACACCGAGCTGGGTTTCGTATGCCCCTCAGGCTGAGATTATCGGCAGGCATGTATACTGGATTAAGACTTCAGAAGACAATAAATGGCTCCTTACAGCTGAAGAATTAGATAGATTTTGCAAGGATGACCCCACAAGACCAAGGCTTCTGATTTTAAATTATCCCAATAATCCCACCGGGCTTACTTATACAAAGGATGAACTTAAGTCAATTGCGGATGTCGCCAAAAAGTATAACCTTATTATCCTCTCAGATGAGATCTATGGCGAGACGCATCATGATGGCAATCATTACTCCATCGCAAAGTTTTACCCTGAAGGCACAATTATAAGCACGGGACTCAGTAAATGGTGTGGCGCCGGTGGGTGGCGTCTTGGTACGTTTGCATTTCCAAAAAATTTAAGATGGCTTCTTGATGCAATGGCCGTGGTGGCAAGCGAAACATTTACTTCAACATCAGCGCCTATTCAATACGCAGCGGTTAGAGCGTTTCAGGGAGGTATTGAAATTGAAAGATATTTGTGGAACTCAAGAAGGATTTTAAAGGCACTTGGTAACTATATGTATGAAAAGTTTGTTGAGACCGGTATATCTGTTGATAGGCCGGAAGGTGCTTTTTATATGTTTCCAAGTTTTAAAAATTTTAGAGATAAATTACTGTCAAAATCTATTGATACAAGCGCCAAAATGTGTACAACAATACTTGAAGAGACCGGAGTGGCTATTCTGCCTGGTTCAGCTTTTGGTAGACCTACTGATGAATTTACTGCACGACTTGCCTACGTGGATTTTGATGGAGCCAGGGCGATAGCTTCTGCAGAAGTTATGGCAAAGGATAAGGAGCTTGACATCGAATTTCTCGAAAGAAATTGTGAAAAAGTACTTATTGCAACCGAAAAGATTTGCGACTGGTTTAAAAGTCTTTAGTCGGCAACGATAAATGCTTGAGGATACTTGTAAGAAATTTTTCTTAAAGTGTCCTCAGCTTTCTTTCTGCTTTCGAACTTTCCAACCCAAACTCTGTAAAAATAGTCATTTTTTACAAATACTTTTTTTATGATTGCACTATCAAAATTGTTTTTAGCCCTAATAGCGTATTCATAATTTTTGAAAGAGCCTATCTGAATGTAAAAATTGCCATTGTCAAGATTTATAGACTTTCCGTGGTAAACGTAAGTCTCAGGGTTTTCACTGAGCAGTTCAATTTTCACTTTTGCAAGCCCTTTACCTGCAAAGCCTAATTCTTCAGCCCCCTTGTATGATAAATCGATAATTCTCCCTTTTACAAAAGGTCCTCTGTCATTTATCCTGACTACAACTTCTTTTCCATTTTCAAGATTTTTTACCAATACCATTGAACCAAGTGGCAAGGTTTTGTGTGCCGCTGTGAGGTCAAACATATCAAATTTTTCTCCTGTAGCTGTTAATTTTCCATGCTCTTCCTTGCCATACCATGACGCAAGACCATACTGCTCAAATTCTTTAACACTTTTAAGCGGATAATATTTTATACCCCTAATGATATATGGCTTTCCATATACTGCTTCAGAATATGAGCTTTTGGGGGGCACTTTTTGTAATTTTGTCCCACAAGCAAAAATGTTAAGCAGAAGAAACAGGAGTAGAAATGCTTTTATAAATTTTGATAAGTTCATCCACAGTATCCTCTAAACTTTTTAAAGTGATATTATAATCAAATCCATCGCCCAACCCCTTTTTATATAAAGGGTCATAATAATAAAGCATTATTTGCCTGGTAAATTCCCGGAAATTCTTTTTATGTAAAAGATATCTCAAATTCTCAAAAAAGTCTTTGCTGACATAATGTTTTATATTTTCAAGACAGCTTAGGATTTCATTTTCATAAAGCTCCGGTTTGTAGGATTTTATTGCAAAATCAATTCTGAAATCAATGTCTGCATCAATCAATATTTTAATTGAACTTTTTATTTTTTGAAAAATGGTTTTTGGTACTGTTATTTTACCTATCTTACTACTTTCCCCTTCAGTAAAATAAATATTGCTTTTCCCTTTATAAATATCAAAAAAAAGCTCACTTTCAAACTTTTTTTGAGTAATCTGAGGATATTCTGCCTCACCTATGTGTCCAAATACAGAGCCTTTGTGCCTTGCATATTTTTCCAGGTTTAATACCGGAAGACCTTTTTGTCTTAGCAGTTCAAGAAGCTCGGTTTTGCCTGAGCAGGTAGGTCCGAATAATGTTATAAATTTTATATTTTTATCAATATGTTCAAGGTAGTTTATTACATATTTTCGATATGACTTGTATCCGCCGTTCAATTTCGATGCGGTAATTCCCGCAAGTCTTGCAAAGCTTACGGAAGCTTCACTTCTTAATCCGCCCCTCCAGCAATATATTATTACAGGTTTTCTTTTTTCGTACACTTGTTGTATTTGCCTGATAAATTGGGGCAGTTTTGGGGAAACAATATCAACCCCTCTAAGTTTTGCCTTTTCGGGTCCTTCATGTTTATAAATAATTCCAATTTCTTTTCTTTCCCGGTCATCCAGTAATGGTATGTTAACAGCAGATGGTATATGGTCTTGAATGTATTCCGAAGGGGATCTTACATCAATAATACTAAAATTTTCGATCCCAGCTTCAATTACTTCTTCTATTGTCAAGTTACCTTTAATTCCCATTAAATTCGTTCTTTAAATGCAAAGTCTATAAACTGTTTTAGAAGCTTTTTGTTGGACTTTTTCTTACTATATACCAGGAAAATGTCTTTTTCCACCATGAGGTCGGTGATGGTTACCCCTTTTATTTCGCCTGAGCACACCTCTTTTTGTATAGCCATTTCACTTATAAAACCTATTCCGAGTTTACTTTTGATCCCCTGTATCACTGCATGAGTAGTCCTGAAGGTTGCTACAGAGTTTAGGCTTTCAAAATCATACCCTTTTTGCTTCAAAGCAAGCTCAACTGCAGCCCGTGTACCAGAGCCGATATCCCTTACAATAAACGGCTCATTCATTATTTCATCCAGAAAAATACTGTCGCGGGTATAAAAGGGATGCCCCTGATAAACACCAAGAACAATTTTATCTTTAATAAATAATCTGTAATCCAGGTCTTTTTTAGGAATTTTTCTTGTTACAAGGGCAAGGTCAAGGACACCATCTGCAACCCTTTGAACCATTGTTTGTGAGTTTCCAACATCAAAGTTAAAGTATGTTTTTGGAAACTCTTTTTTAAACTCACTTAATAGCTTAGGGATAACTATTTCTGAGATAATAGTACTTGAACCTATTCTGAGACTTCCGCTTACTTCATTTAAAAATTCTTTTACAGCCTCATGAGACCTTTCTCTTAAATCTATCATATCAACTGCATATGGAAAAAGTACCTGCCCAACTTCGGTAAGAACAACTTCTTTGGAAAGTCTGTCAAATAGCTTTACATTCAATTCTTCTTCAAGGGTATTAATATGAGTTGATATGGTAGGCTGACTCAAAAGCAGTTTTTCAGCCGCTTTGGAAAAAGATTTATATTTTGCTACATACACAAAGGCTTCAATCTGTTTAAAATCCATAAATGCCCCCTTTTAAATGAAGGATATATTATATTATTGAAAAAATCAATAATTGAGTTGTGAGTTTAATTTTAAACATAATATAAAGTATTTGGCTGGCCGTGATATAAAAAATGACCAGCCAGATTGCTATTTTATATTTCTTATTAAGTCGTGAAGTAGCCTCAGCCCAAAACCTGAAGCACCTTCCCCGTAAAATGGGTGTTTTTCTTCAATATATGCAGTCCCTGCGATATCAAAATGTATCCATGGTGTATTTGATACAAATTCGTTCAAAAACAAAGCACCTATAATTGTGCCTGCTTCCCCTTTTTTTGTAGCAATATTTTGAATATCGGCAACTTTGCTTTTTATCCTCTTTTTGTATTCTTTGTATAGAGGTAGCATCCACACATCCTCCCCGGTGTATTCTGAGGAATCGAAGACTGCTTCGGCAAGTTCATCGCTGTTTGAGAAAAATGCGGCACAAAAACTGCCAAGTGCAACCACACATGCACCGGTGAGTGTTGCAAGATCGATAATTTTGTCTGACTTTTCCTCGACGGCAGTTGCAATGGCATCAGCAAGAATCAATCTCCCTTCAGCGTCGGTATTTAATATTTCCACAGTTTTTCCTGATTTTGACTTTATTATGTCAGATGGTCTGTAAGCAGTTTGTCCAATAGTGTTTTCTACCAGAGGTATATAAAAATTGACATTTATTTTTTCATTAAGTGAAGCAATAAGCTTTGCAATTCCAAGTGCGGTAGCTCCCCCTGCCATATCTGTCTTCATAGTTTCTATGTGGCCTGTGGGTTTTAAGTTGGTACCACCTGAGTCAAAGGTTACCCCTTTACCAACTACAGCAATATGTTTATCAGAGTTGGGATCCCCTTTGTAATAAATTTTCAATAGTGCTGGTTTGTTCTCACTTCCTGAACCAACTGTATAAATTAGATTAAGCCCTTCTTTTTTCAAATCTTCACCTGAAATGGCAACAATTTTACACTTTTTAGATTCAAGCTCCTTTTTTGCAATATTGCAAAACCTTTCAGGGGTAAGCTCATTTGCCGGAAGATTTACCAGGTCTTTTACCAAAAAGCTTGCATCAGCAAATTTTTCTATTTCTATAAATACATTGTCGAATTTTGCAGTGTCTGTTTTGAACCTTGAGTATAGTGCTATTTCAAGGTTTCTACAGTCAAAATCTTTGGTGGTTTTAAACTTATCAAAAACATAGATTCCGTTAATCACACCGTTTAAAACAAGTTTTGTGTATTCAGCATAATTTCTTTTACCAAAAGTATCTTCCGGTATTACAATGACAGGTTTATTTATTTTCCTGGCTTTGATGTATTCACCATATAAAAACCCCAATTTCAGAAGATCCTGAACGCCAAATAATCTGGGGATAAATCCTATAATGATTTTAACCGCATTATTGTTTTTTACAAATGATATTTCTTGTAATTTTGGCTCTTCAATATCTTCTTTTGTTTCACCCAAAAGTTTTACGATTGTTTCAAATTCTTTTTTGTTAAAATATCTTTTCAGTATATCTGTGTTTTCAATAATGCTGATAAATACATAATTGGATTTTTCAAAAGTGGTTTTTTCTGTAAATTTGATTTTCATTTTACCCTCTCTTGGATTAGCTGTTTTGTTTCTGAAATTTTAGTTTTTTTCTTACTCTCTTTTTTATAAATTCCCTCTTTAAAGGGCTTATTTTATCGATAAAAAGTACTCCGTCAAGATGATCAATTTCATGTTGGAAAGCTCTTGCAAGAAGGCCGTCTGCTTCAATGATATGCTCAACTGAATTTTCATCAAGAAACTTTACTTTAATTTTTTCTGCCCTTTTCACTTCCGCATATTCTTCCGGAACACTCAGGCACCCTTCTTCGCCAACTACTTCACCATCCATTTCCAGTATTTCGGGGTTTACTATTTTCATAAGTCCGCTTTTTTCTTCAGGACCGGTGATATCAATAACAATCACCCTTTTGTTTACGCCTACCTGGGGTGCAGCCAGACCAATCCCCGGTGCGTTGTACATTGTTTCTGCCATATTATCCAAAAGTTCTTTTATATTATCGTCAACTGTCTCAACAGGTGTACTCTTTTTTCTCAATACTTCATCCGGAAAAGTTTTTATCTCAAGTATCATTTTTGCCTCCGTTTTAAACATAATATATGCAAATTAGAATTATTCAAGAAATAAACTGTCTTCGTAAGAATAATTCCTGAAATACCCTTCCATAGCAGATTTGACTTTTACCTGCAATTCTTTATCATTTATGTTCTTTGTGAGTCTTTCAATAATTTTTTTCTCTTTTTCGGTTATCTGTCTGAAAGCAACCTCTTCAGATTCAAATTTTTTATAATTGACAAAAAATTTAATATCACTGATTTTAAAATGTGTTGGCAATTTCTGGAGGATATCTTCTTTTAAAAAGCTTAATTCGTGTTGCCATATCGGATCAAAAACCAGAACATTCAAAACATTTTTATTTATCCTGACAGGGAGAGTTACTCTGGATATCTGGTCACCAACGACTTTTTTCCAGACAGCATTTATTTGAATGATGGAACGAAGACTTTTAGAAAGGTTTTTTTCAAAAAAATCAGATAGCTTTTTCATTATTGTATGCTAATAGTTTTTCCTCAATAAGTTCAATTAATTTTTCAGTGTTTTTTCTTGTAATGGAGGAAATTTCAACATAATTGCCGCTTAACTTATTATTTTCGATAAATTTTCTAAAAAGGTTAAGTTCCTTTTCGTTGGCGGCGTCAATTTTGGTGGATACGATTATTTCTTTTTTTTCAAAAAGCTCCATCGAGTATTTTTTTATTTCATTTCTAATAATATTGTACCTTTCAATCATCGAACTATCTTCAGAGCAATCGATAAAATGGACAAGCAGTTTTGTTCTTTCCATATGTTTTAAAAACCTTATGCCAAGCCCTACACCTTCGTGCGCACCTTCAATAAGTCCCGGCATATCTGCGATAACAAATGAATGTATTTTTTTGCCTTTAACCACTCCGAGATTTGGATGCAATGTAGTAAAAGGGTAATCAGCCACTTTTGGTTTTGCGGCAGAAACTACCGAGATAAATGTCGATTTACCGGCATTTGGAAAGCCTATAATCCCTACGTCAGCTATAAGTTTAAGCTCAAGGAGCAAATTGAATTCTTCCCCTTTTTGCCCGTCTTCAGCATATCTTGGGGCTCTCTTGGTTGGAGTTACAAAAGCCATATTCCCCCTTCCACCTTTTCCACCCCTTGCAACTATCTCTTTTTGGCCATGAGCGATAATATCAGCAAGTATCTCATCATTGTCGGCATTTTTTATTACAGTCCCAAGCGGTACTTTAATTATTAAATCCTGACCATTTTTGCCATTTTGGTCTTTACCCCGACCATGCTCACCTCTTTCTGCTTTATAAATGTGCAGATAGTTGAGGTCAAAAAGTGTGTGCTTTGAATTGTCCCCCTCAAAGATTATATTTCCGCCGTCCCCGCCATGTCCGCCATCGGGGCCGCCTCTTGGGACATATTTTTCCCTGCGGAAACTTACACACCCATTTCCACCATCTCCAGCTTTTACTTTAATTTTGATTTCATCAATGAATTTCATAATAACATTATAACAAAAAGCCCCTCTTTTGAAAAGAGGGGCCATTAATCTTTAGTTATTTTTTGTATAAATTAGTTAGCAGCTTCAGAGTAAACTGATATGAATTTACCTTTTCTGCCCTTATCTTCAAATTTTACCAATCCATCTGTGAGTGCAAAAAGGGTGTAATCCTTACCGCAGCCAACATTATTACCTGGTTTAAACTGCGTTCCTCTCTGTCTGACGAGGATGTTGCCAGCTCTGACAACCTGGCCTTCAAACTTTTTTACACCAAGTCTTTTACTTTGACTGTCTCTGCCGTTTCTGGTACTACCACCAGCTTTCTTGTGAGCCATCTATATCCTCCTAACCAACTTTTATATCTTTAATTCTGACTTTTGTAAGATACTGCCTGTGCCCTTGCTTCTTTTTGTAATCTTTTCTTCTTTTTCTTTTAAAAACAATTATCTTTTCTCCTCTTGTTTGCTCAAGAACCTCAGCTTCTACCAAAGCACCTTGAACAACAGGACTTCCAACTGTTAATTCACCGTCTTTTGAAACAGCGAGTATGTTTTCAAATTTAACAGCAGCACCTTTTTCAGCATCAATTTTTTCCACAGTGATAATATCTCCAGGTTTAACAGTAAACTGTTTTCCTCCGGTTTTAACTATTGCAAACATCGCTTGACCTCCAATTTAAGCACAATCTTAGGGAAAAAGTCATATAACAGCATTGAAACTTTTAGTCAACAGAAAAGTTGCATATTTTTGAAAAATACGTTATTGACAATTATACCTCGATTAATTATAGTACTTCGCACTTTTTTCTAAGGTGGTGTAATGCGCATATATTTTGAACAGATTACCGAAGATGGTAAGAAATTTAGCTTATCCAAGAGTTTTAGTGTGGATGATACCGAATATATTGTAGATGTTTTTGAAGGTTTGATTTATCCGGCTGGTGAAGGCTTTTTGCTGGATGCAAAGCTAAAATTAAGAATAAATGATAACTGCGATAGATGTCTTGAAAGGTTTGAGGAAGCTTTTGAGGAAAGGGTTACAGTTGAAATAGTAAAGAGAGATAACGAGGCTGAAGAGAGTGTAGAGTTGACAGATGAGGATGTAGGTTTTTATATTGTTGAAGAAAGTGCAGTGGATCTTGATCATATTCTGATGCAGGAATCAGTGCTTTTGAGACCTTTCAAAAGGGTATGCAGTGAAGAGTGCAGAGGGATATGCTCGGGATGTGGTGCGAATTTGAATGTTGAAACCTGTAAATGTAAGCCGGATGTAGATGATAGATGGAAAGCTCTGGCTGATTTTATGCAGAAAGATAAAAACAAGTAGTATAAAAAGGAGAGAAATATGCCAAATCCAAAGGGAAAAAGTTCAAGATCAAAAAGAGGCGCAAGAAGAAGCCATATCAAGGCTACAGTGATGGGGTTTGCAAAATGTGATAATTGTGGTGAGTTGAAGCTTACTCACAGGGTTTGCCCATCATGTGGACACTATTCTAAAAAACAAGTTTTAAAAACAGAAGAAATTTAATCTGAATGAGAATTGTTGTTGATGCAATGGGGGGCGATTTTGCCCCCACTGAAGTGATTAGCGGAGCCGTTGAATCCATAAGGCAGTACGGGTACAATATTGTACTCGTAGGTGATGAAAGGCTTATAAATAAAGAGTTGTCTAAATACTCAAAATCAGATAGGGACAAGATATTTGTTGTTCATACTGAAGAGGCTGTGACCATGGAAGACAGCCCTTCGCAGGTAGTCAGAGGAAAGAGAAACTCATCCATTCACATAGCGTTAAAGATGCTTAAAAATGGGGAAGCCTCAGGTTTTTTCAGTGCCGGCAACACCGGCGCCATTATGGCTATCTCCAAGCTTTTTTTACGAACTATTGAAGGGGTCGATAGGCCGGCAATAGGGGCAGTCCTTCCTACAACGAAAGGGCATACTGTAATGCTCGATGTTGGGGCAAATGTGGATTGCAAACCGATACATTTTCTCCAGTTTGCAATTATGGGTTCTGCTTATGCAAAAATAGTACTTAATATTGATGACCCGACTGTAAAATTGCTTAGTATCGGTGAAGAAGACGTAAAAGGGAATGAGCTTACAAAATCAGTTTTCAAACTTTTACAAAATTCTGAAGGTATAAATTTTAGAGGAAATGTTGAAGGTAAGGAGATTTTTAAAGGTGTTTGTGATGTAATTGTGTGCGATGGTTTTGCTGGCAACATTGCTTTAAAGGCAAGCGAATCTGCTGCAGGATACATTTCAAAACTTTTAAAAGAGGAGTTGACAAGGAATTTTGTTTCCAAAATAGGTGCGCTCCTGGCAAAAGGAGCTTTTGATAGAATAAAAAAACGTGCCGATTATACAGAATACGGTGGTGCACCCCTTCTTGGGGTAAACGGTGTGGTTATTATAGGTCATGGTAGCTCAAATTCAAACGCTGTTAAGAATGGAATTAGGGTTGCTCATGAACTTGCCGAGCAAAAACTTACTGCTGTTATTGAAAAAAATATTAGAGATGGCTATTCAGCAATGAAAGTTGACAAAGGTGAAAGTTTCTGGAACAATATCAAGGAAAAACTGATTAAAATCAGTAAGAGCGAAGATTAATAGAAGGTGATGGAATGTATTCAAAAATAACTGGTACTGGCTCTTATTTCCCTGATAAGGTGCTAACTAATGCCGACCTGGAAAAGATTGTTGATACTTCCGATGAATGGATAACTTCCAGGACAGGTATTAAGGAAAGGCGTATTTCAGAAAACGAAACCACAAGTGATATGGCTTTTAAGGCTTCACTTGAAGCTATAAATAGTGCTGGACTGGAGTCAAAAGATATAGATGGTGTAATACTTGCAACATGTACACCTGATTATCTGATTCCATCATCTGCCTGTCTGCTTGCTGCCAAGCTAAATCTTAAAACTCCATATGCTTTTGACATAAATGCTGCCTGCTCGGGATTTATATATGCTCTTGGAGTAGCGGACTCTTTGATAAAAAATGGTCTTGGTAAGAATATACTTGTTGTTGGTGCAGAAAGGCTTAGTTCTATCATTGATTGGACTGACAGAAATACCTGTATTTTGCTTGGTGATGGAGCTGGTGCTGCTGTTTTGTCTGCAAGCAGTGAACCTGGCATCCGCTCCATTTGTATGCAGGCTGATGGTGAATATGCGGAGATACTAACCTGTAGGGCTGGTGGCAGCAATGCTCTTTATGACAGAGACAATTTTAATATCAAAGAAAATCTTTTCTTTATGAAAGGCAATGAGGTATTCAAAATAGCGGTCAGGTCAATGGCTGAAATTGCTGTTGAGGCGGTAGAAAAAAGTGGTCTTGCTCTTGAAGATGTGGATTATTTTATTCCGCACCAGGCAAATGTAAGGATCATTGATGCTGCGGCCAAAAGGCTGAAACTTGAACATGACAAGGTAATTATTACCCTTGATAAATTTGGTAACACTTCAGCAGCAACAATTCCTACTGCTCTTGATATATCTGTAAAATCAGGAAAGATAAAAAAGGGTGACAATGTTGTGTCTGCTGCGTTTGGCGGTGGACTAACCTGGGCATCAATATTCTTTACAATGTAGGTGTATTATGGGATTGGCTGTTATTTTCCCCGGACAGGGGTCTCAGTATGTGGGAATGGCAAAAGATTTTTACGAGAAATATGAAACTTCCAGGAATATTATTGATGAAGCTGTAACTGCCCTCGGGTTTGATTTAAAAAAAATAATGTTTGAAGGACCGGAAGAAGAACTGAAGCTTACTTTTAACACCCAGCCTGCGCTTCTTGCAGGAAGTATTGCAATATGGGAAGTGATTAAAGAAAAAATAAAGCCTGATGCTTTCGCTGGGCATTCTCTTGGTGAGTATACTGCCCTTGTTGCAGCTGAAGGGTTGTCTTTTGTGGATGCTGTAAAAGCTGTTCATAATAGAGGAAAATTTATGCAGGAGGCTGTTCCCGTTGGTACAGGAGCTATGGCTGCTGTTTTGGGCGGGGAAACCACAAAAATTGAAGAGCTGTGCAACAAATTATCAACAAATGGAAAAGTGGTCGAACCTGCAAATTACAACTGTAACGGACAGATTGTAGTGGCAGGGCATACTGAAGCAGTTGACAGTTTTATAGAAAATGTAAAAGAAACTGGCGCAAAAAGGGCTGTTAAGCTTCCTGTTAGTGCCCCATTTCATTGCTCACTCATGAGACCTGCTCAGGAAAAGATGAAAAAATACCTTGATGG
>JAIHAR010000046.1 GCA_020054865.1 Deferribacteraceae bacterium
GAGGATATCAGATTACCGGTAAACAAAAAGTTTGCAAAGATATATATTAAAATAACCAAAAAAATTGTCGCAGGAATCAACTTATCGGTAGCAGCTTTGCTGAATTTTTTGAAAAATGTAGAAAAAATAGGCTCAGTTGCAGCAGCAACAAATTTTCCAGCAGGATTGAAATACAACTCCTGCCTTGTCATAACACTTCTTAATATCAATATAACAATATAAAACTTTACCGCTAATGATATCAATAACATTTTAACCTCTTTTGCCAAATATTGCAGTACCTATTCTTACCATATTTGAGCCCTCTTCTATCGCAATCTCAAAATCATCACTCATCCCCATGGAAAGATACTCAACATCTGTATAAGTTTTTATTTTTTCAAAAAGTTTATACATCTTTCTAAAATTATCTCTGTTAAGCTGTGGTTCATCAAAAAACGGAGGAATTAACATAAGCCCTTTCAACCTCACAAAATTGGCCTGCAAAACATATTCAAGAAGCTCATCAAAATCTTCAGGCAATACTCCGGATTTCTGTGGTTCACGGGCTATATTTACCTGTATCAGTATATCCTGAATATGATTGAGTTTCGAAAATCTTTTTTGCATCTCCTGGACAATTTCAATTCTATCCACAGAATGAATCAGCTCAAATTTATCCTTTAAATATTTTACCTTGTTTGTCTGCAAATGACCGATAAGGTGAAATTTTATATCTTTAAAAGAAGACAGAATTTCAATCTTTTCAAGAGCTTCCTGTACTTTATTTTCACCAAACACTCTAAGACCGGCATTGTAGGCATCTAAAACTTTTTCAGCAGGATAAGTTTTGCTTACTGCCACAATATGAATATCCTCAGGCTTTCGCCATGATTTTGTGGCCGCTTTATCAATCCTTTCTCTAATTATCTCAATATTTCTTTTCACATCATTCATATTTCATTAATACCGATAGCAATCTGCCCGTTTTATTAAATCTTCTGTAAGAATACAAAAAACCACTGCATCTTGTACAATAATTTAAATCTATAACACTCTCTACAAAATTCTCAAGTTTTAATTTAATAATTTTTCTCAAATCCAGATAAAACTTTCCGTCATTTTTTAAAAAAATATCATTGTTATTTATCAAAGATATAAACTTTTGTACAAGCTCAGAGTTAACCTCGTAGCATTTAGCACAAATCCCAGGGCCAACAACAGCATATCTCACGGTATCTTGTTCCATTTCAAAAATTTTTAAACACTCTTCAAGAATACCACTGTAAATACTTTTCCAGCCGCAATGGATATTTGCAATCATTTTATTGCCAACAAGTTGAACATTAAAACAATCTGCAGTCAAAATCCCTAATGCAACATTTTTTTTCCTGGTTACAAGACCATCTCCGGTTAAAAGGTGAACATCTCTATCAATATCTACAATAATATTTGAATGAATTTGAGACAGTGTCAAAACTTTTTTTAGTGAAAACACTTCATATAATTTTTCGTAATTTTTCGTCACACTCATCTCATCGTCATCTACATGATATCCAAAATTAAGACTCGAAAATTCACCTGAACTAAAGCCAGAAAATCTTGTAGTGGTAAAGCTTAAAACATTCTGCGGCAACCCTTCAGGCTTTAGATACATAATGCCTTTTTTTGCAGCTATCAAAATTAATTCTCCAAAAAATTTTTTATTTTTAAAAACTCATTTCTAATAACTTTTAAGTCAAAATTATGTGAAATAAGTTTTTCCCATTCAAACTCTTCACTAATATCATACATGTTATAGGCATTGGAATCAAATGCTTTTAAAGCATGTTTTACATCATAATTTTTGACATATAGCCTATAAAATTCATTGATACTACTGTTCCCTCTTGATATTGTTGCCTGTAAAAATGCTGTATTGTGCGACATAATATTAAATTTCAAATTTGGAATTTTTCTTAGACCTGAATTCAAATATTTAATTTTGTTACTGATACTTTTCTTGTTTTCAATACCAAAGTACTGCATAGGTGTAAAGGGTTTGGGGATAAATATATTTATTGACACTTTTATTTTACCAACCCTCTTAAATCTTTCAGACTGAATCTTTGTAAAGATAGATGAAATTTTCTGAATTCTTTCTACCATTAGCATTATGTCCTGAATTGTCTCTCCAGGCAAACCTATCATATAATACAGTTTTAAATTCAAAATACCTTTCTCAGCAATTATTTTAACCGCATCATAGATTTTACTTGAATCAATATTTTTATTTATAACTTTTTTAAGTTTTTCAGAAACTGTTTCTTCTGCAATTGTAATGGAGTTCACACCGCAATCCTTCAAAAGTGCCACCAAATCCTCATCAAGCGTATCAATTCTTAACGAAGAAACAGAAACATTTTTTCCCAAGTTTTTCAATTTTGTAAGGTGAGGCTTAATGTCAGGCAAATCTCCAAAGACGGCACTTATAATGCCCAACTGATTACCAAAACTGTTTTTTTTAACAATATCATAAAATATATCAAAATCCATAATACGATACGGCCTGTAAATATATGATGCAGAACAAAATCTGCAACCATACTTACATCCGATACTAAGCTCTGCCAAAAATTCACCGGCAAACTCCCCTTTTGATGTTTTGATGACAGAGCAAATAGGTCTTCTGTCTTTTTTGTAAGCCACCTTTGCCTTACCATTTCTTTCAGGATAAACACTGTAATCAAGAGTTTTTATAAAGCTTATCCTTTCATTTTTAGTTTTAAGTTTTAACATAAAACCCAAATCTTCTTTCATAGGTTCAAGGTCACCCACAAGCTGAAAATCAACAATATCAAGGAGCAACACTGGGTTTAAAAATGTAAGTACCCCACCTGCAATTATAAGAGGAAAGCTGTCATCTCTTGCGTCTCTAAAAACATCTATATGTTGTGATTTCAAAAATTTTAAAAGATTTAAAATATCCTCTTCATAATTTATGCTTATAAAAAGGATATCAAATTCTGCCAAAAATTTCTGGGATTCCAGAGATAAATTGTCTTCATAAAAGTCAAGGACAAATCTCTCGCAAACCACATCATCAATTGAATTTAAAAACCTGTATGCTTCCTGAAACCCAAGGTTTTGTGAAGCTAAGTCATAGGTGTTTGGATATAGTAAAGCTACTTTAATTGAGCCGTTTTTTATTATGTAGCCTTCTTCGGACTCCAAAATATCACGATAATGTTTTATAACTGACCATTTTTCCATTAAGTTTCTTTATTTATTCCAAGATGATTATTTGTCCGGCAATATTTTTTCTTTATACTTTCTTTCTTATTTTCTTTAATAATTTTTTCTTGCAGTTCGGTTTTTTTTTGACCAAGCAGTATTTCCACCTTTTTATTTATTTCAAGGACATTTTTTAGTTTTTCAAGGTCTTCTTCACTTATTTCGTTCAATTTAACGGCAATCTGATTTATCTGAGTAAAAAAATTCTGATATATCTCAATATATTCACCAAGATAGTCAGAGTCACAGTTTAAAATTTTTTCTGCGATTTTAACAAAATTGCCATAAATAATATCCAAATTATTATTCATTGTAAAAATATAATACAGCTATGCGTAAAGGTCAATTTTATTTGAAGAAATTTTTATAGATGAGTTTAGCAGTTTAATCAGATTTTCACCGCTTTTTTTCAAGGTTTCATTCCCTTTTGCAGCTATTTTAATTGCATAGACGCAACTATACTGCTGAAGTTTATAGTTACTTATCCCATGAATATCCATAAAAGCTCCGTTTTTATTCAAACGGGTAAAATTTTAGCACCTTATCAGGTTCAACCTTACTGTGGATATCCAACAACGATGATGTGTCCTGTTTCCTAAAAGCATCCTTTAGTTTATTAAGCACTTCATTTACATCATCGTCAGTCTTAAGCTGTGAGTATGAGTTTGCTGCAAGCCTGTTTTCCCTTTTTATTTCAACTATATCTGCAAATTTTTTTGAATCAGATACCTTTTCAGAGTTTTTCTCACTCTTTGCAGATATGTTGCTTTCAGCCTTCTTTTTACTCACATTACCGGTAAGCTTGTCCCTGATGTTGATTACGGAGTTATCAAAATTAATTGTCATATTACCTCACCCGGCAAAATTAACCGACCTTTTTTTATTTTCATTGCTGTTTTCTATTTCTTGCTCTTTTTCCACTATTTCTTTCCAGGCTTCCCTTAAATTTAAAAGAAGCTTGATGACTGAATTCACCTTTTCAGCATTTTTTTCCATATTTGCTTCTATCAGCTTCCAGACCATAAAATCGTAAAGCTTGAGAAGATTTTCCGCTATTTTACCGGCATCCATATTCAAAGTAGACATCAATTCGTATAATATATTTTCAGCTTTGATAATATTTTCATGAGCACCGGGAATATCCTTGGATTCAATTGCCCTGTTAGCCTGGCGTAAAAATTTTATTGCACCATCATACAATAGAAGAATCAGTTTACCTTTTGTTGCTCCTTCAATTTCATTCTTTAAGTAAGTTTTGTATGGATTTGAAACCATTACTCCTCCTTTTATTATTGATTACTTGCAAGAAGCTGAGTTAAATAGTTGCCTTGCTCTTGCAGCTGAGCTATTTGTTTTTCCATATATGTAAATTGGCTCCATACTCTTTCAAGGTAACTTGTAACACGTGTTTGTTCGCTATCCATTTGTTCGGCAAGATTGTACAACTGTCTGTCAATCGTACCAGAAGGCTGTATTTTAAGAGAAATCAAGCCTCCTGTAGACACATATTGGTTTACCACTTCCTCATATTTTCTCGCCCATCCTTTCGCAGAATCACTATTTTCCGCAAAAAGCCTGTAAACATCATCAGGACGCTCAGCAAGAGCATTTATAAAAGTTTCATTGCTTTTTAGTGTGTCTAAAATTTCATCATAATCTGTTGAATCCTTTACCAGCATCCCTTTTTTAAGAATGCTTATATCGCCACTGCCAGCTACATTTATTCCGATTTCACTAAGACTTGAATAAGTCCCGGTTATTCCGGTGACCTGATTTAAGAGGTTGCTTCTTAAGGAGTTTTTGAGCAAACGGAGTTCTGAACTTTTTGAAATAATGTCGTATGTAGTAAATTTATTCCATTTCTCTTCGTAGTCTTTCACCTCCTCACTCGTCATATTATTTTTTTCATCCTCTGTAAGAGGCGTTAAATATTTTTTGTCTTCATCGTCGATCTCTGGTGGACTTAACTTTTCAACTAACTGATTATAATGTTGTACAAACTTAGCAAAATATTCTACAGCCTTTGTGGTATCTGTTGAAATATCAAGTGTTACATTTTCACTCGAAGCATTTTTTATATTTAAAGTAACACCTGATATTATATCGTCTATTTTATTTGTATTTCTAACATAATTTATGCCATCAACATTAAGAACTGCATATTGGCCAGCCACCCCATATTCCGTTTGAACAGTTGTGTTATTTGTAAGATTTAGTGCTTCCAAAAATGAGCTGGTATCGTTAATTGAACCAAGTTTAATTTTATCAATGGAGTCAGTTGATTTTAACGTAACTTTGTCAGAAACCTCATCATAAGACATCTCAACATTGGCACCTGAATTGTTAATTTTATAAATTACGTCATTCAGGCTATCGGAGCTTGCATCCACATATATTGAAACACCATTTATAGTAAATATACCGCTGGTAATTGTTTTGGTGAATCCAGCAGAACTAAGCTTTTCAGTAGGGTCTATGGAACCATCACTTTTACCTGTAACCTTGGTGGCACCATCAGAAGAAGTTATTTTCAAGACGCTTAAAATATCGCTTGTATCCCCAAAATCTCCGAGAGTGATATTTTCGGCGCCTTTATTGTTTGCTCTTAATTCAATTCTATCTTCCAGGTCATTATAAGTGGCAGTAACGCCTGCGCCCGAAGAATTTATTATTGACAATAAATCATTAACGGATATGGCAGTATAATCATCAATAGTTATCTCAACACCGTTTATTGTAAAAGTTCCATTTGTGGAAGATGAAGGTGATTTTGCAAATCCTGCGTTCTGTAATCCGGTAACAGATGTATTTAGACCTGAACCGCTTGAAACTGCCCCTCCTAAAACCTTTGAATATGTTGCTGAGGAAACATTTAATGATGAGTCCTGTGCAATTAGAAAAGTACCGCTTGATAGTCCTGAGTCGGCAGTTAAACTAACACCCGGAATAAGCCCACTTCCAGTTGAGTTAAGCTTCGTTAAAAGATTGGCATAAGAATCAGAAACATGAAATTTTGAAATTTTGGTAACTGTAGAAGCAGTTATTGTAGAGCTTGAACCATCATATAATCCAAGGCTCTGACTTATAGAGTCAGTCCCGGAAGCAATGGCAAGGTTTTCCAATGAAGTATCGTATATCGCAAAATTCCAGCTGCCAGTAGTTGAATTAAAATCAGCTCTTATTGCCACATATTGTTTATTTGAAGTATTGTTGGCCGTATTTAACTGACTATTTAGAGAATTTTCAATATCATAGGCTATTTTGTTTATATCATCACCTGTAGTTGCAGAAACAGAAACTGAGTAACTCACAGAATTAATATTTAATGTAAAATTACCATTTAAGTCTGAAGTTAATTCACCTTTAGTATCAACTACAGATATACCAGCTCCTGAGTATTTTTTAAACTGGCCCAGGTTATTGGGTGAAAAAATATCTTCAGAAATATAATAGTCTATGCTTGAAATTGAGGTTGTTGAAATACTAACAGAGTGTACACCCTCAAGAAAGTCTGAAGGTCTTCCTGACAATTTTGTCACTCCAGCACCTGTTTCCGTAAGAGCTACATTTGTAAACTGACTGAATGTATATGAGTTTCTTGCAATTTGAGAAACAGTAATTGAGTGTGAGCCGTTTTTGGCAGAAATTGAAGATGTGGCTGAAAGAATTGATGTGTTTGAAACAGAAACATTCTTTGACTTAAAAGTTGATTCAAGTTTTAAATTTAATAAGTCTGCTTTTATAGTTGCAAGGTCGCTGCTTATTTCCTGGTAAATACTTTTTTCAAGGTTCTTGTTTGTATATTTTTGCTCAAGAGAGTAAAAAGTCTGTTTTGCTTGAGTAGTCAATGTTTCAACAATACTATTGGTATCAAGGCCAGATATTATGCCACCTATCCTTAAGTCCTGCATAAGCAAACCTCCGTGTCGCTCAACTTACATATCGGATATCAAAATAAAACCTTTAGAAAAAAGTTGAAAAATATGAAAAAAAATGTGAGATTAGGCATCAAGGATAGAGTATGAAGAAATTAATCGTTTACGACTGCGATGGCGTGCTTTTTAATAGCAAAAAAGCCGTATTGGCCTATTATGACTATGTTTGCGAAAAATTTAATCTGCCCAAAATAGACAGAAACAATGAAGATATGGTCAATATGGCGATGATGAAAACCAACGAAGAAATTTTGTCTATTCTGACTGACTCCAAAGAAAAATTAAACGAAATGCTTGATTTTGCCAAAAAGATGAATTTTACAAAATTTCTCGATTTGATGGAGCCAGAAGAACACTTGATTGAAACCCTTGAAAAACTTAAAGAAAATAATTTTAAGTTGGCTATTTTTACAAACAGAGGTTACTCTCTGCACTACCTTCTTAGCCACTTTAATATCGATAGTTATTTTCATTTTAAAGTCACATCTCTTGATGTGCAAAAAGCAAAACCACACCCTGAAGGTCTTTTTAAGATATTTGATTACTTTTCTTTAAAACCTGAAAATACGATATACATCGGAGATTCTGAGACCGATTACATGGCTGCAAAAGCATCCATGACCCCCTTCATAGGCTACAAGAAAAAGTTTGAAGATTCGATTTTTATGAGCCGTCATGATGAAATTTTTAAATACATTTAACCAAAAAAATTAGACAAATTCCTTCAAATCAACTTTCTCAGATTTTATATCCCCTACTATCCTTTGCTTCAACAGCTCAAATGCTTCAGTCCGGTCAGTGGTAAAAATCAATCTTTTTGCGGTATCACCACCGGATAAATCTATACATTTTTCTATTTCAGGCAGTACAGCCAGGCTTGAATCTATCAAAATAAGCTCAGGGTATAATTTGTGTATCTCTTCTTTTAACACCGGATAATGGGTACAGCCCAACACAAGTGTATCAACACCTTTATTTACAAGAGGTTGTATATATTCTTTCAATGCAAGTTTCGTAATTTTATGATTTATTCTCCCCTCTTCCACAAGGGGCACAAGCAACGGAGCAGGATTCTGGTATATCTCAATGGATGGGTCTAAATTTTTAATACTTTTACTATAAGAATTACTTTTTATTGTGCCAATGGTACCTATAACACCTATTTTTTTATTTTTGGTAAAATAAGCTGCCTGTTTTGCACCTGGGTCAACTACACCTATTACAGGGATACTGACTTTACTTCTCAGAAAATTAAGAGCAAATGAAGATGCAGTATTACAGGCCACAACAAGGCATGAAATATCAAATTGTTCAATGAGAAAATTTGCACATTCAAGACTGTATCTGCAGATAGTCTCTTCTGATTTATTGCCATACGGCACTCTTGCAGTATCGCCTAAATAATACACATCAAGAGATTCAAACTTTTCAATTATTGAACTGTAAACTGTTAAACCGCCTATGCCTGAATCAAATACACCTATTGCCATATCTACTCTTTAAAAAATATTGCCATTTCATCAAGTCTGGAAAGACACCTGTAAAACTTTTTACTGAAACATGATTCAAGAATTTCAGGTTTGAAAAAATCACTCAGTCCATATTTAGACTTAATAAAGAGCTTTGTATTGTAGTAGTAACAGTGATCAATAAGATGGGCAAATCTGAGTGCATTATTTAATGCATCAAAAGGGGTCATTTTATCAATAAAAATTGCCTCGCACCTGGAAGGGATAACAAAATATTTAAAAGGGTGGTTATCAACTAATGTGTCAATAAGTGCAGAAAAATTAACAAGCATCTTGCTTGTTTTTTCTACATTGTAATCCCTGAAAGTATCAAGAAATGTCTTTGTAGCTATTCTCTGGTTAAGAATTTTTTTTCTCTTCCTGTAATCAAGTCCTTCGACTACAACAGTCTTAAAAGCTCCTGAAATAATGCCCATCTCCCTTGCAAATTCATCTACCTGAAATTTAAGTTTCCCGAGATCTGATGGCAAAGTATTTGATGTAGTGATAATTAAAGTATTTTTATTTATCAGTAGAAAAAATTTTGCCATCATCCTTGTGGTCGCAGGATCATCAAGCTCAAATTCATCAAGAAGCAAAAGCTTAAGTCTTGAAAATTCTTCAGCTGTTTTTTCAAGCCCTATATAATTGAAAAAATAACATAACTCAGCAAAACTTAAAAATGCTTTTGGTACATTTGCTGTATTATAACAGGCACTTAACAAATGAGTTTTACCTACACCGTAACCACCGTCAATATACAAGTTGTTTAAAGTTTTTTTATTGTCATTTATTTGCTTTGCTTTAAATAATCCAAAAAATCCTTTTTTTGTTATGGAAGAATCTTTTTCATTGTTAAGTTTAGAAATTTTATTCATCAAAGTATCTTTTATGTAATGCTGAGAAGGATAATTTGGATCAGGGATATAATTTTCAAAAGTACAGCCGGAAAATTTGGGGTGAGGTCTCAGATTTACAAAGCACTCCTCTATGGAAACATCAAAACTTATATCATTTAAATCCAGAATCATGACTTTCTGCCTTAATGATTATTTAAAACCCCGATTTTTTAAAGAAAAATATGGAAAAATGCAAGCGGTTTCTAAAAAATTATCTTATGCCTCTTCCATTTTTTATCAGTTTTTTATTTTCATACATCTTTTCATCCGCCTGTTTTAGTGCGGCGTCAAACTCATCTTTGTTTTTTGCAATAGCATACCCTATTGCCATCGAAACCTTTGATTCAAGACTTTTATTCAAGCTATTTTGAGTCTGAATAATTCTATTGTAAAGATTTTTCACCAATTCTGTATTGGCATTTTTAATAATTACTGCAAATTCATCTCCGCCAATTCTTGCAAGACAGTCATCCATTCTAAATGAATTTTTCAAGATTTTTGAAGCATTTTTTATTAGCTCATCCCCAGCAATATGCCCCAAGGTATCATTTATAACTTTTAAGTCATTAACATCAACCATAAAGAAAGCTATCGGATAGCTTCTGCCACCTCTTACCCTTTCAATCTCCGACTCAAAGTATGCCCTGTTATAAATACCAGTTAGCTTGTCATGTGTGCTTGCATATTTTAAACTGTCTTCAGATTTCTTTTGAATGATTGCTGATGCAATTATATTCGTTACAATTTTGAGAAATTCTGCTTCCCTTATACTCCAAACCCTGACCTTCTCACTATCTTCGTACGAAATAAAACCAAAGATATGACCTTTTTCATAAATAGGATACATTATCAAAGAGATTGTTTTAGTCACATTCATATAATCATTTAAGAGTTTATCATTATTATTTATATTCCCAATAATAATACTTTCAAAATCAAGCCTTTTAAACAACTCCCACAATAAATTATTATCAGAGATATCAACATCACCTTCTTTAATAGTCGAAAGTGATTTTTTTATTACTCCATCATCCATTTCATAAATGTTAATTTGCGATAACCCGAGATAATTTTTTATTAAATTTAAATTCTCTTTTATACTTTCATTTAAATCACTACCTTTGTATATTCGCTGTAAAAGCTCAGAAATAAACTTTTCAGTCTCATAATCCTTTTTTGTGTTTTCAATAACATTATAATAATCTGTAACATCCTGCAAAAGAACAGTGCATCCTGCAATTTCGTCATTCTCAATAACCGGGGAAGTTA
>JAIHAR010000018.1 GCA_020054865.1 Deferribacteraceae bacterium
TTATTTACCTCCAACCTATGTATTTGGTGGAGGCATGTTAACATACACAGGTGGGGATTTTTAAGGGCCTTTTACTGGGGAATTATTTTACCTTTAACAACAAGAAATTGAAAAAATCCTCACACAAATAGACATCGCAGGAACAATCAAATGACTCACAAAAGGACAAGCCGATTACATTCTTCGGTTCAAGAGTCTTGAAGCACTCATAGACAGAATATTTGGATCAACAGCCGAAGATAAGTCTAATGTTCTCTCGGAACTTCTTCAGCAGGCAGACAAAAGACTAATGAACAATTCTTAAAGTATCTTCTTTTATAAAACAATAAATCATCTATCGGTCATTAGCTTTGATGATGCTGTTTTTTATCCTCTTATCAGGAATACACAATCAAAAAAAATAGTATCATTTTAAAATTTACAGTTTTTTCGTAAGGTAAAAAAATTGGGCTAATTTATTGATAATAAAAAATGCCCAGGGGCGGAATCGAACCACCGACACGAGGATTTTCAGTCCTCTGCTCTGCCGACTGAGCTACCTGGGCACACCAAAAAAGTGTCTGATGTATCTAATCGAAAAAGGGTTTCTTGTCAAGTATTTTTTGCCAATAATTCATTTTATGTATTTATCTATCACGTCAATCAGTTCGTCAATAATCGGTTCGCTGTTATCGCGCTTTATGGCATTTGTAACGCATGAATTTACATGATTTTTAAGTATAATCATCGCTACTTTATCCAGTGCCCTTTTTGTGGCATTTATTTGATTAATTATATCAATACAATATTTATCCTCATTCACCATATTTGATATTCCCCTTACCTGTCCTTCTATTTTTGCAAGTCTAATCAGAATACTCTTTTTTTTATCTTCACTTACCATAGCCCTTCCTTTTATTCTTCTATTCTTTCTAACCTGAGATTACTTAATTTTAACTTTTATTTTTCAAATTTGCAATTCTATTGACACTTTCTCTAATTTGTTTAATGTTTATGTATATTTCATTTATGGATAACATATGATTAAATCTTTTTTAGGTACTATCAGAGGAAAGTTGGTTTTTTTTATATCCTGTTTATTATTAGCCCAGCTTGCCGTATCTTTTCTTTCTTTTTACATTTTTGTATCTCAGTTTGTTCAGTCCACATCCGGTCAAAAAGCATTAAACCTTGCCATTGCTATTTCAAAAATGAAATCTGTAAACAATGCACTTTTAACCGGCAGTAATGATATTCAGAATAAAATCGAAAATATTCGAACATATACTGATGCTGCTTTTATCGTTGTCGCCAACAAAGATGGTATCCGCCTTACTCACCCTAACCCTGAAATGATTGGTAAGAAGTTTGTCGGTGGTGACTATTTTGACGCCATTAACAAGAAAAGAGCATATATTTCCTCATCAATTGGCACCCTTGGCCCATCTATAAGGGCATTTGCGCCTGTCATTAACAATAATGATGTTATCGGTTTTGTTTCTGTTGGCTACCTAAAAGAAACTATTTTTCATGTTATATTCAATTATATGTTAATCGGTCTGTTTTTTGTGTTTATGATGTTTATTGTTGCATTTACTGCCGTTATCTTTATTTCAAACCATATAAAAAAAATTACTTTAAACCTTGAGCCTAAAGAAATTGCTTCTTTATATATACAAAGGGAAACTATATTTAATTCTTTAAGGGAGGGGGTAATAGCCGTTGACAATGAATTAAATATTTATTTTGTTAATAATTCCGCTATCAGTATATTGGAGTCTATGAAAACAAGCTTAACAGATTTTATCAACAAGATTTCAAATAAATATTTTATCAATAATAAATTGATAGGTGATTATGTTAAAGATTTGGAGTTTGTTATTGGTGATTCGACACTGCTCTTGAATATTAGCAAGCTTGAATACAATAACATTGCTTCAGGTTTTGTTTTTTCTTTTAGAAGAAAAGATGAAATAGACGCTTTGAAGAATGAAATCCTTAGTTTGAAAAAGATGTCTGAAATTCTTAGAACCCAGAGCCATGAATATTCCAACAAGCTGCATATAATTGCGGGGTTAATCCAGCTTGGCGAATATGAAGAGGCTTCAAATCTTATCATTAGTGAATCAAGGCAATTTCAGTCTTTTATGAAATTTATTGATGAGAAGATCAATGACAAATATATTTCTGCTTTATTGATTAGCAAGATGAGCAAAGCCGGAGAAATAGGATGTAAATTATTGTTTAATGAAAACAGCACTGGCATTGCTTCACCAGTCAAAAATAGCGATATTCTTGTAACAGCTATCGGTAATATTATTGATAATGCAATTGAAGCTGCATCAAGTCATAATGGATTGAATGCTATTGTTGAATTAACTTTTAACTCCGATAAAGATTTCGTTGAAATTATTGTGGAGGATAACGGACCTGGTATTCAAAATACTGAGAAAATACTTGAATCAGGCTATTCTACCAAAGGGAGTAATAGAGGGCTTGGCCTTAGTATTGCCAAAAATATTTTTGACAGATTTAATGCTTCTGTTGATATTTCTTTTTCTAAAAAGTATAAAGGTGCAATGTTTAAGATATCTTTTAAAAATCAGGATGCTTTATGATCAAAGTGTTAATTATTGAAGATAATATTGAAATTGCAAGGCTTCATGAAAGATTTACCAATAAGGTTCCGGGCTTTGAAGTTGTTGGAATAGCCAATGACATCTCTTCTGCAAAGGAGATGCTTGAGATATTAAAGCCTGATTTAATCCTTCTGGATATATATTTTCCCGAAAAATCCGGCATTGATTTGCTCTGGGAAATAAGATCAAATCATATAAACACTGATATTATTATAATTACAGCTGCAAAAGATTCTGAAACTTTGCGAGAAGCAAAATTGGGCGGTGTTTTTGACTATATTATAAAGCCTGTAATTCTTGACAGATTTATTTCTACACTTGAAAACTATAAGTCATATTATAGTCAAATAAACAAAATTGATGTGGCTGACCAGGATGTTGTTGACAAAATCTTTAAAGTTGAGCTTACCTCTCCCCCTTTGCATAACGATACTCCTAAAGGTATTGATAAACTTACACTAAATAAAATCATTGAATTTTTGAATCATTACGGTGATGAAATAACTGCTTCCGAGCTTAAGGATAAAATTGGTGTCAGTCGTAATACTGCAAGACGATATCTTGAATATCTCCGGGAAATCGGAGTCATCGACGTCAATATCGATTATGGGACTATAGGTAGGCCTGAAAAAAAATATATCCTTGTGTGCAAAAAGTTCAAAAAGTAATTTATTTATTTTAAATTCTTTATTTCCATATTATTGCCATTTATCAATTAGTTAATATTATGCCTCCTATCAAATGACAGGAGGTACGTATGATACTATTTTTACAATTTTTATTCTTGTTGCTGATGCTTTACATTGGCAGCAGGTATGGCGGTATAGGTTTATCTGTAGTTTCTGGCCTTGGACTTATTATCGAAGTGTTTATCTTCCATATGCCCCCTTCATCACCACCAATTACTGTAATGCTTATCATTATGGCTGTTGTTACTTGTGCTTCGATACTTGAAGCTGCTGGCGGTTTGAAGTATATGCTTCAAATTGCTGAAAAAATTATTAGGTCCAATCCTAAATATATTGTTTTCCTTGGACCTATCACTACTTATCTTTTAACTTTTATGCTGGGCACAGGCCATGCTGTTTACTCTATTATGCCCATTATTGGCGACGTAGCACTAAAAAACAAAATAAGACCTGAAAGACCAATGGCTGCTGCATCTATTGCTTCTCAGCTTGGGATTACTGCAAGCCCTCTTTCAGCTGCTGTCGTTTATTATCTTTCCGAGCTTTCTAAAATTAACAGCAATATCACTCTTTTCTCAATTTTATCAGTAACTATACCAGCTACTTTTATTGGTCTACTTGCCATTTCACTTTATAGCCTAAAGCGTGGCAAGGAGCTTGATGATGATCCCGAGTTTCAAAGAAGACTTAATGACCCAATATGGAGAGAGAGAATACTTAACACTACACAAACTACTTTAGGTGAAAAATTGCCCAAATCAGCCGCTCAGTCTGTTTTAATCTTTGTCTTATCCATTGCAGTTATTGTTATAATTGCCCTATTTCCATCAATAAGAACTATAACAGAAGGTAGTAAGCCTCTTAGTATGGCAGTTATCATCCAGATGATTATGCTTGCTTTTGGTGGTATTATTTTGATCGTTACCAAAACAAAAGTTAATAAGGTACCTGAAGGTGTAGTGTTTAAGTCCGGTATGATTGCCGCTCTTGCCATTTACGGTATTGCGTGGATGAGCGATACTTACTTCAAATTTGCCATGCCACATTTCAAGGACACAATTACTGCTACTGTGCAGGCTTATCCATGGACTTTTGCGTTAGCTATGTTCATTGTTTCTGTAGTAGTTAATTCCCAGGCTGCAACATGTAAAATGATGCTCCCTGTAGGTCTTGGCTTAGGCTTAAATCCAGCTCTGTTAATCGGTATTATGCCATCATGTTATGGCTATTTCTTTATCCCTAATTATCCTTCTGATATTGCTACTGTTACCTTTGACATCTCAGGTACTACAAAGATTGGCAAATTTTACTTCAATCACAGTTTTATGATGCCTGGTCTTGTAGGGGTAGTTACCGCGTGTCTTGTTGGTTATTTTATAGCCGTTATATTATAAAAGGGCAGCTTATGCTGCCTTTTTATTTGCATCTTTCAAGCATTCTGTAATTTACATAAAAACATTTCGCTTCTCTGTCTACACGCCCGTCAGAAATATTTTTTATAGATGTCAGGAATTCGTTATCATTATTCATATATTTTATCATATCATGCGCTATATACTGATATATATCTGGATATTCTCCGTAGTAATTTTTGTACCCTTCCATAAAATCGTATCCCTCTCCAAATTTTGACGAATTAAGATATGTATATATTTTTACATTCCTAAAATAGGGGTAATAATCATTATCTAATATTTCGTCACCAACATAATCTGTTGCAATCACTATTTTAACATCTTGTGGATTTGCAGCCACATATCTTATGTAGGGTATCATTTTTTTTATTGCGTCATTATTGCCAATTCCAATGAATGTTACATTGTCGGGCAATATTGTATTTTCATTATAATCGTAAAATGTTGCATTGTTATTTGCCGGCACCACAACCACTCTGTCATACATATCTTTCAATCGTCCTGACTCATAATTTGAAAGCGCACTTTTTATTCCAAACAATTTAAGATTATCCAATATATATTTCCCCTCGTTTATTTGTCTGTCATTAACTACTATAAAAACATACTTTGAATTAAGGATGTAGTCGTCGATTGATGCCATATCAAGTAGAGGCCCATAATCAATACCAAAGTCGGTTATGTTATCATTTATTTTTAGCTTTGTTTTATCATTAATAACATATTCCGCCTCATTGCTGTCATCTACCAATTTTATGTCAAGCTTACCCTGTTCAATTGTGTATAACAATCCATTAATAATCTGGTAAGAATCTTTGTCTATAAAAAGAGCTTTTGTAGCAATTTGCTTTTCATCATCTTCGGTCGGTACTGCTATTTCCGTTGTTTTATTGTCAGTTACTTCTTCTTTTATTTCCGCTTTTATTGCATTTGCTTCCTTCTTATCCTCTTTGAAACAATCTTTAAAAGTATGAGCATCTTTTCCGCAAAAATAGTTTAGAAAATATCTGTACTCGCTCAAACTTTTATATTTGTCTGCTTCATTTATGTATTTTGCTCTTTCTTCATTATTATCCTTATATATTGCGCCTAACAAATAATTGTTCAGAACATAAATACCGGGATCTGAACTTTCTTCATTGTAGTATTTCTGAAGATATTTTTTTGATTTTTCTATCTCCCCTATTTTATAGTAATAACTTCCTATCAATACAGCGTATTTTCTTTTGTCCGGACTTCCCAGAAGAAGTCTTTCCAGTACTTTTAGATCCCTTTTATCCGCCTTTTTTATAGCATAAAATTTTGTTGAAACATCAAGAGTCGTATCAGTCAATATTTTTTTTTCTGCGCAGCCTGATATAATTAGCACTATTAAAATACAAATAGCTGCGTAAAATAGGCTCCTGTACCCTGATATTGTCATAAATAAGGCCTCTCTTTTTTATATATTTTATTGCTGTATTAATTTCGCTATCGATATTTTCCCCTTTATAAAAAAGGTAGGCAGTTGTTTCATGTGAAACATTTTTTGTAAGCCTTAATATTTCTTCTACCTTTCCAACACCTCTTGAAAATATAATATCACCTTTAATATCTTTAATATTTTCCACCCTGCTATTTACTACATACGCATTTTTAAGCCCAAGCTCAGCAATAAATTTTGCCACAAAATCGCATTTTTTCTTTACGCTGTCCACAAGGTAAAAGTTTTTATTCCTAAAATATATTGCAAGTATAATCCCCGGAAAACCGCCCCCTGTCCCTACATCTATACCTGTCTGAAAATCAGCATCCAAGTATTTGATAAAGTATATGCTGTCCAGGATATGCTTGAGATAGAAATCATCCTTTGCCGTTATCCTTGTAAGATTAATAGGGGTATCAGCTATCATTGAATAAAGTTTTTCAAAGAGGATATATTGTTCGGGGGTAAAAAATAAATATTTATTTAACACTTTTTCTTTCCCTTTCAATATATACATGAAGCAGCGAAACAGCAGCAGGAGTCATCCCTTGAATTCTTGAAGCCTGACCTAATGTTTTGGGTTGAATTGCAGTAAGTTTCTCCACATATTCTCTTCTCAGTCCAGGAATTTTATCAAAACACACCCATTCAGGTATACGTACATTTTCAAGAGTTTTTAATTTTTCCGCTTCTGAATATTGCTTTTTAATATAACCGTCATATTTAATTAAAATTTCAGCTTGTTCAGCAACCCTGCTATGATACTTGCCAAAATCAATATATTTACCAAGCGCTGTTATTTCAACATCAGGTCTTTTTAGTATATCAAAACAGGAAATCCCCTCATTAATTGAAATACCAAGCTCATTTAAATTTTTTAAATTATCCTCGTTTAGCTTAATTTTTGTGTTTTTCAACTCATCCAACAAACTGTCCAGGCTCAATTTTTCCTGAATAAATCTTTTATAGCGCATTTCACTTATAAGTCCAAATTGTCTGCCATATTCTATAAGTCTGTATTCGGCATTATCTTCCCTTAGAAGCAGTCTGTATTCCCCTCTTGAGTGAAAAACTCTGTAAGGTTCGTCAACCCCCTTGGTAACCAGGTCGTCAATCATAACCCCTATGTAGCTCTCATCTCTTCTCAATATAAACGGCTCCCTGTTGTCAAGAGACAAAACCGCATTGACTGCAGCAATAAATCCTTGGACAGCAGCTTCTTCGTAGCCCGTTGTTCCGTTAATTTGGCCTGCAAAATACAACCCCTTTATCAGTTTGGTTTCAAGAGTCGGATACAAATTGGTGGGCTGAACAAAGTCATATTCGATAGCATATGCAGGCCTTACAAACTCAACATTTTCCAAACCCTCAAGCGTCCGGTACATTTTATACTGAACATCTATTGGCAAAGATGATGAAAACCCGTTTGCATAATACTCCTTACATTCTAACCCCTCTGGCTCGAGGAATATCTGATGTCTGTTTTTGTCTGGAAATTTTTTCACTTTATCTTCAATTGATGGGCAATATCTTGGCCCTATCCCTTTTATTACACCAGCGTATAATGGTGAGCGATGTAAATTTTCCCTGATTATTTCGTGTGTTTTTTTATTTGTATAAGCAACATGACAGGGAAGTTGTGGCAGTCTTACCGAATCATTTTCAAATGAAAAAGGTCTTGGGTGAGTGTCGCCATATTGAACTTCAAGTTTCGAAAAATCAATAGAATCTGCGTGTAGTCTGGCCGGTGTTCCCGTTTTCAATCTATCAAGTTTGAATCCCAGTCGCTTTAAATTTTCTGCAAGGGCAATCGAAGGAAACTCATTCATTCTTCCTGCGCTGTATCTTTTCTCACCTATATGTATCAATCCATTTAAAAAAGTCCCTGAGCAAATTATTACTCGCTTACTTAAAAATACTGAGCCAAAATCAACCTCAACCCCCAATATTTGATTATTTTGCACAATAAGGTCAGTAACAACACCCTGCTTTACATCCAGCCCGGTCTGCTGCATTAAAACACTTAGCATCCTGTCACGATATAATTTCTTATCTGCCTGAGCCCTTGAGCTTCTGACAGCGGGACCTTTTTTGCTGTTTAATATTCTAAATTGTATACCTGTATCATCAATATTTTTGCCCATCTCGCCGCCAAGAGCATCAAGGTCTTTTACAAGATTACCCTTTGCAAGACCGCCTATCGCAGGATTACAACTCATTTGAGCAATAGTCTCAATATATATTGTTAAAAGCAATGTTTTTGCACCCATCCTTGCAGCTGCAAGCGCAGCCTCACACCCGGCATGGCCGGCGCCAATAACAATTACATCATATTTTTTATTGTATTCATACATAATTGACCCCTTGTTTCACGTGAAACTATTTTCCAATGCAAAATTTTGAAAAAATATTGTCCAATAATTCGTTTGTATATTTTTGACCGGTTATTTCAGTAATCTTTTCAAGACAGTCCTGCAAATCGATAGATATAAGATCGAGTTTATCAGTATCGAAATTGGAATATAAAGTCGACAAAGTGTTATATACATCCAGGAAAGCATTATAATGCCGTTCGGTAATTAAAAAAGTCTGATTTGACTTGTCAAAATCTGCGCCAACAGCCCTTTCATAAATAAGATCAGTAAGTTTGTCTATATTAATTTTTGATTTTGCTGAAATCAATACATCATAATCCATCTTGGCACAAATAGGTTTGTCACACTTATTTGCAACTTTTATAACATTTTCCCCCTTAACATCGTCCAAAAGATTTATATCCTCCGTTGACAAAGGATTGGAGGCATCAAAAACAAGAAGGACAATATCAGCTTCCTTAATACGCTTATAACTGAAACCAATGCCTGCAGATTCAATATCTGAGTCGGTATCTCTTAATCCTGCAGTATCAACAAATCTGACAGGCAAATCTTTTATCATAATTGTTTCTTCAATAAAATCACGGGTTGTGCCTGGAATATCTGAAACAATTGCCCTGTCCTCATTGAGAAGAGTATTAAGCAAAGAAGACTTGCCAACATTGGGTCTACCTGCGATTGCAACTGTGACACCATACTTGAAATACTTCATTTTATTAAATGTATCTATCATATAAGACAATTTATCTATTACAGATTTTAGCTGGTTTCTGCAGAAGACAATTTGTTCATCGTCAATATCTTCATCAGGAAAATCTACAAACACTTCGACAACAGAAAGCACATCTATGAGTTTATCTTTAAATTCAAGTATATCAGCCTTAAGATTTCCTTTAAGTTGCTCAAAAGATCTCATAACGGCATATTCACTTTTAGCGGAAATCAACTCATTCACAGCTTCAGCCTGAGATAAATCAAGCTTACCATTCAAAAAAGCCCTTTTTGTAAATTCACCTGGCTCGGCAAATCTAAAACCAAGTTTGATGAATTCATTAAATGCCATAGAAAGAATTTTTGGATTGCCATGAAAGGATATTTCCAAAATATCTTCTCCTGTATATGATTTGGGAGACTTGAAATAATATGCAATCACGTCATCCAATTCTTTGTTATTGTGAATAAATTTTAAATGATACACCCTTGCATGTTCAAATGCGGGTATACTGCCGTTTTTTTTTCTAAAAAGTTTAAAAGCTTTTACAGTATCTTTCCCTGATATACGAACAACTATAACTGCGCTGCTAACTACGGGCGTTATTGGAGCAAATATCGTATCCATTTACAGTAGGTTATTTCTCACTTTAAAAGATTTGAGAGTATTATACATAAGCATTGCAATAGTCATTGGACCAACGCCTCCGGGGACGGGAGTGATATAACTGCATTTATCAAAAATACCATCATAATCCACATCACCGACAAGTTTCCCTTCCAATCTATTTATACCAACATCTATTACCACAGCACCATCTTTCACAAAGTCCGCCGTGACAAATTTTGGAATCCCCACGGCCGCAACAATAATATCTGCATTTCTACACAAAGCTGGGATATCTTTTGTTCTTGAATGACAAATAGTTACAGTAGCATTTGCCTTAAGTAAAAGCGCTGCCATAGGCTTGCCCACTATATTGCTTCTCCCAATAACTACAGCATTTTTCCCGGAAAGTTCAATATTGTATTCTTCAAATATCTTCATAACGCCATAAGGTGTGCAAGGAAACAAAGTATCCTCACCTATATTTAGCAAACCAACATTTACAGGATGAAAACCGTCAACATCTTTTGATGGGTCAATTTTATATAAAACCTTTTTTTCATCAATCTGTTCAGGTAAAGGCAACTGTACAAGTATTCCGTCAATATTATCATTTTTATTCAAATCATCAATAAGATTTAAGAGCTCGTCAGTAGTCGTATTGCTGCCAAGTCTATATATCGATGAATTAAAACCTGCTTCAATGCAAGCTTTTTCCTTCATATTTACATATACCTGGCTTGCAGCATCATCCCCTACCAAAACAACTGAAAGACCTGGTTTTCGGCCCAACTTCTCCTTGAGCAGTGTAACCTCTCCGGCAATGTTGCTTCTAATCTTTTGTCCCAAAGCCTTCCCATCAATAATAGTCGTCATCTAATCCTCCTTGACAACGGCAATAGATATAATCTCATCATCACCTGTATTCATAAGTTTAACCCCCTGGGTATCACGACTTAAAACAGGTATCTCAGAAACACTTATTCTTATAATTTTACCACTTTTTACAATCAGCATAATATCATCTTCCATCTTAACCTGACGAGCACCTACCACAGGACCGGTTTTTTCATTTATTTTGGCAAGTTTAAGACCTTTTCCACCCCTATTTTGGATTCTGTAATCGGTCACAAGTGAACATTTACCAAAACCATTTGATGTAACAGTAAGGATAAATGGATGCCCTGAAATAACCTCCATAGACACCACTCTGTCATCTTTGCTTAATGTGATACCTCTCACCCCAACAGCATTTCTGCCCATTGGCCTTACATCCTGAGAAGAAAACTGCAAGGTCTTCCCCTTTTTTGTGGCAAGAATAATATTATCATCATCCGAAGTAAGCTCAGTACCGATTATCTCATCACCATCTTTTAATTTGATTGCAATCATTCCGCTTCGTCCACTCTTAAACTGTTCAACATCAACTTTTTTTACCGTACCATATTTAGTGCACATAAAAATATACTTATCTTTTGTGTTTTCACTTACAGAAATGGCTGAAGCAATATACTCTTCCGGTTCAAGGCTTAAAAGGTTTGCTATATGACGACCTCTTGTCCCTGGAGCTGACTCCGGCAGTTCGTAAGTTTTAAGAAAATGTATTCTCCCTTTGTTGGTAAAAAATAGCAATTTAGAATGATTAGTACTCAATATAAGGCTCTGTACAAAATCATCCCCTTTGCTCATTGTGGCACTTTTCCCTTTTCCTCCCCTTCTTTGGGACGTAAAAGAAGATAAAAGAGTCCTTTTTATATATCCGTTATGAGTGATAGTAACAACAGTTTCACTGTCAGGAATCAAGTCTTCTATAAATAACTCTTCCGCATCAGACTCAATAACCGTTTTTCTATCATCACCATACTTATCTTTAATCTCGATTAATTCCTCTCTAATAATGCCCATCAAGACACTGTGATTGGAAAGAATCGTTTTGTAATATTCTATATTCTTGAGAGTATTTTTATACTCCTCAATAAGTTTATCAATTTCAAGGCCGGTTAATTTTTGCAATCTCATTTCAAGAATAGCCTGAGCCTGAACATCGCTGAAATTAAACCTTTCTATAAGATTTGATTTTGCAGATTGAGTGTCTTTTGATGCCTTTATGATTTTTATAACTTCATCAATATTTTCAACAGCTGTTTTTAACCCTTCTAAAATATGAAGCCTTTCCTCGGCTTTTTTTAGCAGATATCTTGTGCGCCTTGTAACTACCACAACTCTGTGGTTCAAAAACTCTTCAAGAATCCTAAATAGTGACAGAGTCTGAGGCTTGCCATTGACAAGAGCTACCATATTAAAACCAAATGAAGTCTCTAACTGGGTAAACTTAAACAACTGATTCAAAATTACATCGGGTAATTCACCTTTTTTGATTTCAATTACAACCCTTATACCATCCCTATCTGATTCATCCCTGAGGTCGGTAATCCCCACAATTTTCTTATCTCTTACAAGCTCCGCAATCTTTTCAATAAGGCTTGCCTTATTTACAAGATAAGGAATCTCAGTAACAACTATCTGTTGCTTACCACTCTTAAATTCTTCAATCTCAGCTTTTGCCCTTACCTTTATGCTTCCTCTTCCGGTTATATATGCATTTCTAATATCATTTATCCCCATAATAATTCCGGCAGTAGGAAAATCAGGGCCTTTTACAATCCTAAAAATATCTTCATGGGAGTAATCGGGATTATCAATCATATATACAAGAGCATCAATAATTTCAGACAGATTATGCGGAGGGATATTTGTTGCCATACCAACAGCAATACCGCTTGTACCATTAATGATTAAATTCGGTATTTTTGTAGGTAAAACCACAGGCTCTACAAGCGAATTATCATAATTGGGTATAAAATCCACAGTTTCTTTATCAATATCCGCCAACATCTCCTCAGCAATTCTGGACATTCTGATTTCCGTATATCTCATTGCAGCTGCCGAGTCACCATCAACTGAACCAAAATTACCCTGTCCGTCAATGAGCTGATATCTCATAGAAAAATCCTGGGCAAGCCTTACTACTGTATCATAAACTGCAGCATCACCGTGAGGGTGGAATTTACCGATAACATCCCCTACAATTCTTGCTGATTTCTTAAAAGGTTTATTATGAGAAACACCCATTTCGTGCATAGCATACAATACCCTTCTATGCACAGGCTTTAAACCATCCCTCACATCAGGAAGAGCCCTTCCAACAATAACACTCATTGCATAATCAAGATAACTACCCTTGATTGAATCTTCTACACTTATATCAATAATACCTTTATTTTTTTCCATCTAAACCTCTACTAAATATCTATATTTTTGGCATTCAGCGCATTATTTTCAATAAATTCCCTTCTTGGGGCAACTATATCCCCCATCAAAAGAGAAAAAAGCTCATCCGCTTCTTCAGCATCGTTTATGGTAATACGATAAAGAGTCCTTCTTTCAGGGTCAACAGTAGTTTCCCAGAGCTGCTCCGGATTCATTTCCCCTAAACCTTTGTACCTCTGAATATTTAACCCTTTTTTACCTCTTGATTCCACAAAATCGACAAGACTTTTCAGATCACTAAAAACAATCTCTTCACCCTCAACCTTTACTCTTATATTTTCAGTTCCAACTTCCTTCACAAATTTTGATAATCTTTGAAGCTCCTTAAACTCAGGGCTACCTATAAAATCAGTATTAACAATGAAAATACCCTTTGAACCCTCAAGAATTATATTATATCTGCCATATTCAGGATTAAAATCGATATAGGATTTTTTGAAAATACTGAAAAGTTCTTTATCTTTAAGATAATTAAACAAGCTCTCAACAAATTCTTTTTCGTTTAAAGAGGAAGGTTTCAAATTATCGTACAAGGACAACTCATAAATGAGCTCAAAAGGCAATTCTCTTTTCTGATAGATAGTTAACAATTCAAAGTATTTAATGAGATTTTTAAAGATTTCATTGTATCTATGAGGCGACAGTGCATCTATTTCAACACCTTCAAGACCAAGCTCAAGGATAAAATCCTGCATTTCATGCTCATCATTGATGTACTTCTCTGTCTTCCCTTTTTTAACCTTATAAAGAGGTGGTCTTGCGACATATAAGTAACCTCTTTCAATTATTTCCCTCATATATCTAAAGAAAAATGTCATCAACAACGTGGAAATATGAGCACCATCCACATCCGCATCCGTCATAATGATAATTTTGTGATATCTTAATTTTTCAATATTAAAATCATCTTTGCCGATACCAGTCCCAAGGGCAGTAATTATATTTTTTATTTCATTATTTGATAATAATTTATCAAACCTTGCCTTTTCTACATTTAAAATTTTACCCTTAAGCGGCAAAATAGCCTGAAATCTTCTGTCTCTGCACTGCTTGGCCGAGCCACCAGCAGAATCACCCTCGACAATAAAAAGCTCCGACTTGGCAGGGTCTTTTTCCTGACAATCTGCAAGCTTTCCTGGTAACGTAGAAACCTCAAGTGCGCTCTTTCTTCGCGTAATCTCTTTAGCCTTTCTTGCAGCTTCCCTTGCCCTGTAGGCCTGAATCGCTTTATCAAGTATTTTCTTAACTATATTCGGATTTTCTTCAAGAAAATCAGGCAAATAACCGTTCATAACAGTTTCCACTGCAACCCTTGCCTGAGATGAACCAAGTTTACCTTTTGTCTGCCCTTCAAAAACAGGTTCATTCATCCTAACGGAAATAATTGCAGACAAACCTTCTCTCAAATCATCGCCGGTAAGATTAACCTTTTCCTTTAAAAGTCCATGTTTATTTATAAATGAATTAAAAACTTTTGTATATGAAGATTTAAAACCTGCCTCATGTGTACCGCCTTCAACAGTATGAATATTATTCACAAAAGATATTATATTTTCATTATATGTGTCGTTATATATAAACGCAATTTCCACAAAAATATTTTCGTGTGAGTTTTTTATATAAATTGGCTCATCAAGAAGAAGATTTTTTGCCCTATTCAAATATTTTAGATAACTGACAATCCCGCCTTCAGCAAAATATTCATTCTTTTTCCCCTGAAATTCATCATTTATAGTAATCCTTATTCCACTGTTTAAAAATGCGAGCTCTCTCAATCTTTTTGCAAGAATTTCATAAGAAAACTCTGTTGTCTCAAAAATTTCCGGATCAGGTTTGAAAGTTACCTTTGTACCGGTCTTATTTGTTGTACCTATTTTTTTAAATTCCTCAACAGGCACTCCACGCTCGTATCTTTGAAAATAAACACCACCATCTCGTTTTATAGTCACCTCAAGATACTCAGATAGTGCGTTTACAACACTAACCCCCACACCATGAAGACCACCGGAAGCATAATATGCCCCTGAATTAAACTTACCGCCAGCGTGAAGTGTGGTCATTACAACTTCAACGGTAGGTTTCTTTGCCACAGGGTGTTCGCCAACCGGTATCCCTCTACCGTTGTCCTCAACAGTAACACTTCCATCCACATGAAGAGTAACTTTGATATCATCACAATGCCCGGCGGTAGCCTCGTCAATTGAGTTGTCAACCACCTCATACACAAGATGATGAAGTCCCCTCTGATCAACAGAGCCAATATACATCCCCGGTCTTTGTCTAACCGGCTCAAGACCTTCTAAGACCTTAATACTTTCTTCATTATAATCTTTTCTATTTTCAGTCATATATCTCCCTATAATTTGATATTATTTGCATTTTTAAAGTACCTGTTTTCCACCCCGGTAACTATTACCTGATACTTTTCAAAAATAGACTTAAAAACACCAATTCTCTTACTATCAAGGCCAACCTCAAAATCATCTAAAACTAAGATTATACCATTTTTTCCCAAATCTTCAATAGAGAATAAAACAGATGCCAAAGTTAATAATGAAAATGTTTTTCTCTGACCAAAAGAAGCAAAATCTTCATAAAGTTTATCATTAAGATAGAAATAAATTTTATCAAGATGAGCTCCTGCAATTATTTTTTTCAAAAAAATTTCTCTTTGTAAAATATCTTTATCAATGTTGATTTGCTTAATTACTATTTTAAATTTTTCATCAGAAATAATATCCCCCAAATTTAAGGATAATTTAGCGTTAATAGCATCAGCCCATAATTTTCTGTACTTACTTATTTTGCCACTTAAAATAAATAGTTTATCATTAATTACAGCTAAATACTCCCTGTCAAACTTTTCAGATAACAATAGATTTTTTTTCATTTCAAGAAGTTTATTATAATTTTTTAAAAGTTCTATGTAATTGAAATCCGTATAAAATATTGCTCTATCAATAAAATTTCTTCTATCTCTCTGATTTTTGGACAAAATACCTTCATTTTCTGGGGAATATGTGAACAGTAATTTATCTTTGATATAATTTTCAGGATTTTCCTTGTTATTATTTACAAACAATTCTTTTTTTTTTGAATATTTAAATTTTATATCATATTTTTTGCCAGAGTTGTTTATTATTGAATTTAAATAAAAATATTCAGAGCCAAAATTGATAACTTTTTTTAAATTGTACTGCCTAAAACTTTTCAAAGTAAAAATCAGGGAGATTGCTTCAGCAACGCTTGTTTTTCCAGCGCCATTATCTCCCGAAATATAGTTTACCCTGTCAAACTCAAATATGCTGTCTTTATGATTCCTGAAATTAACTAACCTTAATTTTTCAAGTATCATCAAAACTGTTCAATAGTCAAAGGTACTATAAGGTACTTGTACCAATTATCTTGAGGTATTATTATAGCAGGACTTTTCCTTCCATTCATTTTTAATTCTACAAAATCGCTTTCTATGGCACTCAAAATTTCTATCAACTGTTTAGAATTGAAAATTATATCTAAATCTTCACCTTTGTAATCAATATTTTCGATATAATCATGCCCGAGACCGTATTCAGTTTCAAGGCTGTAAATAGATACTTTTCCATTGTTGAAAGATAAGACAACGCCATGGGTAATTTCACTTGTAATGGAAGAAACTCTCTTCAAAACTTCGATAAATTCATTTTTAGGTAATTTTGCAGAAACAGGATATTCCGTATTAAATAAAGTTGTGATACTTTTAATATATTTTTCTATGAGTTTGGAATAAATTTCGATATTTCCTACCTTGAAGACTATCTGTTTTCTGTCTGTTTCAATTTTTACAAGTTCGTCCTTTTCAAGGATTTTAATAAGCTCAATTACGGTTTTTTTAGGTATGTTTATTAAGAATTCATCGGAAAATTCTTCATCAAATTCGGTAAATGCCATTGCTATTCTTTGATAATCCGCTGCAGAAACTTCAAGTTTGTTTCCGTAAGCCTTGAAATGACAACCGCTATATTCGATTTTTGAGGTGTCGTTTGAAATACAGAAATATACCTTTTTTAAAATTGATTGAAGATTTTTTCCTGGTATTTCTATAAAATATTCAGGTGTTATTTCTCCAATAGTGGGAAATAGTTCAGGGCTTAAAGTGGAAAGATTAAAAGATGCTTTTCCGCTTTTTATCTTAAGTTTATGACCATCAAAACTGAAATCTACTACTGCAGACTGAGGTAATTCTTTTACTATATCAAGCAGTTTTTTACAGGGAACCGTTGTAATGCCTGTGCTTTCAACGGTAGCATCTATTTTGGATGTAAATGCGGTGTGTATGTTTGATGCTCTGATTGTCAATGCGTTTTCTTCAGCCTCTATTAATATATTTTGAAGTATTGAATTCAGGTTTTTGGAGCTCGTAAAATTTATTGCGTGGTTTAAGACTTCTTGAAGATCTTCTTTTACAATTTTTAGTTTCATCATTTCCTCCATTGGAAGATTAATAATATGTTTTTAAAAAGATAATCATAGTAATAATAGAGTATGTTTATATTGTTGACAAGTTAATTTTTCAATATTTTATAATGAGTTTCAAAAAAAATTTTATGTGTAAAACTTTGATTTGTTATCAACAATATCTAACAAAATTTTGGTAAAAATGGAAATAGCATATTAATATACAATTATTCAACAAATGTATCTAAATTTAACTTACTGATAGGAAAAAGAAAAAATTATTTATAAATTTGTTTGTTGATATTGCTTATAAGTGTTTTTAATTCAACATCTTTTTTTATTTTTGATTCTATTTGGGACAGGGAGTGCAAAACAGTTGAGTGGTCCCTTCCACCAAAAATTTCCCCTATTTCCTGAAGAGATATGTTTAGCTTATTTCGTAAGATATACATTGCAATCTGTCTTGGCAAAGATATGCTTTTTGTTCTTTTTTTGGATTTTAATTCGGACATTTTTACATTGAAATGAGTGCATATGGTTTCTACAATTGTATCCGGATTTATAATTTTATCCTTTTTGATAAGAAATCTGTCCAGGCATTTTTTTGCAAATTCTATACTCAAAGGCTCACTGTTGAATGATGCATATGCACTAAGCCTTATAAGTGCCCCTATAAGCTCCCTTACATTATCCCCCTTTAAATTTTCTGCCAGAAACAGGGCTAATTCATCACTCAAATATATCCCCATAATTTCAGCCCTTTTGAGAAGAATAGCAGTTTTTTCTTCAATATTGGGTGGTTGTATATCGGCAATTAAACCCCAGGCAAATCTACTGGTCAGCCTTTCTTCCATTTCAGGTATTTCATCAGGAGTTTTGTCGCTTGTTATAATAATCTGTTTTTGCTCATCATAAAGAGTGTTAAAAGTATAAAAAAACTCTTCCGTGCTTCTCGTTTTGCCTGCAAGAAACTGCACATCATCAAATAAAAGCACATCAATATTACGATATTTGTCTCTGAAAGTGTCCATAGATTTCGATTTCAAAGAATAAATCATCTCATTTGTAAAGCTTTCACTGCTGATATATAATATTTTGAGCTTTGGGAATGATTTTATCAGCTTATTTCCAATTGCATGCATAATATGAGTTTTCCCAAGACCAACACCACCGTATATAAAAAGTGGGTTATATGTATGAAAATATCCTTCTGCTACTGCAGATGCCGCAGAAAATGCAAACTGATTAGAGCTTCCCACAACAAAATTATCAAAAGTATATTGCTTGTTAAGGTTTGTTGAAAATTTTGGTATGTTGATTTCAGGATTTACATAAACAAGAGATTCATTGCTTTTAGCTTCAATGTTATTGTTTGATATTTCTATAGCGATATCAGCATCAATGGAAAGTTCCTCTACGAAAATTTTTTTTATGGTATTTAAATATTTGTCTTCAATCCAGTTTTTATAGAATCTGTTTGGGGCGCTCAATGTAATTAAATCGCCTCTCAACTCTTTGACTGACAATGGTTTAAGCCATGTTTCCACAACCTGCTCACCAAGTACTGGGCTTGCATATTTCAACACTTCGTCCCAGATTCTACCTTCAGCCATTTACCATCGCCTCATAACCTTCTTTGAGTAATTTTTGGAGTATTTCTTCAATATGTTCCCTTCCCTTTGTTTCAATATCAAAAACTACCTTAGTATAATTCACCGGAAGATTAAGGTCAAACCTATAATGCTTTATGTCTAAAATATTTGCCCCACACTTTGCAATAATATCTGTAACAGACGAGAGTGAACCAGGTATATCTTTTAGAATAATAGAAATTTGAGCAAATCTTCCAGTTGTGACAAGCCCTTTGTTGATAACTCTTGAAATAAGATTTACGTCAATATTTCCGCCGGAAACTACAAGTACGGTAGTTTTACCCGATACATCAATTTTGTTGGCCAAAACAGCTGCCAAAGGCACAGCTCCGGCACCTTCTACCACAAGCTTTGATTTTTCAATATACTGCAAAATTGCAAATGCAATTTCATTTTCAGAAACAGTGACAATTTGATCAACATTTTGTTTGCATATATTATACGTAATATCACCGACTTTTTTGACAGCAATCCCTTCTGCTATCGTGGATGAGCTTGAAAGGGTAACAAGGCTTTTTCTTAAAAAGGAGTAGTACATGCCGGCGGCATTTTCCGATTGGACGCCTATAACCTTTATTTTAGGGTTAAACGCTTTTACATAAGAAGAAATACCTGCAATTAGTCCTCCTCCTCCTATCGGGACAACTACCTGATCAATATCAGGATTTTCTTCTAAAACTTCAAGGGCAATTGTGCCCTGACCTGCGATAACATCTATGTCGTTGAAAGGGTGTATAAAATAATATCCTTTTTCCTCAGAAAGTTTTAATGCGTGCAAATATGCCTCATCATAACTGTTTCCATACAATACGACTTCTGCTCCATACCCCTTTGTATTTTGAACCTTCACAAGAGGCGTTTGTTTGGGCATAACTATGGTAGCTTTTATATCAAAAAGACTTGAGCCAAAAGCAACCCCCTGTGCATGATTACCTGCTGAAGCGGCGACGACCCCTACCTTGCACTTATCTGTATTGTTTAAAATAGAGCTGAGTGCGCCTCTTATTTTAAATGAGCCCGTCCTTTGAAGGTTTTCCAGCTTAAAATAGATGTCACCTTTGTAAATTTCAGAAAAATTGTTTGAATAATAAAGTGGCAGATGTTTTATATATTTTTCGATAAGCTTTTTTGCAACCTTTATCTTTTCCGTCAAGTTTGACTCCCTGTTAATAGTAAATTCCAATGATAACAAAAAATTTAGAATGAGTCATCATTTTTTTTAGATTGAATTATTTGTAAAATACAAATAATCTATATAAACAAAATAAAAGAGGTTGAAATATGGACAGATTGAAAAATGTTTCGCCATTTATAGTGATGGATATTATAAAAAGGACTAAAGAGCTTGATAATGTTATTCATTTTGAAGTAGGACAACCAGATTTGCCGCCATCTAAAAATGTAAAAAAAGCGCTTGAACATGTTGCCGAAAGTCTTGACTTTCCCTACACGGAAAGCCTTGGGATAAAACCGTTAAGAGAAAAGATAGCCGAATATTATAAGAAGTTTTACAATATTGATGTGCCAATAGAGAGAATACTCGTAACTCCGGGCACCTCAGGGGCATTTCTCATTGCATATGCAATCACCCTTAACAGCAAAGAAAAAATTGCCCTTACAGACCCATCTTATCCATGCTATAAAAATTTTTCATATATACTTGATATTGCGCCTGAATTTATTCCTGTTGACTCAACGACAAACTATGAAATGAGAGTTTGCCACTTAAAAAATATTTCCGGAATAAAAACAGTACAAATCTCTTCCCCTTCAAATCCTATTGGAAATATTTATTCAAACAATACGCTGAAAGAACTTATAGAATATTGTGACGATAAAGGGATCAATTTTATTTCAGACGAGATATACCATGGGCTTACATATACTGATGACAAAGTTTCAACAGCGCTTCAATTTTCTGAAAATGCAATAGTTATAAACGGATTTTCAAAATATTTTTGTATGCCTGGAATAAGACTTGGATGGATGGTTTTACCTCAGCACCTTGTGAGAAAGGCTGAAGTTTTGATGCAAAATCTTTTTATTTCCGCTTCAAGCATCAGCCAGGAGATAGGGGTATGTGCTTTTGATTACGACTATCTTGAAAAATGTAGGGGGATATTCAAGGAAAGAAGGGATTTTTTATATAGTGAATTGTCAAAACTTTTTAAAATAGACGTTGTGCCTGAAGGTGCATTTTACATCTGGGTAGACGTATCTGATTATACAAATGATTCTTTTGAGTTTGCAAAAGAGTTGCTTGAAAATATACAGGTAGCTGTCACTCCAGGTGTGGATTTTGGTAAAAATAATACAAACAGATATATAAGATTTGCCTACACAAGAAATATAGAGCATATGAAAGAGGGTATAAACAGGATTGCCCAATATTTAAAAAATAGAAAATAATATGTCTGCCTTTTTAACTGCTTCCGAAAAAAAGATGTTTGTAATGCTCATGCTCCTTACTGTGGCCTCTTTTACCGGGCTGCAGGGGTGGATGACACTTTTTAATAATTTTGCTGTGGAAAGGGCAAATTTTGACGGTTTTGATATGGGGTTTACTCAATCTGTACGGGAAATTCCAGGTTTTCTTGCCCTATTGGTTGTTTATCTTTTGATTTTTATAAAAGAACACAGACTGGCGGTTTTATCAATATTAATACTTGGCATCGGTATATTTTTGACGGGGCTATTCCCGACACTTGCAGGAGTTGCCATAACGACACTTATTATGTCTTTTGGATTTCATTATTATGAAACAGTAAATCAATCTCTGACATTGCAATATTTCGAAAAATCAAAATCCCCACTTGTTTTTGGAAGACTACGTTCCATTGCCGCCATCACAAGCATAGTCACGGGGGTTATCGTTTATTTGCTTACAAAATATTTTGACTACAAAGCATCTTACATGATTTTAGGCAGCTTTGTGGTTTTAATAGCAATTACAGCATCATTTATAGACCCTGTGGATTCAACAAAACCTGTTCAGACTAAAAAGATGATTTTTAGGAAAAAGTATTGGTTGTTTTATTTGCTTACATTTCTCGCCGGGGCAAGAAGACAAATATTTACAGCGTTTTCTGTTTTTTTGCTGGTTAAAAAGTTTCAGTACTCTGTTCAGACTGTGGCCATTTTATTCTTTTTGAATAATTTTATCAATTTTATTATAAGCCCAATGATCGGCAGATATATCAATCGATTTGGTGAGAGAAAAATGCTTTCTCTTGAATATTTTTCCCTGATTTTCATTTTTCTGGGCTATGCATATACCAATAGCCCTTTAATGGCAGGCGTGCTTTATATTCTGGATCATATTTTTTTCAATTTTTCAATAGCCATAAAAACATTTTTTCAAAAAATAGCGGATGAAAAAGATATAGCCTCCAGTATGGCAGTAGGTTTTACTATAAACCATATTGCTGCTGTTTTTTTGCCGGTCCTGGGAGGAATGTTATGGCTTATTAACTACAAAATTCCGTTTGTAGCTGGTGCTTTTTTAAGCCTGGCTTCGCTTTTGTCGGTACAGTTTATTAAGAGGTATGAAGAATCATGATTATTTCTGTGGGCAACATAACAATGGGGGGGACAGGCAAGACCCCTTTTGTAATGATGATAGGTGAATATTTTTTATCAAAAGGGAATAAAGTGTGTGTTTTGTCAAGAGGCTATAAAGGGCAAATCGGATATGAAACAAATGTCCTGTCAGATGGAGAAAAAATATATTTTATCCCACCTCTGGCAGCGGATGAGCCATATCTTATAGCTTCAAGACTTAAGTCTGCAGTAGTTATTACAGGTAAGGACAGGACAAAGGGGTATGAAATAGGGCTTAAAAGATATCATTGTGATACATTTATTTTAGATGACGGATTTCAGCATAAAAGGATGAAAAGGGATGTAGATATATTATTGCTTGACCACAACAATCCACTATCAACCGGGCTTGTCTTCCCATTTGGCTATTTGAGAGAGTTCCCTTCGGCAATAAAAAGAGCAGATATAGTTGTTTTCAACAAGGCAGAGGAAGAAAAAATCCCTGACAGAGTGCATAAATTTATCAAGGGAAAGCCCGTATTTTTCTCAAACTACATACTTAAAGGTTTTTTTAGTGCGAACAAAAACATAACCAACAAAGAGATTGCAACTGAAAAATGTGTGGCCTTCAGCGGAATTGCAAATAATCGTCTTTTTTTCAGAATGCTTGAAAGAAATGGTATTAACCTTACAAAAACGTATAGTTTTAAAGACCATCATATTTACTCTGAGCCTGAGATAGAGAATATTGTTAAGAAATCAAACGGGCAAATTATCATAACTACCGAAAAAGACTTTGTAAAAATACCTGACAAATACGCAAATAGTATTTATTTTGCAAAAATTCAAGTAAAGATGAATGATTATGAACACTTTTTCAAAACCATTGAAGAGGTCTATAAAAAAAAGCAGCCTGTGTAGGCTGCTTTTTTACATTTCTACTGAAAATTCAATTGTATCAAACCAGAAGCCGTCACCTCTGATAGAATCAAGCTCAGCCTGAATAATGGCATAGTGCTTTGATTCCACATCAGCAAGTTTTTCAAAAAATTCTTTCACTTTTGGATCGGTAGCTGCCGCAGCTTCCGCCTTATAAAACTCCATTGCCTTTTTTTCATGTTCAAGAGCAATTTTTAAAGCCTCTTCGTCGCCAATATCTGCCCTGTCAACAGGCTGTAGACTTGCATCTTTGATATTGGGCATAAACTTTGAAAGACGCCCTTTAGGGACATTAACAGCCTCAATAGGTTGCCCTGCCAATATTTTTTCCCTGAAATTTTCAATTAATTCCATATGATCAACTTCATCTGCTGCAAGCTGGATGAACATATCTTTACCAACACCAACTTTGGTTTTTCTTGCATATTTCAGGTAACTTCTTAAGCCTTCCTTTTCTGCCTCATAAGCAAGCTTTAATGCTTCCAACAATCTTTCTGCCATAAATTCCCCCTTATTTTGAATTGTTATTTAATTATATCTTTTTTTGAAAAATTTACAATAAATATTGAAATAATATTATTAATAAACTAAATAGAAAGTTAATTTATACTCCGGGAGGTAAAGTATGAACCCAATTGCAGTTGAGCTTAACGAGCTTATCAAAAAAGATAATCCGAAAGTGTATGAAATGTTGTCAGATTTGGGCAAAAGCCTTTTTATGCCAAAGGGTATTTTAACTCAGTCGGCAGAGGCAAAAGAGAAGGCATATAAATTTAATGCCACAATAGGCACAGCTACCGAAAATGGCAAGCCTATGTATCTTGACTGTATTTATGAGGGTCTTAAAGCATTCGACCCCAAAGACCTTTTTCCATACGCGCCTGCAACCGGCAAACCGGAACTCAGGGCAAAATGGAAAGAAAAAATGCTCAAAGAAAATCCTGCCATGAATGGGAAATATATTAGTACCCCTATTGTTACAAATGCTCTTACTCACGGGTTGAGCATTGTTGCCGATATGTTTATGGACAATGGGGATTATGTAGTTATGCCTGATATGTTTTGGGGCAACTACAGATTGACATTTTCTGTGAGAAGAGGGGCTGAGATAAGCACTTTCAACACATTTACAGATGACGGAAAATTTGATGTAAATGCGCTTCTTGAAAAGGTAAAAGAATGTGCCAAAATTAAAGATAAGGTTATTATAATCTTAAATTTTCCAAACAACCCGGCAGGCTATATGCCAACTGTTGATGAAGGCAAAGCAATAGCAGACGGCTTGATAGAAATTGCAAATTCAGGAACAAAGCTTGTGGTGGTTACTGATGATGCATATTTTGGACTTTTTTATGAAGATAGTATGACAGAATCACTCTTCGGATATCTTGCAGGCGAGAGTGACAATCTTCTTGCCGTAAAACTTGATGGTGCTACAAAAGAGGAATATGTTTGGGGTTTCAGGGTAGGATTTATTACTTTTGGTTCAACAAATAATACACCTCAGGCAAACCTTCTTGGGGCTCTTGAAAAGAAGGTGGCCGGTCTCATAAGAGGTACCATTTCAAATTGTCCTCATCCATCCCAGACGTTTGTACTCAAGGCCCTTGAACATCCTAATTTCTATGCTGACAAACAGAAAAAATATGAAATCATGAAGGCAAGAGGGCTTAAAGTAAAGGAAGTGCTAAATAATTCGGACTACAGTGATGAATTTACATATTATCCTTTTAACTCCGGTTACTTTATGTGCCTAAAGCTTAAAAATGTTGACGCTGAAACCTTAAGGGTTCATTTGCTTGAAAAATATGGCGTTGGAACTATTTCAGTAAATAAATCAGATTTAAGAATTGCATTTTCATGTATTGAAGTTGAACAGGTGCAAGAATTGTTTGATATCATTTATAAAGGCTGCAAAGATTTGGCCTGAAAATAAAGGGAGCCTCTGCTCCCTTTTTTTATCAGAGGTGAGAAATGATTGTTGATGCTAAAGGAAAACCATGTCCTACACCGGTTATAATGACCAAAAAAGCATTGGAATCAATTGAGGAAGGGGTTATAACTGTATTGGTGGACAGTTTCACATCAAAAGAAAATGTATTAAAATATGCTGCAAGCCAGGGTTTGACTGCTGATGTGAAAGAAAAAAATGGCGTGTATGAAATTAGCATTGCAAAAGGGTACCCTTGCTCATTACCGGCAGAAGCTGCAGTTGAAAAGGTATCAAAAATTGTGCTTTATGTAGGCAGTAATGCAATAGGCAATGGGGATTGCTATCTGGGCGAAAAACTAATGGACGGATTTATTGCCAATATCAAAAATATGGATATTATGCCTTCAAGTATTATTTTTGTAAACTCAGGCGTATATCTTACCACACTTAATGCCACCACTATAGAAGAGTTGAAAAAGCTTGAAGGTGTGGAAATATTAAGCTGCGGTACATGTCTTGAACATTTTGAGCTTGTTGACAAGCTCAAGGTTGGTGAGATTACTGACGGCTATAATGTAATGAAAAGACTTTTTGAGGCAGATAAGGTTATCAGGTTATGAACAAAAGGCTGACACAATTTGTAAAAGCTGCGGGCTGAGCCGCTAAAATAGGTCCGGAGGACCTTGCAAAAGCCCTTGGCGCTTTGAAACTTCCTGAGTGTAAAAATTTGTTGGTTGGATTTGAGACCAACGACGATGCCGGTGTGTTCAAAATAAAGGATGACTACTATATTGTCCAGACAGTTGATTTTATAACACCGGTGGTGGATGACCCTTATATTTTTGGGCGTATTTCCGCAATAAATTCTCTAAGTGATGTCTATGCTATGGGGGCAAACCCCCTTACCGCCCTTTCCGTTCTTATGTATAACTGTGATATAGATGAAAAAATTATCGGTGAGATGATGCAGGGGGCTGTTGACGAACTGGCCTCATCCAATTGCGCCCTTTTGGGTGGACATACCGTTGATGACCATGAAATAAAGCTTGGATTTGCCGTGACGGGGTTTATTGATGACGGCAAAATTTACAAAAACTGCACGTTAAGGGAAGGAGATTTACTTGTTTATACCAAACCTTTAGGGATAGGTATTCTTACAACTGCCATAAAAGGGGAAGTGATTTCCGAAAGCGCACTAAAACAGGTAACAAATGCTATGCTTTTATCAAATAAAAAAGCATCTGAAATATTCAAGCAGTTTGATGTCTCTGCCGTGACGGATGTAACCGGATTTGGTCTTGCCGGCCATGCTTTTGAGATGGCAAAAGGCTCTTCAGTAAGCCTTGAAATTTATATGGACAACCTTAAGATTTTTGATGAGGCAAAAAGTCTTGCCCAGATGGGTATAATTCCTGCAGGAGCATATTATAACAAGCAATTTTTGACAGACAATTACGATTTTGTCTCAGATGAAAAGGATAATGAAATAATTGTGTTTGATCCTCAGACTTCAGGTGGATTGTTGATAGGGGTTAGTTTTACGGATGGTGAAAAACTTTTGAGCAAGCTCATCGAATCAGGTTATGAGGATTCATCCATTATCGGTATAGTCACACAAAAGAGTGATAAATATTTGGTCTTCAAATAAACTACCTGACAATTTTATCTGCAATTATCAAGAATTTTATAGGGACCTGATATTCTATTTTTTTTGCAGTTGCAAGATTTAACACCACCATAAAATGCTCTATAAGAGTTACCGGCATTGTTTTTGCCGATGCGCCTTTTAATATTTTTACTGCCTTTTGCCCTGCAAACCTGCCTGACCTGTATTCATCAACAACAAGAGCAAGCAGCACACCCTGATTAAGGACGTATGAATCGTTTTCTGCAAGAGAAGGTATTTTGTGCCTGTTGATTATATGAATCGTTTCGATTCCGGGTATCTGCGTATAAGGGATATAAACAACATCTATGCCATTGATAATTGATTCGTCTTTGAGAAGCTTTGACACAGGTATTTCTTCAACTGCAAAATCAAAAAAAGCGCTCAATCGTCTGATTTCACTGATACTTGAAAGGTATTCACTGTCCTCTTCCAGCTTTAAAACACCTAATTTTCGAAGTTTTTTCAACTGTCTTATAACTTTTATCTGTTCAAGAATTGAAATTTCTGTGCTGACGCCGGTGGCATTGATCGCTGGCAAACTAACATCTGCTATAAAATTTTCTTTTACAGGATTGCCTTTAATATGGAATATGACAGTTTTTGAAAATATTTTATGTTTATAAATATCTTTTAGTGCCTCTTTGCCGTTTACAAACAAAATATCCGGGTTAATCTTTTTGATAAATGGGTAATAAGACCTTAACAGCTTTATATCTTTTGAACATCCGAATGTATAAAACCTTGCCTCCGGAAAATGTAATAGAATTTCGTCACGAAAGCCTTTTTCTATAAGCCCATCCTGATCAAAAGAAACAATGGCAATATTTTGACTGTAAGCACTCTTAAGTAAAAAAAGTAATATAAAAAAGCTAACTGCCCAAAATTTCATTTATCTTTGCAATTCTCCTTTTCAGTGAGTGCCTGCTTATTCCTAAAATTTCTGCAGCTTTTTGCTTTATGCCACCTGATTCTTCAAGGGCCTTTTCAATGAGCTGTTTTTCGTAGTTTAAAAGTTTAAAATCGAGACTACCAACTTCAACTTGCTTACTTTCTATCATTTCCGATGGTAACATATCTTTTGTTATACATTCGTCAGTCGCAAGAAGTGCAAGTCTTTCGATAATATTTTTTAACTCTCTCACATTTCCGGGCCATTTGTAATGAATGAAAATATCAATTACCTCTTTGTCAAATTTTAAAGATTTGCCAAATTTTTTTGAGTAGGTGTCAAGAAAATATTCGCAAAGATAAGGTATATCCTGAATTCTATGCCTTAATGGGGGCACTTCAATGGGTATTATATTGAGCCTGTAATAAAAATCACTTCTGAACTTCCCCTCTTCTACAAGCTGTTTCAGGTTTTTGTTGGTTGCAGCAACAATTCTTACGTCGACCTTTATCTCTTCTTTTCCACCTATCCTTCTGAAAGTTTTATTTTCAAGAAAACGAAGCAGTTTTGGCTGCAAGGCTAAGGGCATATCCCCAATTTCGTCAAGAAAAAGTGTCCCTTTGTCAGCAAGTTCGATAAGTCCGGTTTTCCTGTGTTTTGCATCGGTAAACGCACCTTTTTCATAGCCGAAAAGCTCAGTTTCAAGCAGATGTTCAGGCATACTTGAACAGTTTATGTCTATAAATTTTTCGTTTTTTCTTAAACTTTCGTTGTGGAGAGCCTTTGCTACAAGCTCCTTGCCTGAGCCGCTTTCACCGGTTATAAGTACTGTCGAATCATGCTCAGCTACAAGCTTTATTGTTTTTAAAAGCTCTTTTATTTTTGGAGAATTACCAATCAGTTTCCCTATTCCAGTTGTTTTATAGGCTTTATTTCTCAAATGCTCTATTTCTTGCTTGCTCTTTTTTTCTGCAACACATTTGGAGATAAGGTGCAGCATCTCATCAAGCTCGAACGGCTTGTTGATAAAATCGTAAGCGCCTGATTTAATCGCGGTTATTGCGGTATTAATATCGCCATGGGCGGTAATCATAATTACCTCGATGTCCCTGTTTAGTTCTTTTACGGCTTTAAGAACATCAATTCCATTCATATCTGGTAATTTTAGGTCGATTAGAGCAATATCAGGCTCGCTTAAGGCAGCAGCCTTTAAAAAATCTTCTGCAAGATAAAAAGATTTAGCGTTAAATCCAGCATCTTCAAAAGCTAATTTGAGAGAGTTTGCAAGTATCTTTTCATCATCAAGAATGTAAATTGTAAGCACTATATTATCCCCTTTGTGAATTTCAATGTAACTTTTGTACCTACATTAAGTTTTGAGTCGATATTGATTTCCATATTATTTTGCTTTATCAGGTTATACACTATTGAAAGTCCGAGACCAGTCCCGCCTTGATTCATTGAGAAAAAAGGGTCAAAAATCTTATCCAGGTGTTTAGAGTCGATACCTTTGCCGTTGTCCTGAATTATTAAGAAGAGCCCATTTTCCAGCTTTTCAGTATAAATATTTATAATACCGATTTTCTTGTCTATTGATTGAATTGCATTGAGAATCAGATTAAACAGTATTTGCGTCAGCTGGTCTTTATCTGCCATAACAGTAACTTTTTCCACATCAATGTTAAATTTTATCCCGTGCTTTTCAATTTCTTTACCAAGAAGGTTCAGCGTGTAGTTCAGGACATCATGAAGCTCAATATCACTTATTTTTGCAGGGTTTGGTTTTGCAAAATTTAGCAAATCGGTCAAGGTTCGGTTTAGTCTGTCGGTCTCCTCCACTATGGATTCCAAAAGTTGATAACTTGCCTCGTCCCCTTTTCTCTTTAATAACAATTGAGCCGTTGTTTTTATTGCTGCAAGCGGGTTTTTGATTTCGTGTGCGATACCTGCGGACATAAGGCCAAGTGATGCAAGTTTGTTTGCCTGAATAAGCTCCTGCTGTCTTTTTTCAATATTTTCAGCCATTTTATTGAAGGAATCAGCAAGCATTTTTATCTCTTTACCCCTTTTAAGCTCAATTCTGTATTTAAAATTGCCGTTGGCAAATTCTTTTGTCCCTTTGATAACCTTTTTTATCGGTTTGATAAGTTTTTCGGTAAAATATAAGGCTGCAAGAAGAGCTAACATAGTGACAGAAAATACAAAAAGAAGTGTTTTCCCCTTGAGTGTATTAATATTTTTAAACAAAAAACTTTCAGGGACATATATGCTGATAGTCCAGTTTAGTGAAGGGACAAAGGATTCAAAATAGCTGTACTTTAATGCACTTTCCAGATCATTTTTTTTGTAGATTGTATTTTCTTGATTTTTTATAGTTTTTACGGTTTTATCTGTAAGATTTAATGTTTCAATAAATCTTGTAAATTTGCTGTTATCCACCTGGAAGACAAGAAGCCCTACCGGGGAAGTCAGGTCTTCAAAGTCGTAAACCCTTTTTAAAAAATAAACACTGGATGAATCGGAATAAGTAGAAAAATCATTGTTTAGAGCATTTGCGACTACCCCATGACTTAACGTTATTGGCAATTCATTGCCTGGTATAGACAATATTAATGTTGCTTCTTTATTGTAAAGAAGGATGCTTTTGTAAATATTTGAATTTGCCCTATAAAGAATAAGCCTGTCTTTTACCGTATCCATTCTCTGCCCGTATGAAAATTGCAAAAACGAAAGCTGTACAAGAGGGTTTTCCGACAGCTGTCGGATATTGGAAACGATATTTTTATAAAAGTCCTCTGTTTGAGATGCAATGTTATTAATCAGCTGTGAAGTCTGATTTCTCGATATTTCAAGGATGGATTTTGAAGCTTCATTAAAAGATTGGTAAGAAATAAGAAGCATGGGGATAAGTCCAAATACTATATAGAAAATGATAATTCTTGTTTTAAATGATGGATAAAAGTTTTTCATAAAAACAGATTACTACACATATCGGCAATGTTCAATACGATTAATTTATTTCAATAATTTCACTTTCAAACTTTACAAAACACCTGTCTTTGCCGGAAGATTTTGCATCATATAACAAATTGTCAGCTTCCTTTATTATCTCGTCAATGCTTTGCATTTCTGTGCAGGAGACTGCTCCTATGCTTGCTGTAAACCCTATTACCTTATCGTCAAAAATGATTTTTGTATTTCTAATGCTGTTTAATATCTTTTTCACCACCATTAAAAGTCCGTTTTTTGTTACATTCGGTATTAAGCAGACAAACTCTTCGCCGCCAAATCTACCCACAATATCAGATTCTCTTAACATAGATTTCAGACATTTTGAAAGGGCTACTAAAACTTCATCTCCACATGTATGCCCGTACGTATCATTTATCTTTTTAAAGTTATCAATATCAAGAATTATAAATCCAAGCTCCTGATTATACCTTTTAGCGTTAAGATAGAGGAAAGTGAATTGTTCCATAAAAAATCTTCTGTTATACAGTCCTGTAAGGGGATCAGTGGTAGCTTTGGCAAAAAGTGACCTGTTTATATCTTCCAGTTCGTCATAAAGTTTTTTTGATTTATAGGCTGTGGTAAATTTGAGCAAAAGCTCTTCCGGAGAGTAAGGTTTTAAAATGTAGTCATTAGCTCCGTGAATCATCAAAGTTCTTAAAATCCCTGCATCCCTTGATGATGTTTGAATAATAATTGGAACATGTTTTAAATCTTTGTTTTTCCTCAAAAATTTCGTTAATTTTATGCCATCTATGTCATCCATATACAAATCAGAAATTACAACATCAGGTATTTTTGTTTTGAGTGCTTCTATTAGAGCATGTGGCTTGTCAAATGTTTCTATGTTTACTCTAACAGTTTTTAATACATTTTCTATAAATTTAAGTTGAAGGATGCTGTCATCTACGGCAAACGCAGTGGCAGAGCTGATATCTATCATAGATAAAAGCTCCATAAGCTCATCTATGTATTTAATAAATTCATCGTTGATTTTTGATTTTGGCACATAGTCAATTGCGCCTTCAGCATAAATTGCAAGCCTTGTTTTTTCATCCTCATTTGAGCTTATCACTATGACAGGGACATTTTTCAACTTATCATCATTGCTCATATATCTACAGAGCTCAAGCCCCTGCCTGTCCTTCAATTCATAAGAAATAATAGCAAGAGAAGGGAGTGTTTCTTTTAGGACGTCGATTGCCTCAGAGAATGATGAGACCGAAAGAATATTGTATTTTTCACTTAGCAGATTTTCCAAAAGAAACCTTGACAGCTTTGAAGGGTCTGCTATAAGGATATACTTTTTCAAAATAACACCGGTTTTTAATGAACTTTAGCAAGTATAAACGTTTTGGAGGATAAATGTCAATAGTAAGAGTCAGATTTGCCCCAAGTCCTACAGGTCATATCCATGTGGGCAATGTCAGGACGGCGCTTTTTAATTATCTTTTTGCAAAAAATCAAAACGGAACATTTATATTGAGGATAGAAGATACAGACCTTGAGCGTTCGAGCATTGAGAATGAAAATATTATTTATGAAGATTTAATGTGGCTTGGGCTTGAATGGGATGAAGGCCCGGTTGTGGGTGGAAATTATGGCCCTTACAAACAGACTGAGCGTACTTTGATATATAAAAAATATCTTGATAAACTTCTTGAAGAAAAGAAGGCGTATTACTGTTTTTGCTCAAAAGAGGAGCTTGATGCGCAGAGGGAGAAAAATTTACAGGAAGGGAAAAATCCAATTTACAGCGGTAAATGTAAAAATATACCACTTGCAGAAGCAAGACAGAGGATTGAACAGGGGGAAAAGGCTGCCATAAGATTTAATGTCACCGAGAGTGAAGTAAAGGTGAAAGATATTTTAAAAGGGGAGATTGATTTCCCAACAAATATGTTTGGTGATTTTATCATTGTAAGACCGGATGGGACACCTGTTTATAACTTTGTAGTTGTTGTTGATGATGCGCTGATGAAAATCACCCATGTAATTCGTGGTGATGACCATCTTAACAATACTCCCAAACAGATTTTGATATATAAAGCCTTAGGTTTTGAATTGCCTGAATTTGCCCATATTCCTATGATTTTGGGTAGCGACCACTCAAAACTCAGCAAAAGACACGGAGATACAAGTGTAAACCAATTCAGACAAAAAGGCTATTTGCCGGAAGCATTTTTCAATTACCTGGCGCTGCTTGGATGGTCTCATCCTGAGGAAAAAGAGATTTTGTCAAGACAGGAGCTTATAAATGCCTTCAGTCTTGAAAGAATATCCAAAAGTGCAGCTGTGTTTGACTTTGACAAGCTAAACTGGATGAATGGTATTTACATAAGGGAAAAAAATATTGATGAGCTTTATAGTGTCGCAAAGGGATTTATTAAGTGTGTTGAGCTATCAAAATATGATGAACAGTGGCTTAAAAATGTAGTTTTTTCTGTGAGAGAGAAAATATCCGTTTTAAGTGAAATTGATGAGCACATAAAAATATTTTTTAAACAATCTGAGCCGGATGATGAATCAATTAAATTGTTAAATCTTGAGACTTCAAGTGCGGTACTTGAAAGGTATGCCGAAGAAATAAAAAAGTTTGAAACACTAACAGTAGATGACTATAAAGCTATTACAAAGATAGTTGGGGATGCAACCGGCGCAAAAGGGAAGGCGCTTTTTATGGTGCTGAGGATTGCACTTACCGGCCAAAGGACAGGTCCGGATATGGACAAGATTGCGACATTGCTGTCACCAAAGACGCAGATTGAAAGAATCAATAACGTGCTCAGGTTTATAAAAAAATAAGAGGTAAAATGTTTACAGTAGGAATTTTGGGAAGACCAAATGTAGGGAAATCAACTCTTTTTAACCGTTTTGCAGGTAGAAGGATTGCCATTACCGACGATATGCCAGGTGTTACAAGGGACAGGCTTGAGTATGTTTGCGAATGGGGACTTAGAAAGTTTAAATTGTATGATACAGCAGGTTTTGACTTAAGAGAAGATATTTTAAAGAAAGAGATGCAGGAGCAATTTTACCGGGCTATTGATGAGGTTGACCTTTGTCTTTTGATGGTCGATGCAAAGGAAGGGCTTCACCCATTGGATGAAATAGTGGCAGATTTGCTGAGAAAAAAAGGGAAAGATACGATTCTTGTTTTAAACAAGGTTGATAATCCTGAGCTTGAGATGGCAATAAACGAATTTTACAAGCTGGGATTTGAAAAGATTTTTGCAGTAAGTGCCACCCATGGCAGAAATGTTGATGAACTGCTGGATGAAATCACTTCAAGAATAACGGAAGAAGAGGAAGCTGAGGTAGAAACAGACAGGATAAAACTTGCGGTAATCGGGAAGCCAAATGTTGGAAAATCAAGTCTTATAAATGCCTGGCTAAATGAGGAGAGGGTTATTGTAACGGAAATCCCGGGCACCACGAGGGATTCTGTGAATGTAAACTTTGAGTTCAACGGCAAAAAATATACGCTAATCGACACCGCAGGGATAAGAAAAAAGTCGGTAATGTTCAAAGATAAAATTGAAAAATATGGGTATTTCAGAGGTCAGGACGCAATTGCTGAGTCAGACATCTGCATAGCTGTTATTGATGCTACTCAAGGGATTTTGGACAGGGACATTAAGGTTATAGCAGATGCAAATAGACAATACAGGCCTGTTATTCTTGTTTTTAACAAATGGGATTTGATTGAAAATCCTGGAGAATATTCAAGACAGCTTGGTAGGGATGTGAAGGATAAACTTAAATTTTTATATAATCCTCAATTGGTGTTTGTATCGGCACAAACAGGAAAAAATGTATATAAAATCTTTAAAAGCGTTGAAATAATAGATAAAGAATATTCAAAAAGAGTACAGACCTCAAAGCTGAATGAAGTACTTCAACTTGCCCAGCAGATGCATCAGCCACCAGTGGTTAAAAATAAACGTCTTAAGTTTTTTTATATGACCCAGGTGGGGACAAAGCCGCCAGAATTTGTGGTTTTTGTTAATTATCCTGAAGCTGTTCATTTTTCCTATGAAAGATTTATCCTTAACCTTATCAGACAGGAATTTGGATTTGACGGTGTCCCTTTAAAAATCAATTTCAGGCAAAAAGGGGACAGAAGCACCGACTAAGCTTTTATATTTTAAGTCCAGGATATATAACTTCACTTGAATCGTAAAATTATCTTCTGGTATAATTTTATACAGATATAAGAAGGAGGAATTTATGATAAAAGTGGAGGTTTTTTACAATAGCGGGGTTGATTCCAGGACTCCAGAAATTGCCGAAGATTTGAAGTACAAGTTTGGTAGCAAAGTAGATGTCAGGCTTATCGATTTGTCGGATGAAAAAGCGCCTGAAGAGTATGGGATTATCAATCCGCCTGAAGTGGTCATCGATGGCAAAAAGAAAATAAAGATAGAAGGTAGCGACAGTCTCAAAGAGATAGTTACAAAGGTCATTTTCTAAAGAGGGTGCTATGCCGTACGTAAATATAAAGATTACAAAAGATGGTGTGAGCAAAGAGAAAAAAGCTGAGTTGATAAAAGGTGTTACAGAGCTTCTTGCAAATGTTCTCGGCAAAAATCCCGCGACAACTGTTGTGGTCATTGATGAAGTGGAAACGGACAATTGGGGTATTGGCGGAGAGCAGGTGACAGAGAGAAGGAAAAAGGGCATATAAATTTTTTCTAAAGTTTTTATTGATTATGCCGATTTAAAAAGGGCATGGATGCATAAAAAATACACGGATGTCCCTTGAAGAGGGTACGTCATGGTTACAATTTACAATGCATCTGGTGCTTTTATCTCCAATAGCATCGACAGATTTTCCAGGGCAGTCAACAGCTCAATTGAAAAAATATCAACAGGGCAAAGGATTAATTCCGCAAAGGATTCCCCTTCCGAAATAAGCCTTGTAACAAGATTTGACTCAAGAATAAAATCAGAAAAGCAGCTTGTCTTTAATTTGCAGGATATGATCAGCATGTTTCAGACGGCAGATTATGCAATAACCGGCTCAGGCGGTATTTCAGATATTTTAAATACTATCAGGGACAGAATTGTTTATGCGGGAAATTCAACACTGACAAGCCAGGATGTCCAGAATATTCAATCTGAAATTGAAGATTTGACTGATGAAATATCAAATATTATAAACTCCACGGAATTTAATAGCAAAAAACTTTTAAATGGTGAATTGATAGGGTATGTGACTTCATCAAGTAGTGAAATTGCGGGTTATGTCAATGAGCCTGTGTCAAACAGCACATACACTCTTGAAAACATTACTGGAGCGACCTATCACGAAATAAAGTCGACTGCTGCCGCAAATCCTACGGCTGACACGCCGGCAGATTATACCGATACACTCGGTACACTTGGAACTGTTTCTGTTACAGGCAGTGCAACGGCAAGTGGAAATTATGAAGTGATTTTTACCGATTCAGCCAGTTTTAAAGTCTATGATAATTCTGATGGAACACTGGTAACATCTGGGACTACTGATGCAGCATTTACGGTGGATGGTCTAAGCATTACTGTCTCCTCAGGGGGGACATATACCGGTGGATTTAAATTCTATTTTGATACCACAAGTGGTTCAGGGACAATTAGTGCAACTGAAGGCAATCGTGGAACTTCAGAAGCAATTACCGCTGCAAACTTTGACAGTAATGCGATGCTCAACTCCTATTTTTATATAAAAACCGATTTTGACAGCGGTAGCATTAAATACAACGTATTTGACAGCGAAAACAATCAAATGGGCAACTGGACTACGATAGGCAGTGAATTTACATCATTTGCAGACTCAAAACTTGCTGGCAGTTCATTTACATTTAGTGTGACAAATCCCGGCAAAGAGGATATCTGGAAGGTGGATTTTGGTACATTTAATACTCTTTCAACTTCGGGTGGCACATTTGTCATTGAAGGTGTGGATAAATCGATTTCCATTTCATGGCAGGGGGGTGATACCTTAAATGATATTGCAAACAGCATAAATAATATTGGCGACGGGTTGGTTTCTGCAAGTGCCGAATCCGGGGTACTTGTTTTGACGGCACAAGAGCTTGGAGCAAAAGGGAAACTTAGAGTATACGATACGGAAGGAAATTTTGTGTCAACGTTAAATCTTGCAGAAACTTCAGGTACCGGGAACAATGCGAGCCTTACATACAACGGTACGACATACACTTCTGAAGATAATTACTTTAAAGATGTCATAGACAATATAACGATAGAGGTGGCAAAAGGGGCAAATTTATCTTCAGCTACACTTTCAGTGACCAATAAAACAAGTACTGCTCCTTTAAACATTGACGGGGGCAACTTGTACAATATGTATGTAAAAGACCTTACCCCTGAGGCTCTGGGGCTAAAAAATATTGACGGCGGGTATACAATTGATGTTGGCAGTTCTTCTTTAAGGTCAAAAGCATTAAGCATGATTGATTTGGCAATTGAAAAGGTCTCTGGTGAAGCATCCCGTATTGGCTCAAATATAAATACACTGGATTATCACCTTTCAACCGTTCAAAACACAAATGTAGCAAGAAAGTCTGCATTATCAACTCATCTGGATACCGACCTGGCACAGGAAACTACAAACCTTGCGGCAAATCAGCTGAAACTGCAGATAAGCTCATCAATGTTGGCGCAATCAAATATTTCTACTCAGCGGGTGCTTGAGCTTTTGGGGATTATTCCTACAAAACAATAGGAGGTCAAAATGGCTGTTAATCAGGTAAACAACAATAATGAGATTGCAAGGCAGCTCAGGTATCAAGAGATGAAAAAGGCCGAGGAAAGAAGACAGGAAATCATTGATGAACAAAAAAGGGCAGAGGAGATAAAAAGGGAGAGGATAAGACAACAGACAAAGAATAAGGTTAATGCAGTGGATATTTATGCTTAAAGAAGCTTTGTTCACGCAGGCAGTGTATTGATACTTTGTAAATAAATTCCCCTTGCAAATAGAGGATTTCAAAAGTAAAATATTCATATGAAAAAGCTGCCGATAGGGATTCAGACTTTTGATAAAATAATTGAAGGTGACTATATCTACGTTGATAAGACGGAGTATGCCTATAATCTGATAAATGACTATACCTACATTTTTTTATCCCGCCCGAGGCGTTTTGGTAAGTCGCTGTTTCTTGACACATTGAAGGCAATATTTGAGGGGAGAAAAGAGCTTTTTGAGGGGCTATATATCTATGACAAATGGGACTGGAGCAAAAAGCACCCTGTCATCAAAATAAGCTGGGCCGGAAATTTCCAGAGCCTTGAGGGGCTTGAAAGCTCTGCCTATGAAAATTTCAGAAAGAATCAGGTGAGATTAGGCATTGAATGTAAGAATGAAAACGATGCTGCTTCCTGTTTTGCAGAGTTGATAGAGATGTCGTATAAAAAGTACAACGAAAAGGTAGTAATTTTGATAGATGAATACGACAAGCCAATTCTTGATGTTATAGAAAATATTGAGCAGGCAAAGATAAACAGGGAGTTTATAAAGGGGCTG
>JAIHAR010000047.1 GCA_020054865.1 Deferribacteraceae bacterium
ATGAGTAATCATTATCATATTGTCCTTAAAATTGACCAAGAAGCAGTCTACGAATTATCTGACGAAGAAGTTTTAAATAGATGGAAAAAGCTATATAAACTACCTGACTATGCAAATACTTATCTTAAAGATTGCAGTAAATTACCTACTTACGAAAAAGAGCTTGCGGAAGATTACATTCACAAGATAAGAGAAAGATTATATGATATTTCCTGGTTTATGAAGTCGTTAAACGAATACATTTCCCGGCGTGCCAATAAAGAAGATGGCACAAAAGGTCACTTCTGGGAAAGCAGATTCAAATGTCAGGCATTGCTTGATGAAAAAGCAATATTGTCTGCACTTGCCTATGTTGATTTAAACCCTATTCGTGCAGGTATGGCCGAATTACCTGAATCATCTGATTTCACTTCCATAAAAGAGCGTATAGAATGTGAAAAAGAGTCAAAGTTACCTCATAAACTAATGAAATTTGATACACAAGAAAAAGAAAAAAACACTATTCCTTTTGGCTTTAAAGAATATTTAGAGCTTATTGATTGGCTTGGAAGAGTTGTAAGAGAAGACAAAAGAGGCAGTATTGATAAGAATAAACCAAAAATTTTGGAAAGACTTGGTATATCCGCTGATGGTTTTGCGGAGTATTCTCATAAGCTACTGAAAGAATTTGGCAACGCTGTAGGGTCTCCCGAAATCATCCATCGCCTCTATACAACAAGAAACCTCAAGGGGATGAAAGGGATTAAAGCCGCCAAAAAAATATTTGCAGCATAACCTGCTGACCATTTTACATTAAAGCATTCGGTATACTTATACCGTTTTATCTGTTTTTTTTGTTTATCGTGGCCATTTAATTTATATCTTTTTGAATTTTAATTTTAATAATTTTTATTCAACTTTTGTCTACTTCTCTCAAATTTTTCAGAAGTTAATTTTTAAAAATGCCTACTCTAATAGATGCCAATCTAATAAATGCCTGTCCTTTTATTATGTCTAAATGCCTGTCCTTTTATTAGTGAATGCCAATCTAATAAATGCCTGTCCTTTTATTATGAAAATTATAAAAACATCGGTACAATTACAGGTACCAACGCACTCAATATAAAACCATGTGCAAAGGCAACAATTGCAGCACTCTCACCAGCATATTTTTCAATTATAGGCAGAGTGGTATCCATAGAAGTTGCGCCTGCAGGGGTTATGGATACGTATGGGCCTACCCTTTTTGCTATCACCGGTATCAGCACTATACTCATCATTTCCCTAAAAACATTTGCAAGAAATGCGATGCTTCCAAGGTCAGCGCTTTTCATCTTGGAAATTATTACAGCTGAAAGCGAATACCAGCCAAACCCGGCAGAAACTGCCAGACTATCTTTTGCATTTAAGGTAATAAAAAATGATGCAAAATACCCACCAATCAAAGTACCTGCAACCGTACCAACAGGGACAAGGAATGCAAATTTATCCTTTGTAATAAGCCTCAATACAGCATTTTTATCTTTGCCAATATCATACCCAATAATAAGCAGAAGCAGGTAAAGCGAATATTCAGTTATATTTCCAGAATATTCCACCAAAATTTGGGGTAAAATTTCAAATTGTGCTGCAACTACTCCCAATATTGTAAATAAAATCATCATAATTATCATTGCTTTGAAAATCTCCTGAAAATTCTGACCATTATAAAAACAACTATTACGCTGAACAAAATACTAAAAGAAGCTATTACAAAGGCACTTAATCCAAAATTTGCAATCTTTAACTTCAAGTTTGGGTCTTTGCCAATCCCCACTCCCATAAAGAAAAGAAGACACAGGACACTTAAAGACATAAAAATATTTTTTACTTTTATAATGCCATTAGCACTTGAAAAAAATATACCAAAAAACACACCCACTGCCAGAAATATCAGATAATTAACCATAAGTTCTCTTACTAACTCATTATAAAACAAATTACAAGAACAAAGAATACAGAACATAAACAATTTGGGCTACTGATACTTAACATTCTGTGAGAAAAGGATTAGTTTTGGAATAAAATTTCCAATAAAATTTTCCATATTAATCTGTTTTTTTCTTGACAAGTATAGCTAATTTACATATAAGAACATTCTCTTAAAAATGAGGTTTGCCTGGGTGGTGGAACTGGTAGACACGCAGGACTAAGGATCCTGTGGGAGTAATATCCTGTGGGGGTTCGAGTCCCCCCTCAGGCATTTCTTTTCAAATCATAACAAAATTAAAAAATAGACGCATTTTCAGACATGTGCTTTAGACAATTTTTTGCCTATCAAAGACACAATGACAACAATCAGTGACGAACAAAATATCATAATTATCCCGAGCGCCGACAATCTGCCCCACAGTCCGTCTTCAGAAAATCTCAATATCTGTACTGCCAGCACCTCTGAGCCCGGTCTTGACAGCACAACAGAAAGCGTTAATTCTCGGAAAAACATTGTAGACATCAAAATCCACGAAGAGACTATCCCTGGAATCAAAAGCGGTATAATAATTTTCTTTAATGTTGTAAAATATGATGCACCGCAAACCTTTGATGATTCTTCAAGACTGTCGTGAATCTGAATAAATGCACTGCTCAAAGGTCTAATCCCATATGGAAGATATGTGGCAATATATCCGATTAAAAGTGCCCATATTGTTCCATAAAGAGGAGTTTTCACAAAAAACCACATAAATCCAACGCCAATTACAATACCTGGAAATGAAAACGACAAAAAACTCAGGCTTTCAAGTAAGCCAGCAGATTTGGTCTTTACCTTGACGATTACATATGAAACAAACACTGATAAAATTACCCCTATTGTAGCGCCAAATACCCCTAAGAATAAGCTATTTTTTAAGGACAACAATGAAATAGGGTCTTTTAATACCTCTATCCAATTTTTAAGGCTCATCATTGGAACAGCCCTCATTGACGGAGCCATTATGTATGGAGTAAGAGATGTATAAATAAGTACAATTACTGGCACAATAATCAGTAAAAATGAAATAAACGCAACTATGAAAAATAAAGGATATTTGCTTGATTTCAGATTTACTACCGAAGGTTTAAACCCCCTGCTCGAAATAGTCACGAATCTGCTCGTTTCCGAAGTCAGATATCTGTATATGTATATCAAAATAACAGATGCAACAAGGGCACTCATCCCTATTGCAGCAGCCATACCGTAATCGGCCGAAAATCCTGATGCTATTACCCTGTAAATGTGAGTAGAAAGAACGTATATTCTCCCGGGCATACCTATAACAGAAGGCACAGCAAATGAAGCAAGACTTCTCACAACCACAAGGATAAAAGATGCCATAATTGCCGGTCTCAAAACAGGGAGTGTTATACGGAAAAACGTTTTTATATCTGAAGCCCCGCATACCTTTGATGATTCTTCAAGAGAGATATCAAATGCACTCATAGCAGGTGCAATTATAAGATATGCTATCGGCAAATCCAAAAGCCCTTCCACAAATATCATCCCTGAAAGACTGTAAATATTAATTGGAGTGTCACTCAGATTAAACATATTCATCAAGAGAGTATTCAAAATCCCATTGCTCGGATTTAAAAGTAATACCCAGCTTACAGCAAAAAGAATATGAGGAATCATCATCGGAATTATCGAAATCACCTTGAATAAGAATTTAAATGGTATATTTGTCCTCGTATTCATATAGGATAAAAATATAGCAAGGACAGTTGCAAAAAAGGCAGAGCCTACCACAAACAACACGGTATTTTTGACAATCCCCAAAAATTCAGGATCAGTATATGCCAAAATATATTTTTCAAACGTAAACCCGCTAAAAGTCCCAAGGTCTTTCAAAAAGCTGCCCCATAAAAGCATAAAAACAGGACATATAGTCAAAAAGCCAACAATTATAATTAAAGTTAATGTCAAATTTCTCCTGAACAAATAAATCTCCTAATCGTCAATTATTACTGTATATTTTGGCTCAAAACACACAAACACTTCATCATTTTCCCTCAACTCTTCATCAGGGCTTATTGTAACTGAAAAAATATTGCCATTCACATCCACTTCGGCCTCATAATATTCACCAATAAAGATAAGATTTTTTAACCTGCCTTTTATACAATTTAAATCTTTTAAAGGTTCATTTTTAAGCTTTATAAATTCTGGTCTTATAAAAAACATCGCATCTTTATCATTAGAATATTCTCCTGATGCAACCCCTTTTATATCTCCAAATAGTGTGTTTAAAACGGTAAATTCCCCATCTTTTTGAGAAAATTTTCCCTTAAAAATATTTACTTTGCCTATAAAATCAGCCACAAAACTGCTTCGTGGTCTAAAGTATATCTCCTTGGGTGCACCTGTTTCAATAACTCTACCACTTTTCATAACTGCAATAACATCTGACAGAGCAAGCGCCTCTACCCTGTCATGAGTTACATAAATCGCAGTGATACCAAGCTCGGTCAGAAAAGTTTTAAGCTCCCTTCTGGTCTCTTCCCTTAACTTTGCATCAAGATTGCTCAACGGCTCATCAAACAAAATCACTTTAGGCTTTGCAACGAGCGCCCTGGCGAGAGCAACCCTTTGTTGCTGACCCCCTGAAATTTTTGTCGCAGGTCTGTTTTCAAAACCTTCCAGCTGCACAAGCCTTAAAACATCCTTTACCCTTCTGTTGATTTCATCCTTTTTGAGTTTAAGATTTTCAAGAGGATATGAAATGTTTTGAAAAATAGTCATATGAGGCCAAATGGCATAAGTTTGAAAAACCATCCCAAGCCCCCTTTTTTCAGTAGGGACATAGATATTTTTTTCAGAAGAAAAAACAACCTCACCATCAATCTCAATTTCTCCGCTATCAGGTGTCTCAAGGCCTACAATTGACCTTAATAATGTAGTCTTACCACAGCCACTTGGCCCAAGTAATGTGAAAATCTTGTTGGATGGTATTTCAATATTTATATCATCAAGTGCTTTTATTACTTTCCCGTCAGCATGATAATATTTACGCAAACCTCTGATTTTTATCATAACCCACCATTATAAAAATAGGGGGGGTATCCCCCAACACTTTAATTATAAAAGATTTTTTTAAATTCGGCTCCCCATTTTTTTATCTCTTCATCTGATAATTCCCTGATTGGCAATACTTTTGCCTTTTCAATTCCATTTATCGGCGGAAATACACCTTTTGCAAGGACATATTCCCCTACTTTGTCAGCAAGCATCTGCATATTTGATGCTGAAAGCCAGTACTTGAAAAAGAGCTCAGCAGCATTAGGGCGAGAAGATTTTTCCACAAGGGCTATCCCCCTTGGAGAGCCTAAGAGTGTGTCAGTTTTTGCCCAGTCAAGAGGTGCTGGAGCCTTGGTAATTATATATTTGGGCATTGATATACCAAGAAGTTTTTCTCCACTTTCGATTGGTGCTGGTGTAGGGCTGAAAGATTTTACAAACATCGGCTTATTGGCTGCAAGCTTTTTAAGAAAATCCATCCACGCTTCATTGCTTCCAAAAATATTGTTTTCCTTCAAACCAACAAGCCATGAGATAGTTGTAGCATGTGATGCAGGGTCTGGCATTACAATCTTATTTTTCCATTTCGGATCAGTCAAATCTTCATACTTTTTAGGTATATCATCCCCTTTTACAAGCTCTTTATTATAAATGATTGCAACATACTCAATACCAAAAGCAGCAATGTAATCATCAGATTTTGCCCAATCCGGATAATCTTTCAAATAAGATTTGTCATATTTTTTCAATACCCCTTTATCCTTTAAAATCTGCAAAATAGGCATAGGTCCCTGGACCACATCAGCCTGAAGTTTACCTGCTGAATACTCAGTAAGGACAGTAGCCAGATACTTGGATGTGGAAATTCTTGTGTAAATACCCTTAATCCCGGTATCTGCCGTAAATTTTTCCATCAATGGCTCAATTGCCGTAATGTTAGCATACAGATTAACCTGCCCTTCTTTTTTGGCCATATCAGCGTCAAATGAATACACAGCAAAACTAAAAAGAAAAAAAATCATCACAAGCAACAACTTTTTCATAAATCCTCCTTCTATTGTTTTACTACCCTTTTGCCAAAGGCTTTTAAAGTTATACCTCTTTTTTAGCCAATTTTATAATTTTTTTATTACTCTGTTTTTTTGCCTATGCTTCTTTTTTAACTTTTTCCCATTTTCTGAGTAATCTACATTATATTCCAGCTCTTCAATCCCTTTGAGATTTTGATAAAAAGCCTCTTCAAGTCTTGAAACAAACTCTTCCGATTTCACTGCCACCACATTTAATTTTGAAAGATAATTTATAATTTCATTATCTGATGTTACTACAACAATCCCTCTGTCCTTCCCAGCCATATCCATAATATATTTATCCGCACTAACGCCACTGTCTGTAAATATCACCGTAACCCCTTTTATACTAAACTTTTCACACTTACGACCATCAAAAACAATTGCTATTTTATGTCCTTTAATTTTCTTGTAGGAAAAAAGCAATTCAGCAAGATATTGTCTTTCTTCCTCCAATACGTCAAAAGGCTCCCTGTGAAAAATTTTAAAAAGGAGATTATACCCGTCAATTACCAATCTCATAAATTTCCTTTCAAATCCTCTACAAATCTCTTATTCCCCATCACCTTTATAATTATACCTTTTTCGCCGTAATTTTGCTCAACTATCTTTATATTGTATTTATCAATCAGATAAAATATATTTTGACTCTTTTCAAATGGCACAACTATGGTCTCAGCATAAATCTCATAAGTATCAACTAATTTTGAATTTTTAAGCGCAAGGTTAGCCGCATCAGAATAAGCCTTCACAAGCCCGCCTGTGCCAAGCAATATTCCGCCAAAATATCTCACGGTGAGAATTGCTGCATCCTGTACATCGCTATATCCGAGAACATTTAATGTGGGTTTTCCGGCTGTACCTTTAGGCTCACCGTCGTCAGTAGATTTTAACTCAACATTTCCGCTACTATCTATTTTTTTATATGCCCATACAATATGTCTTGCTTTCGGGTGATTTTTCTTAAGTATTTCAAGTTTTTTTTCAAATTCATCAATATGTACCGCATAAGAAATAAATTTTGATTTTTTAATTTCTAACTCAGCAAATCCTTCTTCTGAAATAATTATCATACCCAATCTTCTTTTTCTATTTTCCTGTTGTAAAGTTATATTCTTTGTAATATATTCCTGCAAGATGAAAGTTTATAAAAATCTTGAACAGTTTGATATTCAAAAAGATACTGTAGTTACCATAGGAAATTTTGACGGATGCCATATAGGACACAGGAAGATTATATCCAGAGTAGTCGAGCTTTCAAAAAAGTACAATTTTGAGCCGGTGCTATTTACATTTAACAACCACCCAATGAAACATTTTGGCGCAAACATTGAACTGATTATGTCTGATGAAAAAAAGGCAGAAGTTATTTTTAGCCTTGGCATAAAGCACTTAATCAGCGTTGATTTCACTGATGAATTTGCCAATATGTCAGCGGAGCTTTTCGCCCGCGAAATTTTATCAAAAAAGCTAAACGCCAGATATGTTGTCGTAGGATATGATTACAGGTTTGGCAAAAAAAGACAGGGGGATTTTGAGCTTTTAAAGATGCTCTCATCAAAACTTGGCTTTAATGCAATAAAAATCGACAAAGTAGAAATTGATAACATCACTGTTTCCAGCACCAATATCAGAAAACTGATAAAAAACGGTGACATCGAGCTTGCAAACAAGATGCTTGGCAGAGAATTTGAAATGTCAGGCATTGTAACCGACGGAGACAATCTGGGAAGGCTCATAGGATACCCCACAGCAAATATTTCTTTTGACAACTATATCATTCCAAAATATGGAGTGTATATCACAAAAACTGTTGTTGGCGAAAAGAAATATCCATCATTGACAAATGTCGGGATAAGGCCCACTATTAAAGACAGCAATGAACTAAGAATCGAGACATATATCCTTGACTTTGACAGCGACATTTATGGGAAAAAGATAGATATATGTTTTTTAAAATATCTGCGAGAAGAAATGAAATTTGAAACATTCGACGAATTAAAGAAAAAAATTGATGAAGATGTAAGAAAAGCAAAGGATTTTTTCAAAATACCATGAAAATAGCACTTATCAGCCTTGGTTGTCCCAAGAATCAGACAGACTTGGAATACCTGGCAGGGGACTTGAAAAATGACGGGATAGAATTTACAGACAATATCGGTGATGCAGATGCGGTGATTGTCAATACATGCGGTTTTATTGAGCCGGCGGTTAATGAGGCCATAGAAAATATCCTTATGGTAAATAAGGAAAAAAGAGCTGACGCAAAACTTATTGTGACCGGTTGCATGGTGGAAAGATACAAAAATGAATTTTCAAATGAATTTCCTGAAGTTGATTTTTTTACCGGAGTTGGTACGCTATACAAGGTAAGAGAATATCTGGAAAATAAAAACACTCATAAAGCAAAAAGAGAATTTTATGGTAGCAACAGAATGTTGCTTAATACTCCTTATTATGCATATCTTAAAATATCTGAGGGTTGCAACAACAATTGTTCCTACTGCACCATCCCCTCTATCAGGGGGCGACTTGTCAGCAGAAATACAGATGATATTTTAAGGGAAGCTGAAAATTTAGTAAAAAATAATGTAAAAGAACTTATAATCATTTCTCAGGATACAACAAAATATGGAATTGACATCTACGGAAAACCTAAAATAAAAGAACTTCTAAAATCAATTTCCAGAATTAACGGCGACTTTAAAATAAGGTTGCTCTACCTAAACCCTGATGGTATCGATAAAGATTTTATAGATTTTGTTTTCAAGAATGAAAAAATTTTGAACTATTTTGAGGTGCCTGTCCAGCATTTCAGTGACAAAATATTAAAACTTATGAACAGAAAATCCGATTCAAACAAAATAAAAGAAGTTTTTGAATACATCAGAAGCAAAAATGATTTTTCAATCATAAGAACAACCGCAATTGTAGGCTTTCCGGGGGAGACTGAAGAAGATTTCTTAAAACTTCTGGATTTTATCGAGCAATACAAACCTGACTTTGCAGGTTTTTTCCCTTATTACAAAGAAGAAGGCACAAAGGCTGCAAATATGAAAGATATGCCTTCGAAAAAGGCAATAAGAAACAGACTCTCAAGGTTAAAAAAGGCACAGAAAAAAAATACAATGCAAACTCTAAAAAATTTAAAAAAAGGTTTAATCGAATGCTATGTGGAAAAGTCAAATGATGATTTTGAATTTATCCTTGAAGGAAGAGCAGCGTTTCAGGCACCTGAAATTGACGGCAAAGCATTTTTTATTGACGGACATGCAGATAAAGGTGCAGGACCATACAAATGTAAAATAAAAAGAATTGTATATCCTGATATATATTGTCAAATTGTAAAATGACTGTTATAAGATAACGTTTAAAATCAAAAACAGAGGTACCTATGAAAAAAATGCTTTTATCAGCTTTGCTGGTCATATTTTTATTTACCGGATGCTCAAAAAAGCCTGAGGAAACCAAAAGTGCAGATGTCTGGCTAAAAGAGGGGCTGACATATTTTGAAAAAGGGAAATATAAAAAGGCTGCAGAGGCATTTGAAAAATCCATTATAGAAGCTGACAATCCGGAAATAGCAGCACAGGCTCAGATATTTCTTGCCGACTCATACTTTTTCCTGAAAAATTACGAAGAGGCCATACCTTCATACGAAGAATACCTTGATATATATCCTGATAGCGAATATGCAAAACAGGCGCTACACAGACTTGCACTTTGCTATTACAGCCAGATTGATACCATTGACAGAGACCAGACGCCTACAAAAAAGGCACTTGAAAATTTTACCAAACTTAATGAAAAATACCCTGAATACGCAAAAAATGCAGATGTCCCTGCAAAAATCAAAGAACTCAGAGAAATGTTGGCTGAAAGAGAATATTATGTTGCAAAATTTTATCTAAGAACCAAAAAATACAAAGCAGCTGAAATGAGATTTACCAATATTGTAAAAAATTTTAGAGATACTCAAATTTTCCCAAAAGCCGCTATCGACTTTGCAAAATATATGGTAGAATATACAAATAACAAAACTGAAGCAATATACATACTAACAGAAGCACTTAAAAACAAAAACGGTCAAAAATACTTAAGCGAGGTAAGCAGTCTTCTTGGCAAATTGCAGGAAGATTTGAAAGTCAATTAAGGTATACAATGAAAGAAAACAACATATTTTACCTCCTTGAAAGAGGGAAACTTGATTTTGAAGCCGGTAAGTATTTAGAAGCAAAAGAGAAGTTTGAAAAATTTATTAAAAAAAACAAAAATTTTGCTGACGTCTACTGCAAACTTGGCTATATATATTTTATTGAAGACAATTATCTCAAAGCAATAGAGTTTTTCAAAAAGGCAGTTGAAATAAACCCTTCATATACAGAAGGGCTTATAAATCTTACCACATCATTGCAATTTATAGGTGAAAATGAAGAGGCTATGAAATATATGAACCAGCTGAAAAGTGTAAGCTATCTTGAAGGGATAGCTGACAAACATTCGCTCGGCAAGATATCAAATATGCATTGCGAAACTGCTGATGCTTACATGAGCCTTTTTATGTACAAAAATGCAATTGATGAATACGAAAA
>JAIHAR010000019.1 GCA_020054865.1 Deferribacteraceae bacterium
ATTTAATATGTCGTCGATGTTAAATACTTTAAAAAGCTTCTGCTCCTTTTTAGGAAACCTCAAAAGCCTTGAAGGGTTGTCTTCAATAAAACCCCTTTTCACAAGAAAACTGAAAAACGATTTCATACATGCAATTTTTCTCTCAATAGTAGATTTGCTGAGCCCTCTTTCATAAAGACTGTTTACAAATCCCCTAAGACTGTAATAAGAAATATCCTCGATGTTTTCTATATTTTTCAAATAAAGTATTAAATCATTTATATCGTTAAGATAAGATTTCAGGGTGTGCTCACTGTACCGTTTTTCAACCTGCACAAAAACCGTAAACTTGCCTACAGCCTCTTCTATATTCATAAATCAAGAGATTTCACATATTTTAGTAAATTGTCAAGTGCACGCTGACTCATCAATGTTTTTTTCAATTTTTTGTCTCTTATCTTTTTCTCAAGTGGAGAAAGCATACCAAAATGAAAATTGCTTGGGGAAAATTCACCATCTTTTTCAGTACTTACATAGTTTCCAAGAGCTCTCATAGCAGTATCCTCCGGCAAATTAAGCTCTTTTTTACCTTTTAAATTCAGATATAGGTCTATTGCAGCATTAAGTCCGCTTGCAATTGACTCCACATAGCCTTCTACCCCTGAAAGCTGGCCTGCAATATAAAGAAAATCAGATTCCAAATACCTGTAATTATGATTTAATTTGCCGGGGCTTCTTACATATGTATTTCTGTGGATTGAGCCATATCTTAAAAATTCTGCATTTTCAAGACCGGGTATCATTCTGAATACCCTTTTTTGTTCACCTATTTTCATTTTTGTCTGAAATCCCACAATATTGTAAGCTGTACCTTCTTTATTCTCTTTTCTGAGCTGCACAACAGCATAATATTCTTTCCCAGTTTCGGGATGCCGTAAACCAACAGGCCTCATAGGCCCAAAAGTGAGAGTCTTTTCCCCTCTTCTTGCCATCTCTTCAATAGGCATACATCTTTCAAAGACCGCACCTTTTTCAAAATCTTTAAACTCAACCTTTTCTGCATTAATCAATTCATTGTAAAATTTGTAAAATTCATCCTTATCCATTGGACAGTTAAGGTAATCAGCTTCACCTTTATCGTACCTGCTTTTAAAAAAGCACTTTTCGTAATCAATTGTTTCTGCATCCACTATGGGAGAAATTGCATCATAAAAATACAGCTTCGCATCAAAAAGATTTTTCAGTTTCTCAGCCATTTTTGATGATGTCAGCGGACCCGTTGCAATGATTGTAGGGATATCAAAATCAACTTCTGAAATTTCTTCCCTTATGACCATTATATTTGGATTATTCTCGATCATCTCTGTAATCCGGGACGCAAAATTTGTCCTGTCAACTGAAAGAGCACTGCCCGAAGGAACTCTCGTCTTATGCGCAATATCAATAAGTGTGCTGTTGAGAAGCAAAAGTTCTGCCTTAAGAAGTCCGTTGGCTGTATCAAGAGATTCGGATTTTAGTGAGTTTGAACAAACCAGCTCTCCCAGAAGGTCTGTCTCATGTGCCTCGGTATTCTTTACCGGTCTCATTTCATATAAGCTTACTTTAATCCCTTTTGACGCAAGGAAAAGTGCCGCTTCGCTGCCGGCAAGCCCTCCCCCGATAACTATTACATCAGGCTTTTGGAATAATTTCATTGTCTTCTGTTTTTATAGCAGATTTGGTATTTTTACATTCCGGATAATTCTTACAGGCAAAAAACATCCCTCGCCTGCTCTTTTTTAATACCATTTCAGCTCCACACTTTTCACACTTTAATTTTGCAACTTTCAGGATGAGAGCCTTAAGATTTCCTTCCTGATCAACGGTAATATTTGAGGTAAATTTACATTCTGGATAATTGCTGCAGCCTGCAAACATACCATTTCTGCCGGCTTTTACCACAAGCTCTTTGCCACATTCCGGGCATTTGTCATTTAATTTATCATCCTTATTCAAGACAATGAAACTACCATCAGGCTTTCTTACAAAGTTTTTTATGTTTTTGCATTCAGGATATCCTGAGCATGCAAGAATCTCCCCAAATCTGCTCCTTTTAAATACAAGCATATTGCCGCACTTTTCACAAGCAATCCCTGATTCTTCATAAGGCACGGTTTCTATCAGTTCTATCTTTCCATTCTCAAGCCTTTTATAATTTGATGTAAAACTGCACTCAGGATATGTACTGCATGCGACAAAAGGTCCATTTTTGCCGTATTTAATTACAAGTTCATTTCCACATTTGGGGCATTTCATATCCTTTAATGTAAGATTCATTTTAAGGTGCTTTGTTGCTTCACTTAATTCCGGCGCAAATTTATTATAAAATTCTCTTAGCGCATCCTTCCAGTCGAGTTTGCCTTCCTCAATCTCATCAAGCTCCTCTTCCATCCTCGCCGTAAAGTTTACTTCAAATATATCATTAAAGTTGGTTACCAACAGACTGTTTACTATCCTCCCAAGCTCGGTTGGGAATAATTTTTTCTGGTTATTTACTACGTAATCCCTTTCAAGCAAAGTAGATATAATGCTTGCATAAGTACTTGGTCTTCCTATCCCTTTTTGTTCCAGAGTTTTTACAAGCGTCGCTTCAGAATATCTCGGTGGAGGGGTCGTAAAATTTTGTTTGGGCTCATACCTATTTACAGTAAGTTTATCATTTTCACTCAAGTCATAAAATAAATTTTCTTCTTCCTGACCATTTTCTTCAGGAGCCTCTGTATACACTTTGGTAAAACCTGCAAATTTTAAGACCTTGCCTGAAGCTTTGAATTCATAATCTCCAACATTGATAAACACACTTGTGGAATAATATTCGGCATCAGCCATCTGGCTTGCTATAAATCTTTGCCATACAAGATTATATAATTTAAACTGGTCAGGATTCAAAAAATTCTTTAAACTTTCAGGTGTTCTCAAAGGGTCGGTAGGCCTTATTGCCTCGTGGGCATCCTGTATCTTTGTCGCAGAAGCAGAACCTTTTTTCTTGGTATTATCAACAAACTCATCTCCAAAAGCATTTTTAATATAATCTTTAGCCGCTTTTACAGATTCTTCAGATACCCTCGTGGAGTCAGTACGCATATATGTTATAAGGCCAACCGGGCCTTCGTTCGGTAAGTCAACCCCCTCATAAAGTTGCTGGGCTATCATCATTGTTTTCTTTGCTGAAAAGCCAAGTTTCCTGATTGCTTCCTGCTGGAGTCTTGAGGTGATAAATGGCAGAGGTGCAGAAGATTTTACTGTCTTCTTGTCTATTTTAGCGATTTCAGGCTCATTTACTTTTAATTCATCAAGTACCCTGTCGCATTCATTTTTATTTTTTATTTCAAATGTTTTGCCATTTTTCTTCTCAAGTCTTGCTTTGATAATAAAGTCTTCCAGATTAAAATAACCTGTTATTGTCCAGTATTCCTTTGGGACAAACTTTTCAATCTCATCTTCCCTTTCACAAATAAGCCTTAAGGCCACTGACTGTACCCTTCCGGCAGACAAACCGTATTTCAAAGGCTTCCACAATAAAGGACTCACCATATAACCCACAATCCTGTCAAGAATCCTTCTGGATTGTTGTGCATTAACCCGGTTGATATTTATTTCACTCGGGTTTGCTATCCCTTCAGTTACCCCTTTTTTAGTGATTTCATTAAACTGAACTCTGTATATATTCTTTGCTTTTTTCTTTATCTCTTCGCTTATATGCCACGCTATCGCCTCACCTTCACGGTCCGGGTCTGGAGCAAGATAAATATTTTTTGCATTTTCAGCCTCTTTTTTAAGCTGGTCGATAACCTTTTTCTTCCCCTTTATAATTTTATACACAGGGGTAAAGTCATTTTCTATATCGACGCCCAATTCCTTTTCAGGTAAATCCTTTACGTGACCAACACTTGCAAGAACTTTAAAATCCTTGCCAAGGTATTTTTCTATAGTCCTTGCCTTGGCAGGGGACTCAACAATTACCAGATTATTTTTTGACATTGAAAAACCTCAGACTGTTAATTAATAGGATCTTCTTCAGATTTTACATCCTGCTTTAAAAGAGATTTCTTTTCAAGAAGTGTATATAAAATTATCTGTTTTATGTTTTCTGCATCAATTTTCGAGATCTCTGCATCCATTGCCTTTTCAATTACTTCTTCCATAGCAATCAAATCGAGAAACCCTGTAAGCATAAGCTTTTGAAGATAAAGCATGGCATCCTGAGTAAGCTTATTCCTCTCTGAAACACAAAACTGCCTTATAATTGGTACACCTTCATAAGTATCAAAATCAAGCATCGACAAGGTTTGCCTGATCTCATAGTCATCAAAACCGGTACTGTATAAAAAGTCGGCAATGTCCTGCTCATTTACAAAAGTATTAGAATCTATAAAATCCATTATAAGATTCAATGCAACAACCAATTTATCCATTTTCACCCCGCTAAATGTAAGTGAATTAATATATATAATATTTTCCGTCAAGCCCTCTTTTTATAAAACCTTCCATTTCAAGCTCCGTCAGTATAGCCATAATTTCCATAAACTCCATTTTGGCTTTTATTACCAGCTCGTTGGAAGTAGAAGGCTCACGTGCTATAATATCGTATATTGTTTTATTTTTTTCTGTCAGCCCTATAATATTATCTGACTGCTTTTTGTCAATTATTTTTAATTCCTTAAACAGCTGTGGCGTATTCTCTATAATATCAAGATAATTTTCGACCAGATGTGCCCCGCTCTTTAGTAAAAAATTTGTCGCTGTATTGATGGAATCAGGAAATGCAGGCACTGCATAAAGCTCCCTGTTTTGCTCAAGTGCAAGCTTTGCTGTAATAAGAGAGCCGCTCTTTTTGGAAGCCTCTACCACAAGAGTCCCCATACTCAGGCCACTTATTATCCGATTTCTTTTGGGGAAATTATACCGGTTAGGTGGCTCATTAAGCCAATACTCTGATAGTATTACACCATTTTTCAATATCTTTTTCAAATACCGTTTATTGCTGGCAGGATAAACTGTCAAAAGTCCGCACCCAAACACAGCAGTCGTGCTCCCTTTTTCAACTGCCCCTATGTGGGCATGAATATCTATTCCAGCTGCAAAACCGCTTACCACATTTATCCCTGCTTCTGCCAAATCCTTTGCTATCTTATAAGAAAAATTTTTTGCTCTTTCAGTTGATTTTCTTGAACCAACAATAGAAATTTTGGGTTTTGATAATAAGTCAATGTTGCCGTAAGCAAAAAGAAAAATGGGTGGGTCATAAATATTTTTTAATTCTGCCGGATAATCCTTATCTTCTAATGTAAAAACCTTTATTCCGTGCTTGGTGATAAGCTTTAACTCTTCATCTACAAAATCATCTTCCAGGTCTTTTATTTTCACAATTTTTTCAGCAATATCCTCTTTTATGCCAATTTCAACAAGTTCATCTTTTTTAAATTCCCTGTCAAATGTCCCGAAATGCTCAAAAATTGAAAAAACCTGCCTGTCAGATAACCCCTTTATCCTTTTCAACTTAAAATATTTTTTTATAAGCTCAAAGTTTATATCACACCCCGGCAGTCAAAATTTTAAGCCATAAATAAACTGCTTCGTAAAGAGGCTCTACGGTCACGCAAAAATTTTTATTGTGTATGGAAACTATCTCTTGAGAACGCCTTATACCAAATTTGATAAACAAAGCTGGAGCAAATTCATTGTAAAAACAAAAATCTTCGCCCCCCATGGATAAGTGTTGCGACGGATAAAAAGTAAACCTGTCATTCGATAAAATATTTTTAATCTTGCATGACAGGTTCTTATCGTTTGTTACTGGTTTTGTACCGTCATCAATATCAATTCGGCTCTTAGTCCCAAAAAATACGTCAACCGAATCAAGAAGTTTTTTCAGTTTACTTTCAATAATATGGTTTACTTCTTCATCAAAAAACCTGAAAGTACCTTTTATTTTGACAAATTCAGGTATTATATTGCATGCGCTCCCCCCGCTGATAGCACCAAATGTAATAACAGCATTTTTTAACGGGTCAACCATTCTTGAGACAATACTTTGAGCACCTGTAATAAAATTTGAAGCCGCTGCTATCGTGTCAACCCCCAGATGAGGATAAGCCGCATGGGTACTTTTACCGGTTATTTCAATGTCAAAATGCCTTGCACCAGCCATAACTGAAACAGGCTCAACATAAATTTCCCCAATATACAGCTCAGGGTCAACATGCAAACCATAAATTTCAGCCACATCATCCATGCAACCGTTTTCAATCATAAACCTTGCGCCGCTTACAACCTCCTCAGCAGGTTGAAAAATAAATCTCAGATTAGTCCCAATACTGATATTCTCTTTTTTTATTATCTTTATTGTCTCAAGAAGCGCAGCTGTATGAAAATGGTGACCACAAAGATGCCTGTAAACAGATTTTTCATCGTTAAAAGGCAAAGCATCAATATCTGCCCTGATGGCAATGGTTTTGTCCTTCCCAGAATCTATTGTCCCAAAACATCCGGTCTTTAAATTCGTAAATTCAAAAACCCCTGCAGAAGTTAACTCAGAAACTATATACTCAGTCGTCTTGAATTCTTTAAACGAAGGCTCTGCCAGCTCTTCAAGGACCTTCAGGGTATTTGCTATTTGTTTTGAATGTTTTCTGACTATCTCGTACAAATTCATTATACATTTATAATGTCAAAGTTATTTCCGGTAAGTGAAACACCACCGTTTTCAGTAACAACAAATGTATTTTCTATCCCCACCATACCAAAACCTTCTATCCCCTTTTTAGGCTCAATTGCCATTACAACATTTTTTTCCAAAGGCTCCTTAAAACCTTTCGCAATAACTGGATATTCATCTATAACAAGCCCTATCCCGTGCCCCAAAAATTTTACTTTGTTAGGGCCAAAACCCATAAAATTTATGTCAAATTCTTCATCTACCTTATTCATCACTTTCAAATAGATCTCTTCAGGGATATTGCCAGGCCTCAGCATTTCAGCCACCATATTTTGTATCTCCACACATCTTTTATGGTAATCGTATGCTTGCTGAGGAATTTTTCCATATGCATAAATAGATGTTTTGTCGGTATGGTAGCCTTCATAGTTGCAGCCGGTATCAACAAGGACAACAGAATTTTTCTTAAGTTTTTTTTGAAAACTGCCAAATAGCGGAACAGCAGGACTAAGCCCTCTTATCCCTGCAGGGCCATCAAATGAATTATAGTAGTTGCCACTTTCATCAAAACATATATTACCAAGATAAAGCTCTGCATTAAACGAACCCATCCTCGTAATCCCAAAACTGCCCAACTCAATAGCAGACTGCAAAAGTTTTGCTCCAAACAAAGCCTCTGAAATATCTTCAACAAGAATTTTAGGCGCTACTTCATCCATAAATTTTCTATGAATTTCGCCTGCTTTTTTCATAAGTTCAAGTTCAAAATCGGTTTTTACCGCTCTGCTTTTTGCAACTGCCATATCAAGAGATTTGAATTTTTTGGCATTAAAATATTTATTAAATCGTTCAAGATGTGCCACAGGCACCACCTCTTTTTCAATATGCACCGTTTGAAACTCATACCCTATATCTTCAGCAATATCCCTGAAACTGTTTATTTTGACAATTTTTTCAAATCTTGACTCTTCCAAAGCTCGTTCATAACTTTTTCTTACATACAACACAGGCTCATTGTCTCTTGGAATATAAAAGACACCATTTTGCATTGTCCCGGTAAAATAGTACATATTCAATTTGCCAAATATAAAGCAAGCTTCCCAGTCGGGGTCAATTTCCGAAAGATTCTTTTTAAACCTGTTTAATCTTAAATCTAATTCGCCTTTTGAAACAATCATTACATTAACTCCTCAACTTTGATATTTTTTGTCTTTATGAAATTTTTAAGTTTGCCAAGAGCACGTTTTTCAATCTGTCTCACCCTCTCTCTTGTAATCCCCAAATCATCGCCTATTGCTTCCAGTGTCTCCTGCTCATCACTATTTAGTCCGTAGCGCCTTGCAATAATCTCCCTCTCTGTTTCAGTAAGAAACTCCATCCATTTCATAATAAGCGCCTTAAGGCTCTTTGATTCAACAATCTTATAAGGGTCGAGGTTAGTGTTCTCATCAGGAATTATTTCATGAAGTGTGGCATTATCCCCTTCGCCAATCCCCTTATCAAGAGAAGTATCCTGCTGCAGTGCATCAAAGACCTTTTTTAATGTAGAAAGAGTCATTTTGCAGGCAGTTGAAAGTTCAAGCATAGTAGGTTCGCGCCCTTTTTTCTGCTGAAACTCCGCCTGTACTCTCAATACTCTATTTATGTTTTCTGTCATATGAACAGGTATCCTCACTGTCCTGCACTGATTGGTAATTGCCCTTTCAATCGCCTGTCTTATCCACCAGGTAGCATAAGTACTGAACTTAAAGCCTTTCTTGTAATCAAACTTTTCGACTGCTTTTAAAAGCCCTATATTCCCTTCATTGACAATATCTTCAAGCGCAAGCCCTTTGCCCAGATATTTTTTGGCTATAGATATGACCAGTCTCAGATTGGCCTTAACCATTTTTTCTTTTGCTTGAAGATTCCCTTTCTGTATCTCTTTTGAAAGAGCAATTTCTTCTTCTTTGGTTAAAAGCGGGATACTTGCTATCTCATTGAGATATATTTTGAATACTTCGAGGTCTTTACTTTCTATTTCTTGCAAAGATTCACTGTCACAATTATCAAGCTCATCTGAGTCAACTTCAGAAATTTCAGGAATTAAGTCGTCTTTAAATTCCTCATTCATGCTTTCCCCCGGACAATTAGAGCAAAAAAATCATCAAAAGGCAACAGGAAATTATAAAGTTTACAATTTATTTAATAAAATTCGCTTGCTATGAAACAAAATCAACAAATTTGCACTGCCTATTGGTACACTTCAGCTTTATCTCTCCATTTTCTTTAATACCCACCACTATTTCGTTATTCAGTGGCAGCACAACTTTTCCCCCTTCTTTGAGTTGGCTTACAAGTGCTTCAGGTATCTCGGTATGCCCTGCCGTAATAATGATTTTATCAAATGGCGCATTCTCCTCCCAGCCAACTTTGCCATTATCAATCTTAAACCTTATGTTGCCAAAGTGAAGGCTTCTTAATATGGAAGATGCCCTCTGATAAAGCTGAGGTATCCTCTCTACTGTATAAACCATCTTGCAAAGCCTTGACAAAATTGCTGCCTGAAAACCAGAACCTGTCCCTATTTCGAGGACTTCATCTTCTGGACGTAATTCAAGCAAATAAGTCATATATGCCACTGTGGAAGGTTTTGAAATAGTCTGTCCAAATCCTATCGGAAGTGCATTGTCCTGATAGGCAAGGGCGAAAAGGGCCTCATCCAAAAATTTATGTCTTGGAACTTTTACAAAAGCTTCTATTATTGACTCATCTTGAAAGCAGCTTTCTGCCACAATCTCTTTTAAAAACTTTTCAGGCACCTTCGAATAAATCATAACGTAATCTGTGTCCCTATTCCGGTATCGGTAAATATTTCAAGAAGTACCGAATGTTTTACTCTTCCATCAATTATATGCACTTTATTTACCCCACTTTCAAGGGCATTAAGTGCACAATCCACCTTAGGAATCATCCCCCCCTGAATAACACCGGTCTTTTTAAGCTCATCAATTGTGTTTTTATTCAAAGTTGACAATAAATTTTTATCCCGGTCAAGAATCCCCCTCACATCGGTAAGCAAAATCAATTTTTCCGCTTTAAGGGCAGATGCCACAGAACCTGCCACAAGATCTGCATTTATATTATACAGCTCAAAATCATTTCCTATACCTACAGGTGCAATTATTGGAATAAATTCATTTTTCACTGCATCTATAACTTTGGTGTTTACACTTTCAACTTCACCAACGTGACCAAGGTCAATAATTTCAGGTGTCTTTACAAACTCATTCTCTTCGTTGACAAAGAGTTTTTTAGCCTTTATAAGCTCACCGTCCTTACCTGACAAACCAATTGCCTTGCCGCCATTTTTATTTATAAGATTAACAATATCTTTATTTACCTTACCTGCCAGGACCATCTCAACAATATTCATTGTCTCTTTATCCGTTACACGCATACCTGACACAAATGTACTTTGAATATTGAGTTTTTTCAGCATTTCTCCAATCTGAGGGCCGCCACCGTGAACAATTACAGGCACAATACCTATATATTTTAACAAAACAATATCCCTGGCAAAGCTGTTTTTCAGCTCTTCGTCCACCATGGCGTGACCACCATACTTTATCACTACTGTTTTGCCATAAAATTTTTTGATATAAGGCAAAGATTCCACAAGGACTGAAGCCTTTTCAATAAGCTTTTCCATAATATCCTCTTTTTGAAAAAATTTTGTTATTTTTCCTGTATTTAGTTTTTTTTGGACAAAACTGCAATACAATTATTGCGATTGTTGTTGATTTGGACCATTTGATGTTGTAAAAGATTTATATGAGAGAAGATATAAAAAAAATAATCGAATCTTTGAACATAAAATTTGCCGAAAATTTTGATGAAGGGCACCTAATTACCTGCTCCAACTATTTTTACGACAACAAAGGCTACCACCTTATCGAATTTAATGGAAATAAAATTATTCTTCTTAAAGGAATTTATAAAGATTTTGTCAGAGTCTTAAAAGGGGAAAAGTTTTTAAAAGAAAGTCATTTAAGCAAAATTTCCGAAATGCTGTCTGATATAGAAAAAAATATAAACCAACCATTTACCTGTAAAATTGTTAATGAGACATGGGAAATTGTCGATTTGAATCTTGTTTCAGATATTGGGGAAAAAGACCCAAAAGCAGCACTGAAAATAAACAGACCTTTGTCCCAGGTTGAATACAGCCTTTTCAGACAGGATATAGCAGATTATAAAAATTTGTATTTTTGTTCACTTTTTAAAGAAGTTTTCCCTCACACACTTTCCCCTTTAGCCTCATCAATCCTGACAAATATCCCTGAAGTGATGTCAGTAATCTTTGCCCATGCAAACTTTAAGGTTTACTCCCCCTCTTTAAAGCTACTATGGGGAAAGGTATATGGTAGCATGAGTACATATCTTATGGCATTTGAATCAATGAACACAAATGATACCTTTTTAAAATTAAACTATGCCCAATTCAGATATATAAAAGAAAAAAATAAAAAATTGAAAATCCCTAAAATATCTTCTTTAGAGCTTACAACAAATGAGATAAATGGATTCATTGAAGAAATAGGGCAGAAAACAGAAAACATTGACGAGAAATATATATTTGAACAGGAATTTTTAGAGCTTTTATCCCTTGGGTTTATGTCAGCCCAGATGATCTTTTTGATGTTTTCAGAGCTTTTTTCCAAAATATATGATATTACAGGAAATATTGAAAACACATTAAGGCTAATTTATAAGACAAGAAAGCAAAGCCCGTTTTTTAGCGATAAAACCTTTGAAATACCCTTATCGTTTGATTTATGTCCAAACTTTATTACACTTTCACCCACATCAATAAAGTCCCCCATGCAATTATCCGATGCAGTTAAAATTTATTCGGGGCTAAAGTTTTTCAAGAAAAGCAAGCTTGAATCCTTGATAAAAAACATTCACCAAATTCTTCTGCTTAGAGATAATCTGTCCAACACCCTTATAGCACTACTTAAAAAAATACATATAGTCTTTGAAAAACTCGCTGACAACCTGCTAAGGGATTCAAAAATAAAATTTAAGGACAATATTTACTTCCTCGAATACAACGACATTAAAGGGCTTGTCTCTGATTCATATTACGGCAATACGCAATTTACATATTTTTTTAAAAAATGGCAGAATGAAAGATTTAAGATGCAGATAATCCCCTACGAAATTTTTGAAAAAGATATACAGGAGACAGAAAATATTGCAAAAAATATCATTTCAAAGCTTTTATCACAAAATGAATACGACATATTGAGTTTTTTCCACAAGGAAGATTTAAAGGCTGACTTTGAAGAGGTTTCAATTTACAATGATTTAAGTATTTTAAATTCAATGAAACCAATAATCTCCGACAACATTTCACTTTTATCATATGCAATAGAGTTTGCCACAATAAACGAAATCCCTGTCTATTCCGGACTGAGGTTTCCTGAAATTATTTTGAGTGATAAAACATTTATCCTGACAAAAAATAAATTAAAACTGCTTTAACGGAGTATATTTAAATGTCAAATGAAAACTTTGACCGGGTTTCCGACTGCCTTCACTCTCAGGAAGTTCTTAACGTATTGAATGAAAAAAATTTTGCTATAAAAGATAAAATCAAAGGAATGATTGCCGGTAATATTATAGGCGATATGCTGGGACTCCCCCTTGAGAGGAAAAAAGGGAACATTAGCCCGTATCCACCATTAAATCTCAAAGGGGATTATATTTCAAAAATTGGTGAAATATGGAGTGACGATACATCAATGTTGATAGCACTTGCCACATCACTTTTTGAAACAGGCGGTAATGTCAACCCTGAAAATGAAAGAAAGCATTATTTGAAATGGTTTTTAAACGGCTACTACACGCTGGCAGGCAAGTCTTTTGGATATGGAGAGACAACAAAACAGGCACTGCTTACTGGAATTGCAGGAAACAACCGAAACACAAACGGAAACGGTGCGCTGATGCGCTCTTGCATTCTAACGGCTTATTATCTTGACAAAACGGACAGGGCGCTTGAAGAAGCAAGCGCTGCATCCTGTGCAGTTACACATGGACACCCTGTAAGTATATTCACAAATATAATATATAACTACATTCTCAAACAGCTTATTTACGGCATAAGCCTCGAGGATTCCATGAAAATGGCACAGCAAAAGTATTCTGGCGTGATTAATGATATAAATGAAATATTTGAAAAGCCGGTTTTCTACACTACTACCGCTTATTGTGTAACTACTCTCCAAACAGCTATTTTTGTCAATCTTGAATCAACAAATTTTTATGAGGCAGTTGTCAAATCGGCTAATCTTGGCGGCGACGCAGATACTGTTGCCGCTGTGACCGGAGCAATTGCAGGTGCAACATATGGTTTTACAGAAATATATGAACCTTACAGAAAAGCGGCACTCAAAGTAATATCTAAATTTCAGGCGCTGAAAATATTCTTTCAGGAGGATTTGAATGATTAATTATGTTCTTGATACCAATGTCCTGCTTTACGACCCCAATGCAATATACGGATTTAATGGCGATATCGTAAACATACCTATCATGGTAATTGAAGAGATTGACATGTTTAAAAAAAATATGGATCAGACTGGATACAACGCAAGGTATATCGGCAGATTCCTTGATGAACTGAGAAAAAACGGGCAGTTAAATAAAGGGGTCAAAATTGAAAACGGCACCACTGTAAGGGTAAATGTCTGCAATGATCATATCCAGACAAAAATATCATCCGACCTTATAAAAGATAAAGCTGACAATCTTATCCTCTCTGTAGCAAAATGGCTGCAGGAAAATGAAGATAAAGATGTAGTCTTCGTTACAAAGGATGCAAACCTGAGAATCAAATCTGATGTACTTGGAATCAAATCTATAGACTATGAAAAAGACAAGGTTGAAACAGATAAATTTTTCGAAGGCACCCGTGTAATAACACCTAAGGATGAAATTATTGATAAGTTATACAAGGGAGAAACTGTAAAACTTGACGGTGAATTTATGCCAAATGAATATATGAGACTTGAATCAGAGGCAAATTCCAAAAAAAGCGTACTGGTCAGATATGACAAAGTAACTGACAGTATTGTTAAAATAAAAGAATTTAAAGATGGGCTGTGGGGGGTAATTGCCAGAAATTCTGAGCAGCGATTTTTTTATGACGCCCTTACAAATGATTCTATAAAACTTGTGTGTGTAGCAGGGATTGCCGGCACAGGTAAAACACTCCTTGCCATAGCTGCTGGTTTGGCAGAGGTTATAGATGAGAAAAAATATAGAAAACTTTTGGTATCAAGACCAATATTCCCTATGGGAAAAGATCTCGGCTTTTTGCCGGGGGAATTAAAAGACAAGCTTGCCCCTTGGATGCAACCTGTTTTCGACAATCTGAACTTTATTCTTGAAAACAGCAATGCAGACTCTACCTATAAGGAGCTTTTTGAGCAAAATCTTGTAGAAATAGAAGCCCTTACTTACATAAGGGGCAGAAGCATACCGAATCAGTACTTTATCGTGGATGAAGCCCAAAATCTCACTCCTCATGAAATCAAGACAATACTTACAAGGGCAGGAGAAGGTACAAAGATCGTTCTCACAGGCGATCCAAATCAGATTGACAACCCTTATATTGACTACTATACAAATGGCCTAACGTATGTTATGGATAGGTTCAGGGACGATGAGATAGCTGCGACTGTCTCACTTCTTAAAGGGGAGAGGTCGCTTCTTGCTACAAAAGCTGCCCAGAAACTTTAATAAAATTTTAGGAAAAACATATGGAAAAGTTTATAACTGACATTTTTGAAGAGATTCAGGAAACACAAAATAAGTTCTTTGCGGAAAGTGTGCCGGTACTGTCGGCCATAGCGGCGGAAATTGCAAAGACATTCATAAGAGGCGGAAAATTATTTATATTCGGAAATGGCGGCTCTGCAAGCGATGCTCAGCACATAGCAGCAGAATTTGTAAACAGATTTAAAATGGAAAGACCTCCGCTTCCTGCAATTGCACTTACCACAGACACATCTATCATTACATCCATAGGTAACGACTATTCGTTTGAAGATATTTTCCTGAAGCAGGTACAGGCCCTTGTCAATGAAAGCGATATAGCCCTTGGCATTTCTACCAGTGGCAACTCTGAAAATGTCTTGCGGGCATTAAAATATCTTGCAAAAAACAATATAAAAACTATAGGTTTTACCGGCAAGGATGGTGGAAAGATGAACGGACTTTGCGATATCATTTTCAATGTAGATTCAAACACAACTGCCAGAGTACAGGAAATACACATTCAGGCAGCCCATATCATTTGTGAACTTGTAGATGAAATAATGTTTGGAAGGTTTTCATCAGTTTTGTCAGGACAATAAATTATGTTATCAGCAAGAGACAGAATAAAACAACCTGAAGAGTTAAAGGAAATTTTAAACTCCATTAAAAAATCAGTGGTGTTTACCAACGGTTGCTTTGATATTCTCCATATAGGTCACTTAAGATACCTTGAGGAGGCAAAAAAACTCGGTGATATCCTGGTGGTCGGAGTAAATAGCGACTCGTCCGTAAAACGTCTTAAAGGGGACAAACGGCCAATCAACAGGCTATCTGAAAGGATGGAAATGCTTGCAGGACTCAAACCTGTGGATTATGTTACGTATTTCGATGAAGATACCCCTTACAATCTGATTAAATTTCTTGCTCCCGACATCCTGGTTAAAGGTGGTGACTGGAAAGCAAATGAAATTGTAGGCTCGGATATTGTTCTTGAAAAGGGGGGGAAGGTTTTATCTTTGAATTTTGAAGATAATTTTGCAACCACCAATACCATAGAGGAAATAATTAAAAGATACTGTAAATGAACATAATTTCCAATCTCTGGGGAGCATCCCTCGCCTATTTTCTAAGAGATAAGGTTGAAAGCGATAAAAATATATTTTTGGTCACAAAAGACCGTCAGCAGTATGAAAAAATCCTCACGGACTTAACTTTTTTTCTTGGAGAAGAAAAATTGCTGACATTCCCGGAATATACAATCGAACCTTTTGAAATGGTCAGAGTCCTTCCGGAGATTGTAAGTGAAAGAGGCAAAACACTTTATGAAATATCCAGTAAGACCGGCAAGATAATACTGTCAACTTTCTATAGTATTGTTAAGCTATTACCCCCAAAAAAAAGTTTTTTTGATTCTATTCTGGAATTTAGATTAGGCGATGAGCTAACAAGGGAGGAAATCGCTTATTACCTTGATGTTTTGGGTTATGTAAATGTCGAAGTAGTTACCAACAAAGGTGAATTTACTTTCAGAGGGGATGTTTTTGATATATTCCCCATAAATTTCACGGAACCGGTAAGAATAGAATTTTTTGACAATGAAATAGAGCATATTTATACTTACGATATTGAAACTTTTAAGCGACTAAATACCATTAACTGCCTTATGCTGCTGCCTTCAGCTGACCTTATTTGTGAACTGGACGAAATAGTTAATAAGATTCAGTATTTAACACTAAAAGAAAAATTTAGGACATTCGGGAAATTTGGCGGATATTTCTGGTATGCTACCCATATTTATGAAAAGATGGATTCAGTATTTGAATATTCCATGTCAGATAATTTATTGTTTTTCGCTTTTGCCGACATAGAAAATTATATAGATAGGTTTTATGATAACCTCATCGAAAAGCTTCATAATTTAGATGAAAAACTACTTAACAATTTTATTTCAAAGAGGGATATCCAGAAAATAGCAAGTCAAAACTTACAGATTCTTGTTGATTACAGTGACAAACCTTCAACAGTTGAGCGCTTTAAAAATACCTCCCTCAAACTTGGATACGAAAAAAACAATATCTATCAGTCTGCAGAAGATTTTATTAATTTTGTAAAAAAATACAAGGATTATAAAATCATAATCGCCATTGAAAATAAAAAGTTTGAAGAGATTCTCCTGAAATTTTTTGCTGACCACCACATTTTTCCTGTTTTGATTGAGTCTTTTGATAAAATTGAAAAACCCGGATGCTACTACGTAAAAAAAAGGTTTTCAGGTGGATTTATCGATGATGAAAATAAAATTTTCGTGGCCTGTGATTTTGAAATATTTGGTTTTTCCAAAAAAAGAAAAAAACAACAGAATAAAAAAGATGCTTTTAAAACAAACATAACCGATTTGCAGCCAGGTGATTTTGTTGTTCATATCGACTATGGAATAGGATTATACAAAGGGCTTGTACATAAAAATATAGGTGGTGTAGAAGGGGATTTTCTTGAACTTGAATATAGCGATTCAGAAATACTTTACGTCCCTATTGACAGTATCTCCCAAATACAAAAATATTTTGCTTCAACCGGTATTGCACCAAAACTGAACAGTCTTAAAAGTGCCAAATGGGCAAATCTCAAACAACAAGCAAGAAAAAGCGCAAGAAAAATTGCAATGGATCTTTTAAAACTATATGCAGAAAGAAAAGCAACCAAGGGGATAGTATATAAAGACGAAGACAATACATACTTAAATATTCTTGAAAATACTTTTGAATACGAGGAAACTGAAGACCAGCTCAGCGCCATATATGACGTATATTCCGACATGCAGTCTGAAAAGCCTATGGACAGGCTTATTTGCGGTGACGTTGGATTCGGGAAAACTGAAGTCGCTGTAAGAGCAGCTTGCAAAGCCGCTTCCAGCGGAAAGCAGGTCGCTTTAATATGCCCTACTACAATTCTTGCAAAGCAACACTTCGACACATTTACCTCCCGAATGAAAAACTTGCCCTTCAAGATAGATTATATCTCCAGATTCAGAACCTCAAAGGAGATAAAGGAAATTTTAGAAAACCTTTCTGAAGGGAAAATCGATATAATAATTGGAACGCACAGACTGCTTTCAAAAGATGTGATATTCAAAAACCTTGGATTGTTAATTATTGACGAAGAGCAGAGATTTGGAGTGTCCCACAAAGAAAAAATTACAAATATGAAGTCCAACATAGATGTTTTGGCAATGAGCGCAACACCAATACCCAGGACTTTGCAGATGTCTTTATCCGGCATAAGAGACATAAGTGTCATAGAAACACCCCCTGTAGACAGGCTGCCAGTAATAACAAAACTTGTAAAATCTGACGAAGAAATAAGGCAAGCAATAGAATATGAACTGAAAAGAGGCGGACAAGTTTTTTTCCTTGAAAACAATGTAACAAAGATAAACGAAACGGCCATGTGGCTGAAGAATCTTGTCCCTTTTGCAAAAATTGATATTGCTCATGGACAAATGAGCTCAAATATTGTGGAAAAATCACTGGAAAGATTTTATGAGGGATCAACAGATGTGCTTGTTTGTTCTACTATTATTGAAAATGGTATCGATGTGCCCAATGCAAACACAATTATAATTAAAAATGCTGAAAATTTTGGCCTTGCACAGCTTTATCAGCTAAAAGGGAGGGTAGGCAGGTCTGCAAAAAGGGGCTATTGCTACCTTTATATCAAAAACTTTAACAGTCTTTCCCAGATAGCCAAAAAAAGAATACAAATAATAGAGCAATTAAACGATCTTGGCAGCGGATTTAAAATATCTTCTTACGATTTGCAACTAAGGGGTGCAGGGGACCTATTTGGAGCCGAACAATCCGGATTTGTTGTAAATATTGGGTATGAATTATATTTGCAGCTTATTGAGGAGGCTGTCAATGAACTGAAAGGGATTAAGACAAATACTCAAAAGACCGAAATCCAATCGTCATATACTTACTTTATACCTGCTGAATACATAAGAGACCCAAAAGTAAGGATAAATTATTACAACCAAATTTCTGAAATTGACACATTTGAGAAATTAGCTTCAATCAGTGATGAGATATATGCAATTTACGGTAAAATACCTGAAACAGTTGAAAATCTTCTATATATCATGCTCCTTCGAAATATTGCCTCATATCTTAACATTGTAAAGGCTGTTATTCTACCTCGTAAAATTAAGCTTATCTTCAATGAAAATTCATCATTTATTGAACCAGCAATGTTTTTAAATGCAATAAATAGGTATGATATTAAAGGTCTATTCTCAGGAAACTTTGAATTTACAGTCAGAGCTGAGGAAAAAATAAAATTGTTTAATGATACCATTAAAGTGCTTGATTATTTGAAAGAAATGCTGAAAAATAACGAATTGTTGGCAAAATAAATAATCCAATATGTATTGTATTGGTGGCGGTAAAATTTTGATGAAAAGATTTTTTATATTTTTAGCGGCTGCTTTATTGTTTGGTTGCAACGGGCCGGATAAGGTAGATGATAGCGAAAAAAGTGGGCAGATATCTGAAAAAAATATTGTTTTAACAATAAATAATCAGTCATTTTTCAATGAAGATATAATTAACTATGCTTACTATATAATACAGGAAATGGATGATAACGAAACTGAAAACAAGGCAATAAAAGATAAGATTTTAAATGATTTTATCAATCATGTCCTTCTGTTAAAGGAAGCAGAAAAAGCCGGAGTAAAAGTTGACCGAAAAAAGGTCAAAAATGTACTGGAAAAATTTAACAAAGGTTTTCAAAATGAAAATATCAACATATTTAGCGGCAGAGTACAGCCCAATTTATCTCAAGTTGAAAAAGTCATTTATGAGAATATGGTAGTTCAAAAATATTTGAATAAAGTTATTGAAGAAAATTTAAAAATAAGTGAAGATGACCTGAAAAATTATTATGATAACTTATCTATTAATGAAGAACAAAAGACCCTTTACCTTGTATGGCATATTTTCACTACCGACAAACAAAAGGCAGATAAGGCCAGGGAGCTTTTAAGACAGCGAAATTCCTTTAAAAAAGTTGCTGAAGACTATTCCGAGGATTCTTATGCAGAAAAAGGTGGAGATATGGGTTATGTTGATATAGACGTTTTGCCTCAAGTATTTCAATATGTAAAAAAAATGCGTATAAGGCAGGTTAGCCCTGTAATAAAATCAGATTACGGCTACCACATATTCTCTCTAAGAGACATATCAAAGACAAGCTCCAGAGTTAACTTTGAGGAAGCTACTGGCGAAATTTATCCAAAGGTATACGAAATAAAACAAAAAGAATTAATAGAAACATTAATAAAGGAGCTAAGAGCAAATGCAGAAATTAAAATTATCAATTATCCTGACTTTACTTTTAAGTTTGACAATTCAAGCAAAGACAATTGACAAGATTCTTGTTATAGTCGGGGACAAAATAATCACTCAGTATGAAGTTGAGTCTTTTAATCCCAAAAAAGTAAAGGAGATATACTCTGTTAATGACGAAAAAAAACGAAGCGAACTTTTAAAAAAATATTATCAAAGCGTGCTTGATTTCCTTGTAAATCAATACACAATTGAGATTGCTGCCGAGAGGGAAGGGATAAAGGTAAGCGAAAATGAAGTTGATACGGCAATAAATCAAATACTTGAGAAAAACAATATTACTAAGGAGCAGTTAACTGAGCTCCTTGAAAAGGAAGACCTAACTTTTCAAAAATACAAATGGCAAATTAAAATGGACATTATTAATGCAAGGCTCAATTCAAGGGTAATTTTGCCCAAAATTGTAGTCTCAGAAGAGGATATAAGAAATTATATTGACAAAAACAAGGAAAGTCTTGAGCTTGATGATACCGTTGAGCTAAGAATGATTGTTACTGATAAAAAAAATAAGGAAAATATAGAAAAAGAAATAGAAAAACTTTCATTTCCTGATCTTGCAATCAAATACTCCAGCGATAAATCAGCCAAGTCAGGTGGATATATCGGCTCATTAAAGCTTGGGTTTCTACCTGATAACCTTAGAGAAAAACTAAAAGACAAAAAGAAGGGGGAAATTGTTGTTGTAGAAGAAGGGGACGTAATCAAATACTTTTATATTGAAAATTATAAAACAAAGTATGACATAGATGAAAAAATTAGGAGCGAAATAATTGATACCCTTAAAAAGGAACAGTACCAAAAAGTATATGAAAACTGGTTAGCCGAACATAAAAAAACAATCTTTGTAAAATATATGAACTAAGATGAGGCTGGACAAGTTTTTGAAAATCTCCTTCCTGCTAAAGAGAAGGACAGTTGCCAATGAGGCTGCTGAAGAAGGATTTATTTTTGTAAATGGCAAAAAAGCCAAACCGTCATACAACGTAAAGATTGGCGATATTATAGAGCTAAATATGTGGAATTTTTATAAAAAAGTAAAAGTACTCGAAGTACCTGAAAAAGGGAATATTCCCAAAAAGGAGCTCAAAAATTACATTGAAATTCTTGAGTACAAACCAAAAGATGTAAGTGATATCTTGTAAGCCATCATAACGGCTTTTTTATGGGCATCAAGGTAATTTATTCTTGATTTTTTGCACATTTTAAACATATTATTCGCTGAAAAATATTAGTAAGGAGGAGATAAAATGCCACTTTATGAGTACAGATGTACAAAGTGTGATAACCTCTTTCAACTTATGGAAAAGCTATCTGATTCAAGTGAAATCAGAAAATGTCCCAAGTGCGGGCAAGATGCAAAAAAGATAATCTCCCTGTCAAGTTTTCACCTAAAAGGGGGAGGCTGGTATGTAACCGACTACAAGGGGAAATCAAACGGTAACAGTGCAAACAAAGAAACTTCCTGCTCATCAGCATCACCTGATTCCCCTAAATGCAATAGCTGTCCTGCAAGCGAAAATAAATAAAGGGGGAAGGCCCCCTTTTCTCATCTTCTTTTCAAAAACTCCAGTAATTCAAAAAGTGAAAAACATTGGGTTCTAAAAAGTTTTTTTACCGCAAATCTAAAGAAGAGCGCCGTGATCTCTGCATCATAAAGCGCTCTGTGTCTTTTAAACCCTGTCACTGATTTAAACCTGTACCTTTCTGTTATTGCATCAAGACTATGTCCTGAAGCAAGCGGAAACAATTTTCTTGACAGGCTCAATGTATCCACAAAAATCTCAAACGGATTATCTACCAGATAGTCTTTCAGTGAATGCCTCAAAAAAGCGATATCTTTTGATGCGTTATGTGCCACAAGGACACAACCTCTTGCAAAATCTATAAAATCATATATTGCAACGCATTCATCACAACCTTTTAACAGCTCGTCTTCACTTATTCCATGTACATCAAATGAACTCTTGCTTGCAATTGCATTGGTTTTTATAAGTCTATGAAATTTACTTTTAGATATTCTGAAATTAGCCTTTATTTTTACCGCACCAATTTCAATAATTCTATCCCCAAGCTCTGGATTTATCCCCGTGGTTTCAAAGTCAAATACCACATAATCTATCGCATTAAGAGGCTTATCAAGAAGAGTAATGGACTCTTCAGACAAATTTCTAATCATACTTGCTCTTTAGTATTCTAAAGGCTGCCATTGCAGCGCCAAATCCATTGTCAATATTTGTCACAACAATACCGGATGCACAACTTGTAAGCATTGCAAAAAGAGGGGTAAATCCGTTTAGTGCCGTACCATAACCTACAGATGTAGGCACCGCAATAATAGGCAAAGAAACCATCCCCCCGATAACGGAAGGGAGTGCTCCTTCCATCCCTGCAATAGCAATTATAACATCTGACTCTTCAAGCTTTTCTTTGTGACTAAAAAGTCTATGCAACCCCGCAACACCGATATCCGGGTATATTTTGTTTTCAACGCCCAGTGTATTTAAAGTTTCGCTTGACTCGTAAGCAACTTTTAAATCAGAAGTCCCTGCTGTAACAATACTTACAAGTCCTTTTACTTTCTTTGGTGTATATACTTTTCTCATCATTGAAGCATGTTCCAGAAATTCGCAATCAGAGAATTTGGACTTCAGATAATCTATCTTTTCAACATCAAGGCCCGTGCATAAAAAATTTATCCCTTTTTCAATATACCTTTTTGCAATCTCCTCAATTTGGTATTTAGTTTTATGTCTGCCGTAAATTACCTCTTCAAAACCCTGTCTTAAATTTCTGAGCGTATCAAGAAAATACTCTTCACCTTTTACTTCATGTGCTTTAAGGACATCCAACGCCTGTTCGGCGCTAAGCGTCCCGGATTCAACTTTCTTTAAAATTTCTATAATTTCCTTATTGCTTACCATTTTTAAGTCCTTGACAGATAACATATATTTCAAATGAATTTTTTCGTGTAGCATCAGGGCGAAGTATTTTTACACTGGAAAAAACCTCTTTTAATTCTTTAACAAATTCGTCTCTATCTTCTCCATCAAAAAGTTTAAATAAAAAGTTTCCATTTAATTTCAATACCCTTTTCGCAAAATTGCAAATTATTCTAACAAGCTCAAGACTGTTTGAATGGTCAACAATTCTCTGCCCCGTAGTATTGGGAGCTGCGTCAGATACAACCGTGTCAAATTTATCAGCAATACCCAATACTCCATCAAGTGTTTCAGGTTTTGTCAAATCACCTTTTATAAAGGTTACATTTTTTCCTCTCACATTTTTTATATCAAGAATATCAACTCCAATAACTTTACCATTTTCACTAACTATTTCTGAAAGCACCTGAAGCCACCCACCCGGAGCGCATCCGGCATCAAGAACAACATCCCCTTTTTTTATAAGCCTGTACTTGTCATTAATCTCTTTAAGTTTATAGGCAGCCCTCGAACTGTAGCCTTCCTGTTTGGCCTTCTTGTAATAACCGTCCTTTCTCTTATACATAATTTCCCTTTGCTTTTAATAAGGAACAACCTCGTAGTGTTCCAGATGATAAGTTTCGTTTGATTTTATCTCAATAGAAATATTGTATATAAGCTCTATATCATCAATACTCTCTTTTTCATAACTTAAAATCATATCTACGATATCAGGATGCGCTTCAACCAGAATACTCTTTTTTATAAAAAATGGCGCAATCCTTCTAAGTTCCCTCATAATATCATAGCATATTGTTATTTTTGATTTTACCACCCCTCGCCCTTCACAATAAGGGCAGGACTCGGTAAGGATTTTTGTAAGGCTTTCCTGTACCCTTTTTCTCGTAATCTCATAAAGACCAAGAGGGGAAATATTTACAACGGATGCCTTCGCTCTGTCGTTTGCAAGTTCATCCTCGAGCGTTTTTAGTACCTTTTCCTTATGTTCATCCTTTTCCATATCTATAAAATCAACTATTATTATTCCCCCAATATTTCTTAACCTTAACTGCCAGGCAATCTCTTTGGCAGCTTCAATATTGGTTTTTAAGATAGTTTCCTCAAAATTTCTTTTACCAACATACTTCCCTGTGTTAACATCAATAACTGTAAGTGCTTCAGCCTGATCAATAACAATATAACCACCCGATTTAAGCCATACCCTCCTGTCGGTAAGTCTATTTAACTCTATCTCAATATTATAGTAATCAAATATTGGCAACTCCCCTTCGTAAAGCTCAATTTTGAGATTGGCATTTGGCAAAAACTCCCGGACAAATTCTTTAATTTTTAAATATTCGCTCTTATTATCAACTATTATTTTTTTCACGTCATCATTGGTGTAATCCCTGAGTGTCCTGTATATCAGGTCGAGGTCCTCATAAAGAAGAGCAGGAGCGCCAGATTTCTTACTTAGCTCATTTGTTTTATTCCAGAGCCTCAAAAGATAATCAAGATCAGCCTTTAAATCATCAATATTTGAGCCTTCGCACACGGTTCTTGCGATTAGGCCTATCCCTTCAGGTTTTATTTCTGTCAGTATATTTTTTAATCTTTCCCTTTCAGCTTCATTTTCTATTTTTCTCGAAACCCCTATATGATCATATGTTGGCATAAGAACCAGATGTCTGCCGGGTATTGTTAGATGAGTAGTAATCCTTGCACCTTTTTGACCTATAGGCTCTTTTGCAATCTGTACTGTAATTTCCTGCCCCTCTCTAATCAAATCTTCAATTGGAACATATATGTTTTCATCTTTGCCCTGTTTGACTTCCGTCTCATCCATTACATCAGCAACTCTGTCTTCAAGGAGTGAAAATAGCTCCGCATCCTCAACATACACATCTGCAACATGCAGAAAACATGCTTTAGAAAGCCCCACATCCACAAATGCAGACTGCATCCCCGGCAATACTTTTACCACTTTGCCTTTGTATATATTGCCTACAATACCTTTATTTCTTGCTCTTTCCACATATATTTCCGAAACACTGCCGCCATCTAAAATGGCTACCCTTACTTCGTTAACCGTTGAATTTATAATTATATCTTTTGGCACCTTCTATCCTTTCAATTTTATAATAATTTCTTTGGCAATCTGCTTCAAAGTTTCAAAAACGCCCACACCTTTTATTGCAATTGCCTCAAAAGATTTCACACCCCTAAAGTTAAGTGCTTCCTCAAGCTCCTTTACCGGTACAATATCAGGCAAATCCCTCTTATTATACTGCAACACAAGTGGTATTGTATCGAGGTCATAACCATGTTCTTTCAGGTTGTCCCTTAAATTGTCAAAACTATCCAAATTTGCATCCATTCTGTCCATTTGGGAGTCTGCCACAAACACTACCCCGTCAGCTCCCTTTAAAATAAGCTTTCTGCTGGCATCATAAAATACCTGCCCTGGTACGGTATAAAGATGAAATCTCACCTTAAACCCTTTTATTTCACCCAATTTAAGGGGCATAAAGTCAAAAAAAAGTGTCCTGTCCGTTTCAGTGGCAAGAGATATCATCTTCCCTTTCAAATTAGGGTCTGTTTTGTCGTAAATATACTGTAAATTGGCAGTTTTGCCACAAAGTCCAGGCCCATAATATACTATTTTGCAGTTAATCTCCCTTGTGGAATAATTTATAAAAGACACTATTCCCCCCCTATATTGAAAAGGTTATCTATATCATCTTCCGTTATATCAGAGAAAATATTCTCTCTGTTATTTTCTTGAGAGCTTTTTTCCAGATCCCTCAGCAACTTCTCAAATACCTTCAATGATTTTTTTACCCTGAGTCTTATAAGGCCAAGAGAGGTAGTTTCATCAAATATTACCACGAGAATAAGTTTACCTGCCACAAGGCTAATATGTACGTGTTCATTTTCACCTTCATGAAAGAGTATCGAAAATTCCTTTTCACCGAGCAGGTTCGCAAGCCCTCCCGTAGCGGCCACATTACCAGCCACAAGGGCACCGATAGAAGTTTTGTCATAATTCTCAGTATTTTTACTTGACCCTATCAACTGACCATTTTTATCGATGAGAAAAGTAGCCTTGGCATTGGATTCAACTTTGAGCCTGTTAAGTTCCACTTCAAATTTCTCAAGGATTTTTTCATCAGAAAGCCAAAAAAGATTGTCCATCTAATCTCCGTTTTATATTAACGTCAACCATTCATATAATATCACAATATCTATGCAGTTCAAACTAAAAATTAGCCTTTATCAGGAAACTAAATCATTGCCCTCCTATTTTCAAGAGATTTTAATATCGTAACTTCATCTGCATATTCAAGATGGCTACCAATAGGTATTCCGCTTGCAATCCTTGTAATAAGAAGATTGTTTATATGTGATAATTTCTTTCTGATATAAATTGCAGTAGTCTCCCCTTCGATATCCGGATTGGTTGCAAGTATTACCTCATTTACAGCCTCTTTTTCCACCCTTTCAATCAGCTCTTTTATCCTCAGTTTATCAGGCCCGATATCATCAAGCGGCGCAATTTTCCCTCCAAGGACGTGATATAACCCTTCAAACCTCCCGGTCGACTCAATCACAAATACATCTTTAGGTTCTTCCACTACGCAGATTATATCTTTTTTCCTGTGAGCATCGCCACAGATGCCACAGACGTCATCCTCAGAAACTCCATAGCATCTTTTGCAAATTTTCGTATTCTTTTTCAGATTAAGAAGACTTGACGCAAGTCTTTCAATGTCAGGCAATTCCTTATTTAGCAAAAAAAGAGCAAGCCGCATGGCTGTTTTTTTGCCGATACCAGGCAGTTTGCTCAGTTCAAAAACACAGTCTTCAAAGGGTTTTATTTTAAACATTAATTACATAATTCCAGGAAAATTAAGTCCCAAACCGCCGGTCACGCTTGCCATTTTCTCCTGTAGCATCTCCTGAGATTTCTTTATCCCCTCATTAACTGCCGCAACTATCAAGTCTTGAAGCATTTCAATATCATCAGGGTCAACAACGTTCTTTTCAATTGTAATACCAACAAGCTCCTGCTTGCCATTTACCTTCACAGTAACCATTCCACCACCGGCACTCGCTTCTACCACTTCTTTTGCGGCTTCAGCCTGCATCTCTTCCATCTTTTTTTGCATTTTTTGCGCTTGTTTCATAAGCTGCTGAATATTCATATTACACCTCTTATTTATTAAATTTAACTTAAAAATGCTAATTTAGTGGATTTTTAGGTTTTTTCAACAGTTTGATATCTTCAATTACACAATCAAACTCCATTTTGAACATTTTTACCACTTCATCATTTTCGGCTTCCTGCCTAAGCTTTCTCTGCTGGAATGTCTCAGCCTCATAAATCTTTTCAATCAGAGCTTTTTTTTTACTGCCGTTTTCCATTACAATTTCAAAATCCTTAAACTGAGCATCATATTTTAAAAGCATCTCTTTTGCTATGTTAAAATTTTCCCTTTTAGTTGTAAAATCGTAGTGGAATTTCTTATCTTCACTAAAACCGACTGTTAACTTGCCATTTACAAATGATGAAAAAAATCCATGGCTTAGGTTTGCTGCAAGACCAGGCTTAATTTCGGCAAGTTTTTTCAGGAAACTATTCCATTTATCTTCTACCCCTTCTTCTTTTGACTCTGGCTGTGAAACATTCTTAACAGCGGAAGGTTTTTTAATCTGTACATTGTCCTTTACAATACCTGCATTTGATACCGGCAAAATTTCAGATATTTTACATGCTTTATACATACCAAATTCAAATATATATCCCGGAAAAGCAAAGTTTTTTATGTCGCTGAGCGTTTTCTGAACTATTTGAAACAAAACAAATAGTTTCTGTTCGGTTACCTTTGGTAGCAAAGCTGAATAAAATCTTTTTTCATCATCGGTAAGGCTGTTTTCAAACTTCCCACCTTTTGAAAGAGCAAAAAGCAAGGTTCTTATAATCTCAATCAACGTTTTTAAAACGAATTGAAAATTTACCCCCTTACTGTCAATCTCTGCAATGATCTCATAGACCTTATCAGGGTTCTCTTCTATTACATTCTCAAAAAGGGACTCTATGAGCTTTCTGTCAGACATCCCAAGAAGAAAAAGTGTATCCTTGTAAGTAATTTTATTCCCACCAAAGGCCACTATCTGATCAATTAATGACAAGGCATCCCGCATACAACCTTCAGAGTTTCTAATTACGATGTTAATCGCATCTTTTTCGTATACTATCCCTTCTTTTTCCAGTATGGTCTGCAAATATTGGTACATAAAGTCGTGAGGTATCTTTTTAAAATCAAACTTCTGGCATCTTGATAAAATTGTGGCAGGAACCTTATGGGCGTCGGTTGTGGCAAGAATAAATATCACAAATGAGGGAGGCTCTTCCAGCGTCTTCAAAAGTGCATTAAATGCTGCATCTGTAAGCATATGCACTTCATCGATTATATAAACCTTATATTTGCATTTAACAGAAACAAATTTCACATTTTCCCTGAGCTGCCTTATCTCATCAATACCTCTGTTTGATGCTCCATCTATTTCAACAACATCCATAGAAGTCCCATTTGTAATCTCCTTGCAATTGTCACACTCATTGCAAGGGTTAAGACCATTTGGGTTAAGGCAATTGACAGCTTTTGACAGTATCCTTGCAAGGCTCGTTTTGCCCACCCCTCTTGGACCTGTAAAAAGATATGAGTGAGCAACCTTGCCAAGCTCAATGGCATTTTTTAGAGTATCTACTACAAAATCCTGATAAACTACTTCGTCAAAATTCTGAGGTCTGTACTTTCTTGAAAGAGGTAAATATGCCATCAAGTTTCTCCGCAATTTGTTTCAGATAAAATAATATAATAATTTAACCTTTAAATCAACCGGCAATAAATATCCATTTTTACAGTGATGTTTAAATAAAAAGCCGGGCATTTGCCCGGCTGCTATGTTACTTATTTTTCTTTATAACATACACAATTGCACTTGCAACACCAATAGATGAGTATGTACCTACTACAATACCCACAAGAAGGGCGAAAGAAAATCCGTTAATTACTTCACCGCCAAAAATATAAAGCGCCATAACAGCAAGCAAAGTCGTGCCTGAAGTCAAAATAGTCCTGCTTAAAGTTTCGTTTATACTTTTATTCATTATGTCAAAAAGAGATAATTTGCCAGCACTATTTTTTATTCTCTCTCTTATTCTGTCAAATACAACTATAGTGTCATTCAGAGAATAACCCACAATCGTAAGAACAGCTGCTACAATCGGTAGCGTAATCTCTTTTCCAAGAAGACTAAACACACCAAGTGTAATTATTACGTCATGAAACAACGCAAGTATTGCCCCCACAGAAAAGATAAACTCAAACCTCAATGAAACATAAATAAGAATCCCTATAAGGGAATATATTATCGCCATCAAAGCCTTGTTTTTGAGTTGTCCTCCTACCTGAGGCCCAACCTGCTCAACCCTTTCAATTTCGATTTTTTGTCCCTGAGATACTTCAGCTATCTTTGACTTAATCATATTGGCAACTGCCCTTAAGTCTTGTTCTGATTTTTCAACACGAATAAGGATATCATTTGGCTCTCCAAATGTCTGTATAACCATTTCACCGATATTCATCCCCTTAAAGGCATCTCTTAGTTTATCAAGGTCAGGAGTTTTTTCAAACTTTACCTGAACAACTGTACCACCTGCAAAATCTATCCCATAGTTAAAGCCTTTGGTAAAAATAAGAAAAAGGCTTAGAGTGACAAGGACACTTGATACTATAAAAAATAACCTGGATTTGCCTAAAAAATCTATTTTAGTGTCAGATTTAATTATTTCTACCATATCCCTTCCCCTTTAAATACTTAACTTCTTGACATCTTTGCTGCCAAAGAAAGTTATAAAAATAGTCCTTGTCACAAAGATTGCAGTAAACATTGAAGACAGTATACCTATGGAAAGGGTAACAGCAAACCCTTTAATAGGGCCAGTTCCAAACTGGAAAAGTACCAGAGCTGCTATCAGAGTCGTAATATTGGCATCCAGAATCGTAGACATCGCCTTTTCATAACCCGCCTCAATTGCATTAAGAGGTGTCCTGCCAAGCCTAAGTTCTTCACGTATCCTTTCAAAGATAAGTACGTTTGCATCAACAGACATCCCTATTGTCAATATGATACCAGCTATACCAGGCAGTGTAAGGGTAGCTCCAAACAGGCTCATTACACCAAGAATGAGAACAAAATTCAAAAGAAGAGCAATATTTGCAATAATCCCGGAAGCTCTATAATAAAAAAGGATAAACAATACTACCGCGATAAATCCAATTGCAGCAGCTTTTATACCTTTGGATATAGAGTCAAAGCCAAGTGACGGGCCTACAGTCCTGTTTTCAAGTACCACCACAGGTGCAGGCAGACTACCAGCTCTTAAAACTATCGCCAGGTCCTTTGCCTCTTCCATAGTAAAGTTACCAGAAATCTGCGCTTCGCCACCACTAATCCTTTCTCTGATTACCGGTGCCGAATACACATTGTTATCAAGCACAATAGCAAGCCTCTTGTTGACATTCTCTGCAGTAATCTGATCAAAGAGCTTTGTACCGGCAGAGTCAAACTTTATCAGTACATAAGGCTCGTTGAATTGAGAAGATATTCTTACTTCTGCATCGGTAAGATATTCCCCTGTCAGCACCGCCTCACGCTTAAGGACATATGGTACTTCCTGCTTGAGCTTCCCTGTAGCTTTGTCATATTCCTTTGAATAAAGAAGGATGTCATCAAAAGGGATATTTCCATTTACAGCATCCTGTGGATTCACATTTTCATCCACAAGATGAAACCTGAGCTGTGCAGTCTTCCCAATAAGGTCGATTGCCCTTTCAGGGTCTGTAATACCTGGCAATTGTACCAATATTTCAGTATTACCCTGTCTTTGAATAACAGGCTCGCTCACTCCAAACTGGTCGATCCTGTTTCTTATAACCTGTACAGCTTGTTCTACCGCATAATCTTTTATCTTACCTACCTCTTTATTATCAAGAGAGAATATCAATATTTCCTGATCATTGCTAAGCGATGAATCCACAAGATAAGGATAATTTTTTGAAATCAAATCCCTTGCTTTATCTGTCATTGATGTGTCTGAAAAACCTATTTTAACCTTTCCATCGTTTGTTTTCTGGACAAAGCTGTATTTAATATCGTTATTTTTCAGTTCTTTTTTTATCTGTGTGACAAGCGTTTCAAGCTTACCATCCACAGCCTTTTCAGTTTCCACACCAAGAACAACATGCATTCCACCCTGCAAATCAAGTCCAAGCTTTATCTTTTCTTTCAGGGGGAACATCATCACAAGGGCAGCAATAACTATTACGGCTATTGTAGCCCAACGAAATTTATACTTCATAGTCTTACTTTTCCTCCTTGACCTCAGTTGTTCCGGTTAGTTTTGAGCCAATCGCATTTTTTGTCACTTTTACTTTTACTCCGCTTGCAATTTCTACCAGAAATGAATTTTGATCAATTACCCTGTCAATTTTACCAAAAATCCCGCTGGCAAGAACAACTTCGTCCCCGGCCTTGAGAGATTCGATCATTTGCTGCATCTGTTTCTGCCTTTTTTGTTGCGGCCTAATAAGTAAAAAGTAAAAAATTACAATGATCAAAATCAAAGGCAAAAAAGCTCCTATAGGGTTTTGACCTCCAGTTGATCCTGCTGCATAAGCGATACTTTCAAACATTATCTCCTCCTATTTTCATTTTTTCTAATTTTTCTTTTTTAAACTCTGCAAAATATCCACCCTTTATAGCACTTCTTGAATCTTTTACAAGAGAAATATAAAAGTTCAGGTTGTGGATAGAATTTAGTCTCAACGCCAGTAGCTCCTGGGATTTGTACAAATGCCTCAAATAACCTCTCGAGAAATTTTTACATGTATAACAGTTGCAGTCTTTGTCAATAGGGTCGTCTGAATATGTATAGTCCGTCCTTTTTATATGAAGTCTTCCATAATTTGTAAAAAGCAAACCGTTACGGGCATTTCTTGTAGGCATCACACAGTCAAACATATCTATACCGTGAGAAATCCCGTGAAGTAAATCTTCAGGCGTACCTACACCCATAAGATACCTTGGCTTATCTTCAGGTATGAAATCTGTGGTAAAGTCCGTAATTTCATACATCAGCTCATTCTCTTCACCTACACTAAGTCCACCAATAGCATAGCCTTCAAAATCAAGACTTACTATCTGTTCGGCACTAATCTTTCTGAGATTTTTGTATGCGCCACCCTGAATAATTCCAAAAAGAGCCTGTTCACTATTTGTTCTCGCATCTTTTGATCTTTTTGCCCATCTATACGTCAATTCAATAGACTTTCTCACATAAGATTCTTCACAAGGATATGGAACACACTCATCAAATGCCATCATTATATCTGAGCCAAGCTTTGTCTGAATCCTTATGGAATCTTCCGGGCTGATAAAAAGTTTGCGACCATCAAGGTGTGATCTGAAATATACTCCATCTTCAGTTATTTTATTCATCTCTGCAAGGCTGAAAACCTGAAATCCACCGCTATCTGTCAATATATTTCTCTGCCAGGAAATAAACTTATGAAGACCGCCAAAATGCTCCACCACATCTTCACCAGGTCTTAAGTGAAGGTGGTAGGTATTTCCAAGTATTATTTCAGCCCCAATCTCATATAGGTCGTGGGGTGAAATAGCTTTTACTGAGCCAACTGTTCCAACAGGCATAAATATTGGAGTATGTATCTTACCGTGGCCTGTCTCAATCAAACCAGCTCTTGCCTTTGTAAGATTATCTTTGCATTCAAGTTCAAATCTAAACATAACACCCCTTTAATCTATAAACATTGCATCGCCATAGCTGAAGAAACGATACTTTTGCTTTACGGCATATTCATACGCTTTCATAACATTTTCATAACCTGCAAATGCACTCACTAACATAAGAAGAGTTGATTTTGGAAGGTGGAAATTGGTTATCAACTTGTCTACAATCTTAAACTTGTATCCAGGCCTAATAAAAATATCTGTTTCAAAGCTTCCATATTTATGTATAAACCCATCGATATCTGCTATAGACTCAAGTGCCCTTACAGTTGTGGTACCAACTGCAATGAGCCTTTTTCCTTTACTTTTCAACAAATTTATTTTTTCCATCGCATCCTTTGTGACAGTAAATTTTTCGCAATGCATCTTATGCTCTTCAATATAGTCACACTTTACTGGTTTAAATGTACCTATGCCGACGTTCAGAGTAATTTCCACCAAATCTACCCCTTTATCTTGAAGTTTCTTCAGCAAATCATCAGTAAAGTGCAATCCTGCAGTGGGGGCTGCAACAGATGTACCTTCTTTTGAATATACCGTCTGATATCTGGTGGCATCAAACTGACTGTCTTCTCTTTTAATATATGGAGGAAGAGGAATATGCCCAAATTTATCCATCAGCTCATATGCATCATCTTCAAATTTCAAAATCCTTAACTCACCAGACATATCAATAACTTCAACTTTATTATCCCCAATTGATATAACATCTCCAGGTCTAACCTTACCTTTTACCATCGCCTTAAAAGCATTTTCACCCAAATCTTCCACCAACAATACTTCAATTTTTCCGCCGGTACTTTTTTTCCCATACATCCTTGCTTTTATCACTTTCGTATTATTGACCACAATAAAATCATCTTCAGATAAAAGGTTTAAAACATCTTTAAAAACAAGGTCACTTACCGACCCGCTCTCTCTTTCAAGGTGTAAAAGTCTGGACTCGTCCCGTTTTTCATGGGGAAACTGTGCAATCAAACATTCGGGTAGTAAAAAATCAAATTTGTCTACAGGAGTTTTATGCATTTAAATCAACTTTGACTTGATAAACTCTTTTACCTTCTCAGTGTTGTTATCAATCTCAAAAACCCTTTTTGGAAGATTTTTAATCTTTCTAATATTTTCCGGCTCTTCAGGGTATTTTCCGATTGCCTTGTATATCGCATCGTAAAATTTTGCCGGATGAGCAGTGGAAAGGCAGATATTTACACCTTTTAGATTCAGCTTATATACTGCATTCACACCGCAGGCTGTATGCGGGTCAAGTATATAATCATACTTTTCATAAAAGTCCCTGATAATTTCAAGGGTCTCCTCATTGGTGGTAGAATATGAGGCAAATTCAGCCTGTACCTTTTTGATTTCTTCTTCAGTAAATTTTATCCTTTTATACTGCTTAAGCTCATCCATCTTTTGAACAACAGTTTCAGGTTTACCATAAAGATAATATAGGTACCTCTCAAAATTGCTTGCAATTTGTATATCCATTGACGGACTGTAAGTTTGTCTTACATCCTTGATACTGTAATCCCCTTCATTTATAAATCTTGTAAGAATATTGTTTTCATTTGTAGCAAGAACAAGTTTATTTATTGGCAAACCCATTTTTTTGGCAAAATAGCCGGCAAAAATATTTCCGAAGTTCCCGGTAGGAACAACCACATTTACTTCATCCCCTTTTGCGGCTCTGAAATAACAATAAAAATAATACACAATCTGAGCAAGAATCCTTGCCCAATTGATAGAGTTAACAGCGCCAAGACTATGCCTCTTTTTAAAGTCAACATCGGCAAATATTTCCTTGACTATCGACTGACAATCATCAAATGTGCCATCCACTGCGAGATTGAATACATTTTTATCCGACACTGTTGTCATCTGCAATTCCTGGACAGGGCTAACCTTTCCTTTTGGGTGAAGAATAAAGATATTTATATTCTTTTTCCCTCTGACTCCGTAAATTGCTGCACTGCCGGTATCTCCGCTTGTGGCTCCGATTATATTGAGATATTCACCTGATTCATTAAGAATATACTCAAAAAGATTGCCTAAAAACTGTAAGGCAATATCCTTAAAAGCATAAGTAGGTCCGTGAAAAATTTCAGCTATATAGATATCCCCTTTTTTCACAACCGGGATAATTTCATCCGACTCAAATGTAGAATAGCTTTTTTCAATTATACCTTTAAGGGTATCACCATCAATATCATCTGTAAATTTTGAGATTATTTCAAAAGCAAGTTCCTTGTAATTAAGGGCGGAAAGCCTGATAAGGTCGCTGCTTGAAAAGTAAGGAATTTCCTCGGGGATTAAAAGACCTCCATCTTCAGCAAGTCCCATCATAACAGCTTCTTTAAATTTTATCCCCTTTACCTTGCCTCTTGTACTCTTATAAAACATATACTTCTCCCTCAAATTACAGTAAAGTCCGGTGCTCCTTAAGGAGCACCAGGATATTATACCATTTCGATATCAGCAAAAAAGTATCTTGTTTCCTGCGCTGCTGTTTCAGGTGCATCAGAGCCGTGAACAGCGTTATTGTCAATATTGGCACCAAATTCTTTTCTTAAAGTACCTTCCTCTGCATTTGCAGGATTTGTGGCACCCATAAGTTTTCTCCAGTCAAGGATTGCATTATCTTTTTCAAGAATCATAACCACACAAGGCCCGCTACTCATAAAATTTGTAAGATCATTAAAAAATGGCTTTTCTTTGTGCACAGCGTAAAAGCCCTCAGCCATTTTTTTTGTCATGTGGATTTTTTTCATAGCCACAATTTTAAAACCATTACTTTCAATGCGATCAATAATTTTTCCGGTGTACCCTTTTGCTACTGCATCTGGTTTAATAATAGCAAATGTTTTTTCCATTTAGCTTACCTCCGTTATTTATCAAAAGCGTATCCTTAGCATTATTTTATAATCATTGCAAGAAAAGTTATATCCTGAGCCGATTTATTCTCAATTGAGTGAGATTCCCCCTTGCTCGTTATCAACATATCCCCTGGTTTCAAAATATCTTCATTACCATTGTCGTTCACCACACCAGTTCCATCGAGCATAAAATATATCTCCATATCATCTTCATGTTTGTGGTAACCGATAAGAGAGTCAGGTCTAAGATTAACCACAGAAAACATTTTTATTTGCCCTGAAAATTGGCTTAAAACTTCATATCCCATATTTATGAGACTACCTCTGCCTCCTCTTGGATTTTCAACCTCTTTTACATTGATACTGTCACCTCTGACTATCATAAAGCCTCCTGAAACCGATTTTTAACCTGAAATTTGATATTATTAGTTACACCCCAAAAAAGTCAACATTATTTGCACAAAATTAAAGATTTGTCAGACAAAAAAGGACAAAGGTTAAATTATATTTGACTACAAAGTTTAATTTTGCTAAAAAAAGTAAAACTTCTGAGGTGTGCGTGCCATGATATGGAATGAAGAATTTGAAACATTGCCAAGGGAGGCACTTGAGGCTTTACAGCTTAAGCGACTTCAAAATCTACTGGAAAGAGTATATGCAAATGTCCCTTTTTACAGACATGCCTTTGACAAAAAAGGGATTAAACCTGAAGACATAAAATCTCTGAAAGATTTACACAAGCTCCCATTCACCTACAAACAGGACATGAGAGACAACTACCCTTACGGTCTTTTTGCTGTCCCAAGAGAGCAGGTCGTCAGGATACATGCATCAAGCGGCACAACGGGCAAGCCAACCGTTGTAGGTTACACCAGAAGAGATGTCGCTACCTGGGCCGAGCTTATGGCAAGGACATTTACCGCCGCAGGGGTAAAAAAAGGGGATGTTTTGCAAAATGCTTATGGGTATGGACTTTTCACCGGTGGGCTTGGGGCTCACTATGGAGCAGAGCTAATTGGTGCTTCTGTTATTCCTATTTCAGGAGGTAACTCAGCTAAGCAGGTGATGATTCTAAAAGACTTTGGTACTACAGCAATATCTTGTACCCCTTCATACGCTTTAAATCTTTACGAAGTTGCTTTGGAAGAAGGGATAAACTTAAAAGATTTGCCAGTGAGAGTGGGTGTTTTTGGAGCAGAGCCATGGACAAATGCAATGAGGAAAGAGATTGAGGAAAAATGGGGCATAGATGCAATAGATATATACGGACTTAGCGAAGTAATGGGCCCCGGAGTATCTTTCGAATGTGTTGAGGCTAAAAATGGTATGCACATAAATGAAGATCATTTTATTGCTGAGATAATTGATCCCGAAACTGAAGAACCTCTTGAGTACGGTCAGGTAGGGGAACTTGTTTTTACAACCATAACAAAAGAGGCTATACCGCTAATAAGATACAGGACAAGGGATATCACGAGACTGATAAAAGAGCCTTGTAAATGTGGAAGAACTTTTGTCAGAATGGAAAAGGTTACAGGTAGAAGTGATGATATGCTGATAATAAGAGGGGTCAATGTGTTCCCATCTCAAATTGAATCAATACTTGTAGAACGAAAAGGTGTGCAGCCCCACTACCAGCTTGTTGTTGACAGGGTAGGCAACCTTGATACTCTGGAAGTTCAGGTTGAAGTCGGTGAAGATTTATTCTCAGACGAAATAAAAGTACTCCAGAATATTGAAAAAAGTATTGAAAAGGATATAAAGGATATCATAGGTGTTTCTGCCAAAGTCAAACTTGTAGAGCCCAAAACGATTCAAAGAAGCGAAGGAAAAGCAAAAAGGGTTATCGACAAGAGGGTCTTGAAATAGTTTTTTAGGAGGATGACTATGAAAATACTACAGATTTCTGTATTTATCGAAAACCAATCAGGAAGGCTTTACGAAGTAACAAACCTCCTGGGGGAAAACAACATTAATATAAGGGCACTTTCACTGGCTGACACTTCAGACTTCGGTATATTAAGGCTTATTGTCAACGACCCTCAAAAAGCACACACTCTACTTAAGGAAAATGGCTTTACGGTGGGCAGAACAGAAGTCATTGCCGTAGAAGTTCCGGACAAACCGGGGGGACTTGCAAGCGTTTTGAAGGTATTGAATGAAAATAACATAAATGTTGAATATATGTACGCATTTGTAGAAATGAGCGGAGACTGCGCAGTAATGATTTTCAGATTTGATGAAACGGACAAAGCCTTGGAAGTATTATCAAAAAATAACATAGTCACCATAGAAGGTGCAAAAATTTACGGGATATAACTATGAAAAAATTAATAATTCTTCTCATTCTCGGCCTTTATACATCAGCATTTGCCGAAATCAAACTCGGTGCGCTTTTTGCAGTTACCGGTCCTGCATCATTTTTGGGGCTTCCCGAACAGCAAACCCTTGAAATGCTTGTGGAGGAAGTTAATGCAAAAGGCGGGATAAACGGCGAAAAGATAAAGTTAATCGTCTACGACACAAAAGGGGATGATCAGGAAGCAAGAAAAAAATTTTTAAGGCTTGTCAAAAAAGATAAGGTGGCAGCAGTCATTGGGCCTACAAGAAGTGGAGCGGCATTGGCGATAAAAGACTTGGCCATATCAGAAAAAATACCTGTTTTAAGCTGTGCGGCAAGCATACGAATAGTAGAACCTATGTCAAAATATATGTTTAAGGTAGCACCATCAGACACACATGCCGTTGAAAAAATTTACGAATTTCTCAAAGAAAAAAGTAAAGGCAAAATTGCTATAATTTCTGCCCAAAACGGTTTTGGTGACTCTGGAAAGGCTGCACTCGAGCAACTTGCCGGAATGTACAACATTGAGATAGTTGCCAATGAAAAGTTCCGTGACACAGATAAAGACATGACATCACAACTTAGCAAAATAGCTTCAAACAACCCAGATGCAACTATTGTTTGGGGGGTTGGGCCAGCCCCTGCAATTGTGGCAAAAAATTTCAGGCAGCTAAATATGAAAGGGATGCTTATCATGAGTCATGGAGTAGCCTCAAAGAAATTTATAGAGCTTGCAGGCGATGCTGCTGAAGGGATAATCCTGCCGGCTGGAAGGCTTCTTATTGCAGACAAACTTCCTGAAAATGACAAATTCAAATCACTTTTGATGGATTATAAA
>JAIHAR010000048.1 GCA_020054865.1 Deferribacteraceae bacterium
GCAATCTCGTTAGCATTTTTACCGGAAACTTCAACTGCAAAACAAACGATGTCTTTCTCGTCACATATTTTTAAAAATTTTGTTAAGATGTCAATACTTATCTGCTTGTTTGAATCCCACACCAATACCATCTTTTTATCTTTTATACCGGCTGCTTTTTCAATAGGCTTATCCAAAGATTCAAATTCTGATAAATCGATCTTATCATTAATCTTCAGATTTTTAATTGGAAAAGCATATGATATATTAGCAATAGCAAATACTATTAACAAAAATAATGTTCTAATCATAACAGTCACCTTATTCTGTATATTTTACAGGATTGAGACGATCATACTCTTTTGGCTTGTGGCAACCTACCACACAGCTACCGCCGGTCTTTGTTTTTGTGAAATTAATAGGCAATTCCCAGCCACCACTACCAAAAGGTACTGATTTTCTAACATGATTCTGTTGATTAGAAGCATGCACTTCATGACAAGCTTTACAACTTCTTCCTTTACCTTTAATCATTACATGTAAGTAATGAAGATTCCTGTCACCATTTCTAAAACCAGTATATTTTGTTGTATTTGGATATTTTAACACATCATCATTATGGCAATTGAAGCATAACTGATATAACCCATCAACATATTGATTGTAAAATTTTTTCGGGAAAGCCATTTTTAAAATAAAAGGATTTTCCGCACCATGCACGTTATGGCAGGCTGTACACCCATCGGATGCAACAGGGCCATGAACATACTTTGACTCCTTGACTCTTTTCCCGATATCCCCATGGCATTCAAAACAAACATTTTTTTCATCCGATTTCAACAGCTTACCATATGCAGATGCATGAGGGTTGTGACACTGTGCACATTCTCCGCTAGCAACAGGCTTATGTTGAAATTTTGCATTATCAACAAGTTTTGACAGATTTTTATTCTCTTTGTGACAACTCATACATAAATCTTTTTCTGATTTTGCATTTAAGTGAAATGGAACATCTGAATTGTGAGGATCATGGCATTTTGTGCACCCTTCTTTTACAGGTTTGTGAACAAATTTATTGTTAAAATCACCTTTTTTGTCATTATGGCACTTATAACATATTTTATCTTCTGCGTCTCTCAATTGATACTTATAATCGGAGGCATGTGGGTCATGGCAAGAAGCACATTCACCCACTGCTACCGGACCATGCAAAAACTTTTTTACTGTCTTATTATTTTCATGGCATTGAAAACAGGTATCCGATTCTTTTTTCCCGATTATAAAATACTTATTATTGGCACCATGAGGATTATGGCAAGTTGTACATGAGCCGTCAGTAACAGGAGCATGCACATATTTACCATCAACTTTATTGTCATGACACATAATACATACAGGCTGGTCACCTGTCGGTGAAGCAAAATCAATAAAGCTCTTTGGCTTCTCTGAATGCTTCTTATAATTTTCCTCACTTGCAGCATGGCATACATTGCACTGACCAGCAGATACCGGACCATGAGTAAACTGATTTTTCATAATATCAGTATGGCAGTTTCCGGTAGTACATGTCACTGCGTATGCATTAAAAGTAAGCAACATAAAAACAAATAAATAGCCTAACAACTTCATTGACTTCATTAAAATCCTCCAGCAATTTTTAAGAACGAATTAAGCAATTTATATACCAAATTAATTTCCAATTAGTAACTCCATAAAAGTTTTCTTTCGTTTCTTTTTATCATTATATTTTTCTTTTCTTAACTTATCAGTATGATAGTACTTATATCTTAGCATTGTTTCTTCCCCATGACAAGTTGAACAAAAAGTAATAATCCCTTTATACTTCAAAAAACTATTCAAAACATTTCCTTCAGTATTTTCAGTAACCTTATAATCGTGACTTTCACTCCACTTATGAACATCATGACATGTAGCACAAGTAATATTCCCTGTTAAAGACTTTTCTCCATTTTTCTTAAAAAGAAATTTATTTGGCAAATCTTTTTCAAGTTTAAACGTCATAGGAATCTCAGGGTGACCATAAATATTAATCGCCTTAGTCTTGGCGATTCCATTTTCGCTATGGCAACCTAAACATATTTCTTTTACAAAATCTTTATTCGCATCGACATCTTTCTTATAAAAATACTTGTTATTCTCTGAATAATTGTGAACAGTGTGGCATGCATCGCATACGGAATCTTTATCTTTGAAGATAAGACTCATATTGTGCTCCGAATAAAGCACATCTTTTTCTTTTTGATGGCATGAAATACATAGTTGATAGGATTTTAAAATATTTGATGGAAATAAATATTTATTATTTATATGTGGCTCATGGCATGTTTTACAAACAACTTCCCCGTTGTGAGTATAAAAATCTTTAATTTTTTCGTCCTTCATGCCGATATGACTTGTTTTAATGATGTTATTTCCAAAAATATTTTTATCACTATGACAGCTTTCACAAGTGCGAATTAATACAGCATCTTCAGTTTCACCTCTTTTGTGGATATCATGACACAAGTAACAATTCTCTTTTTTAAATTTACCGGACATATCTCTAAAATGTGTTGAATTATGAGGTGAATCCAAAAATTCTTTCTTATCTTTATGGCATTGAAAACAAAAACTATCTTCTTCATATTTAAGAAATCTGTTTTTCCCTTTCTGTTGACTGTGCGGATCATGACATGAAATACAGCTAAGATTTTCCTTGATGGCATTTTTTTTATCTTTGATAGTGCCAAAAGGGTGCAATACTTTAACAATATTGTTTTTTGCAACACCATTAGTATTATGGCAAACTTCACAATAATCATTATCATTATTATAATCCCACTTAATAGACATCAAATATTTATTGCTAAAGGAATTATGAACCACATGACAATTTTCGCATAAACCTTTTTTCTTTTGATCATGGTGTTTTGAATTAAAAATACCATTTTTTTCAATATGGCAACTTATACAAAAATCATCCTTATTGCTAAAGTTAATCCTCAAAAACTTTTTATTCTTACCGGGTTGATGAGGGTCATGACATGTGGCACATTGAATTTTTGAATCGTAAAGCTTGAAGTTATCAGGAATAACATCATGAACAATTTTGTTAACCGGGTGGCTATTTTCCCCGGGTATAAATTGCTTTGCTACCCCATTCTTATTATGACAGTCTACACATATATCTTTAATATCTCTTTTCAAAAGATATTTATTCTCAGAATTATGAATATTATGACAGCTGAGACAAGTTATATCATTTAAACTATGTTTAGAACCTAAAATATCTTTTTTATTGTCATGACATTTTAAACATATAAAATCATTTTTGACTTCAGCCCTTAAAAAATTCTTTTCTTTACCGTGTGAATCGTGACAAGTAGCACAATTGATAAATTTGTCATTATTTTCCTTATTCATTTCACTAAAATAATTTATACTTTTTGTAAATAACGGTAAATCTTGACTGTTTTTAACCTCAACACTTACCGGATGATTAAATCTATCCTTGAAAATCCTTTTTTCGCCAACTATGTCAGCTTCTTTATGACAAGATAAACATGCTTTACTTAATAAATCCGTATCTATATTTGGCAAATTAACTCCCCAACCGTGAGGGCCATGACATGCTGAACATGTTCCATATTTATCCGGTGTCTGACCAAACATATTTTTAAACCCTTTTTTCTTTTTTAAGTCATGGCTTGTGTTTTTCACTGATACCTTATTCTTGTGACAAGTAAGGCAAAGTTTATCATCTTTATTATCAACTATTAATAATTCTTTATTGATACCTTTATGAGTATTGTGGCAGCTCAAGCAAATTATCCTGCCATCCTCAAACTTTCCTCCTAAACTTTCTACTTCTGAAATCATTGTGTTATCTGTTGGTATATTTACAGGGTGGTTTAATACACCTTTTTTGTATTGTTTTTTAGAATCCAATTTATCAGTATGACAAAAAGAGCAAATTTCTGAATTTCCAATTTTACCTAATAAAATCTTTTTCCCTTTAGGGCCGTGAGGAGTGTGGCAACTTTCACATATTATTTTCTCATCATCCCCTAACTTTCCTTTATTTTCAACTAATTGCCGTGAAACACTCATTTTACTATTTAGCTTGGATTCAGGGTGATTATAATGACCTTTTTTATCCGAGTGACACATTTTACACAACTGTGAATTAGTATTTTCTACTCTTAAGAAAACACTTCTGCCTATGTCCCCTTTGTTAATATCCTTTGTGCCATGAGCAGTATGGCAAGTCCTACACTGAATCTCTCCGTTTTCAAGGGGCAATTCATTAGGAATTTTCATATTTGAAGGTGGTTTTATACCAACTTTATGCATATCATTAGCCCATACACGTAATCTGCTATCAGCTACTGAGCCGTCGTGGCAAGAAAAGCACATCCTTTCGTTTGCAACAATTCTGTCCTTTTGGTAGTCTACTATTTCAGTCCCTTTTAGCTCGTAAATAAATGAATCCATCCACTCATAGTGACAAATTGCACATTCTTTTGCAGATTCTTGACCTGTAAATGAATAGCTTTTAGATAAACAAAATAGCAAAAATATGCAGAATAATATGGGTATCTTATTTGAACTTATAAACATACACAACCTTTTCAAAATTATCCAATATACATAAAAAATTATTATACACCTTTAACCTATATGGTGATTTTAACCTCAATATTTTATCATTTTCTCCCAAAACACCTAAAAACTTTCCACTATTCTTATCAAATATCTGGATAACTCCCATAATGCTGTCTGTAACAAAAAGATTTTGCCCTTGTATTTCAATACCTTTTGGACGATAAAGTTGACCTTTTTTTATGCCCCACTCTCCAATTGTATCTACATATTTTAAACTTGTGTTAAACTTCTGCACCCTCGTATTTATTACCTCTGAAACATAAATATCTCCTTTTTCATCCACTTTTATATCAAAAGGATATCTGAACTGATTTTTATTAAAACCAAACCCTTTTACCTGTTGGGTAAGCTTAAGATTTTTAAGTTTATACTTCATAACCTTTTGACCATCGTTATCAACTATAAACATAAAATCCTCATAAAATGCTATACCGGTCGGATCTTTAGCGTCAATTTTTACTGTTTTTAAATGGTTCCAATTTGAATCAAACATAACTAAACTGCTCTCATTTGCAGATAAAACATACCAGTCTGACTTAAAATACTTAAAACTGATCAATGAATGAAAGTTGCCAATAAATTTTTTACCTTTCAATCTACCATCATACAAATTGTAAATTAATACGTTATCTTTGTTTGATTCCAAAACATACAAAACTGAATCAACTACTTCTATATCCGTAATAAATTCATCTTTATTGAAACGAATCTCATATTGTTTTTCAACATTTACAGTGTTTAAGGCAAAAGCCTTAAACACTGTAAAAAATATGAAAAATATATAGACTAAAACTCTCATTTAGTTTGACCCGGCATCAAAAAATTGGGGATATAAAATTCCTTGTACTTTTCAACCATACCTACCACTTCATTACTGAGAATCTGATTCACTCTTCTTTCTTTATAGCCGATTTCCAGTAACGGTAGATAACTTTGGCTTAAACTTGGCGCATGACACTCATCACACTTGACAGGATTTTTAGAAACGTTTTTGTGTATGATTTTTAACCCCTGACTCTTTTTATCAGGAGATAAGGTAGGTAGCATTTTTCTAAACTCATCAACAAAATTTCTCTTTGAATCTGAATCAAGTCTTTCAAACTTTCCGTCAACTTCCAATAAAGGGATTAATTTTTGAGGGATATTATTTAAAAAAACTGATATCTCAAAATTGTCTACCTCTTTACCGGTAGTTTTATTGTACCAAATAAACTTTTTGTTATCCACTCTGACATGACAAGTCTCGCATGCAAAAAAATCACTATGCATATTTAAGAATGCCCTAATTGCCTTATTTTTGTCATGAGGTATATCTCCATGACATTTTATGCATATATTGATAGAATCGTGTATTACAGGATCACCGACATGATGAAAATGTTTTTCAATATCTTCCTGTTTAATAACTTTATAACCTAAATTATAAGTAACCTCTTTTTTATCTTTCATCATTTCTTTAAATAACTTTTCCTCTTCAGAAATAGCCATGTTTTCCACTTCTTCACCATGCTGATGCCATATATGCATAACTAAAATGTAAACTAAATATGATGACCACACCAAAAGCACTATACCAATTATCGCGTATATTTTTTTCAAGATGCCATTACTATGCCTGCTCATCTTTTTTCTCCTCATTCTCAAAATTCTCATCAATTATATCTTCAAAACAGTGTAAAAGATGTTCTTGCATCTCCTTTTTCTTATTTGCCTTATATTCGTCCATATCAAAAAACAGGCTCTTATCCTTTTCTACCAAACAGTTAATTCTCTTCCACTCGAGATAGTATTCATGCTTCATAATCTCTTCAGGCAAATAACCCGTAAGAAACAGTGGCGACATCGGAAATTTATCATAGTTAACATGGGCATTGTACATATGCCATATAAGGATTACTGCAGCTGCAAGCAATGCTTCATCAGAATGAGCTATAAAGCTTATATTAACAAACCAACCCGGGAAAAACATTGTTGAATATGATTCAAACCACAAGATTGCACCGGTTAAGCCTAAAACAGGAATACCCCAAAACACCGCCCAATAATCAAACTTTTCTCTCCAATGGAATCTTTCATGTTTTGGTTTTTCGTCTGTAATAAAAAATACATATTTTAAAAAATCAGCCACATCTTTAATATCTTTTACTCGCGGAAACATGGGTGAATAGTAAATAAACTTAAGAAGGCCTTTTAAAGAAAATTTTTTCAGCCTTATTGAAGGAGCTATATAGTAAACATAGAGATTCTTAAACAAATAATACCAATGGTAAAAAAATAATCCAACCATTGTAACGCCACAAATTCTATGAATAACAGTAGTGACTTTTAACCCTCCCAAACTGTTTATTAAAGTTTTAGCCCAAGGATAGTAATGAAATTTAAGAGGAAAACCTGTTAAAACTAATAGAATAAATGTACTCATCAAGATAAAATGTTGATACCTTTGAGCAGGTGTCATCTTTAAATAATATTTTTTACCTCTTTGAACTTTTATTAAGGGTAACTTCCTCATGTCTATTTCCTCCTCTTAAATTTTCTCAAACTAAAATTAGGAAAAATTTCTCTTATCAATTCTAAAATAAGAACTACTATAAGTGGAAAAAATGCACCTAACGTAAGTCCTGTAAAACCCAATGCTGTATAATATTCCGGTTTGTATAAATTTTTATCTATTACAACGTGCATTCTGATATCTTCAATACCATCTGCAGCATTAGGGTGGCATGTCTTGCGACTACACACTTTTTTTCTATTATCTTTATTAATTGAACTTTCCGGGTCTTCGTAACTTTTTATCGCATGAGCAGATTCATTTTCCCTGACATGACAATCTACACAATCCGGCGCACCCTCAAGGCCAAACGTAATAGCTTTGCCATGGAATGTATCTTTGTAAGTTGCTACAGCATTTTTTAACTTATGTCTTTTTACCATTTCAGGTTTAGAATGGCATCTTTCGCACATCCTTACGATTTCTGAGCTGTCTTTGCTCGTATGTAGTCGATGACTAACATGATTATAAAAATACTTTATAAATTTTTCTTCTTTATGGCACAAATTACATCTGGCAAGAGCTTTTGGGCTTTGCCCTTCTTCAGTAATATTCTTAAAAAGCTGTATTGGTTTAAACAACGGATTGTTATGACAATCTATACATTCAGGAAAATCATCAGCTTTTGAAAAATTAGCATATTTGTTTTCTGGTGAATGGATACTGCTTTTTATCACTTCCGCTACACTTTTGTGTGAAAACCTTTTTTCACTCGTTGGCTCTACTATATGGCATTCGTTAAGACAGTTTACTTTAGTATTCTCTTCATGGGGTATCTTTGTAATCTGACTATGACACTCTTTACATTTTATTTTGCCATGAACAGATGAGTGAAAGAGATTGTCATTGACGTAGTAAAGCCTTGTCTTGCCTGTTTCGTCAATCCTTGAAAGGGTTCGATACTTGTGACAAAGAAGACAATTTTCATCATCGGCACAATTACCAAACGAAGAAAAAAACAGAACTAATACAATACATAAGAACAGTTTTGCAATTACCCTCATATACACCTCCATTTATTTAACCTTTATTATGACATACATTACAAAGCTCATAGCCTTCTGGTAGTCTAGTCCTGTGCTTATACTTATTCTTTGCCTGCCCCTTTATTAGCTCAAACTGATGGGGTAAATGACAAGTTACGCACAAAATTTGATTATTTTTACCCAATGGAAATACCAACCCTCTTTTTTGCTCATATGATTTAATATTATTTAAAATAGTTGAACTTGGTATTACAGTATGTAAAATTCCTGTAGGGTGTGCCCCGCGAATTTGGTGGCAACCGTCACAAATCTTGTTGGGTTCACCTTTTAATAGTATAGATTCTATACCTTTATCTTTTTTAATATCTGGCTTAACTGAATGACAAATTATGCAATTATTTTCATTTACGGTTCCATCTGGATTAATCTGAATATGCGGGTTATATTTTTTATACTCATCCGCATTGTGACAGTTAAAACAAAATTCAGTAATATGTGAGAATGGCCTTCTCAAGTACTTAAAATTATTTTTATCCAGACAATTAAACAAATGACAAGTTAAGCAAGTAACTTTACCATCATTTAATGGAAAATCCCTCGGTATTCTTACTTCCTTGGTTTCAACATATTTAAAGTTTGTACTGTGGGCTTCAACACTTACGTCCCCTTCCGAATGACATTTTTCACAAAGCATTGTATCATTGTCAAACCGCAACATTTTCTCTCTTCTGACATGGCATACAGCACATATATTTTTTTCATGTGGATTTTTCTTATTAATGAAAAAAGATTGAACATAGTTTTCGGATAAATATTTATAATTATTTGAATCCGCCTTATGGCATAAAATACAATCTTTTTCACACAACCTGCTTATGTTTGCGATATTATGGCATGTACTACAATTTTCAGTATCGCTTAATCTATCCGAGTAAGCAAATACCAACACATATGAGAAACAAAAAATAATTGCAATTAAAAACACACTTTTTTTACACATAATAAAAATCTATTAACAAAAATCATGCCATATTTATAATATATTATTAAAATTTGTAAAAATAATTCACACTTATTTACTGTAGATTAATAACTTTCCTCTTTTTCATTCAGTATTTTATATATCTCAATAAATCATTTTTTAACTTATAATAACTTTAACTAAGTAATCGCTTATAATTTAACTAAACAATTATATTAAACCTGTTATTGTAAAATCATATGGAATATTAGCAAAATTTATTTTATAATTTTCATATGAATAAATTCTCTTGCGCAATTTTAGCCGGCGGGCAAAGTAGAAGATTTGGAAGAGATAAAACAGTTGCAGAAATCAACAATAAAAGTCTGACTGAAATCCTTGCCAATAAGCTTTGTAAAATCAGCGACGATGTAATGGTAATTTCAAAAGACAGTTCAAAATTCTTTTTTTCCATTGATCGAGTAAAATTTCTAAACGATTTTACAGATAGTCAATCCCCGTTAGTTGGAATCATTACTGCACTTCAAAATGCAAAATATGACAATATTTTTATTATTTCTGCAGATACCCCTTTTCTTTCTTTGGAATTAGTACATTTTTTATACGAATTTATTAACAAACACGACTGCGTACTAACTAAAATTAATGGTAAAATAAATACACTTTGCGGTTTTTATAGAAAAAAAATCATACAAACGTTACTTGATTTCTTTAATAGAAATAACTACAGGTTAATAGATATTTACATACACATAAACACTAAATTTATAAGTAATATAAATGAAATCAAAAAATATGATTCAGACTTATTGAGTTTTATAAACATAAACACCCCAGAGGATTACGAATATGCAAAAAAAATTGCCGAAAAGTTTGGTATCGGAATTTAATGTAAAAGTTTATTCTGAAAACAATATTGAAAGTAGCATACGTTACATTGTCAAAGAATCTAAATTTAATATATTGGTAAATGGAAAAAAATTTACATCAGCCATGCTATTGCCGGATAAAATTAAAGAATTTAC
>JAIHAR010000049.1 GCA_020054865.1 Deferribacteraceae bacterium
CCTTATGCTGCATCAAAAAAGAGTGCGGAAGTTTCCTGCTATACCTACCATTTTCTTTACGGTATAGATGTGACAATTGTTAGATATTTCACTGTCTATGGGCCTGCAGGAAGACCTGATATGAGTATTTTTAAATTTATAAGCTGGATTGACAAAGATACTCCCATCACACTTTATGGGGATGGCAGCCAATCAAGAGATTTTACTTTTGTGGAAGATATTGCCGATGGAACGGTAAGGGCATTAAAAGATGTTGGCTATGAGATAATTAACCTTGGTAATAACAACCCTCACAAACTTTCATATGCCATTGAATTAATATCCAAAAATCTTCAAAAGAAGGTAAACTACATTTTCAAGCCTTTCCATAAAGCCGATATGATGGCAACATGGGCAGAAGTCAAAAAGGCGAAAGATATTTTGAATTGGCAGCCTACTGTTTCTCTGGAAGAAGGCGTTGAAAAAACTATAAAATGGTACATGGACAACTATGATTTTGCATCAAAAATTCCTTTGGTGGATTAAAATATTATAAAAAATTATTCGAGGTGGATAATGAATAGAGGACTTACAAACTTAAGCAGATTTCTACTTGAGGAGCAGAGGAGATACCCTACAGCTACCGGTGACTTTACTATGATTTTGGAGCAAATTGCTTTTGCTGCAAAGATTATAAGCAGAGAGGTTAATAAAGCAGGACTGGTCAATATTCTTGGCAAAACTGACAGTACAAATTACCATGGTGAAGAGCAACAAAAACTTGATGTATATGCAAATGAAAAAATGATTCAGGCGCTTGATCACACAGGGCAGATATGTGGAATGGCAAGCGAAGAGGTGGATGAAGTTATTCAGATTCCAAGTAAATACCCAAAAGGTAAGTATCTTGTGGTGTTTGACCCTCTGGATGGCTCAAGCAATATTGATGTGAATATAAGTATCGGTACAATATTTGGTATTTATAAAAGAATATCTGACAAATCTGAGGAAGGTTGTGTGGATGATTTTTTACAGCCCGGGCGTAATCTTGTCGCAAGCGGTTATGTAATTTACGGCTCAAGCACAATGTTTGTATACACTACAGGTAACGGAGTGAATGGATTTACTTTAGACCCTTCGGTAGGAGAATTTATACTTTCCCATCCTGATATGAAAGTACCGAATGAGGGCAAAATTTACAGTATAAATGAAGCAAATTACCATAAATGGGATGAAAAAATTCGTAATTTTGTGGAGTTTATAAAAAACTATAAAGAAAAAAGCTACACTACAAGATATATAGGTTCGCTTGTGGCAGATTTTCATAGAAATCTTTTAAAAGGAGGAATATTCCTTTATCCGGGTGATTCTAAAAATCCTAAGGGGAAATTGAGGCTTCTTTATGAAGCAAACCCACTTGCTTTTATTATAAAGCAAGCAGGTGGTATGGCTACCGATGGAAAACAGGATATTCTTGATATTGTCCCTGAAAGCCTCCATCAGAAGACCCCGCTAATTATTGGCTCTAAGTTTGAAGTGGAAAAATTTCTTGAATTTATGAATAGTTAGGTAAAGTATGCTTATTGGCGCCCATGAATCCATAAGTGGAGGAATTTATAAATCTGTTGAGAGAGGGGTGGAAGATGGCTGTGAATGCATCCAGGTGTTTGTAAAAAATTCAAACAGATGGGTGGCAAAGCCGATTCCTGAAAATGAAGCTGACAAATTTATCAAGTTAACTAAAGAACACAATATTTCTGTATGCTGTCACAGCAGTTATCTTATAAATATGGCTTCAAAAAATATCGAAATCAGGGAAAAATCTTTTAACTCGCTTGTGGATGAGCTTCATAGATGTGATATGTTAAATATTCCTTATTATGTCATACATCCGGGCTCACACCTTGGTGCAGGTGAAGACGAAGGCTTGAAATTGGTGGCAGAAATGATTGATAATGTTTATGATGAGCATGGTTTTAATGCTTCTGTCCTGCTTGAAATAACAGCAGGGCAGGGGACAAATTTGGGGTATGATTTGAGCCATTTCAGCAGAATCTTTGAGCTATCAAAATATTCTGATAAGCTAAATATTTGTCTTGATTCTTGCCATATGTATTCTGCAGGTTTTGATATAGTGCAGGACTATGACAGAGTATTTGATAGAATTTTTTCTGCTTTCGGAGAAAAAATTAAGGTTTTTCACCTGAACGATTCAAAGAAAAATTTTGCATCAAAGCTTGACAGACATGAGCTGATAGGGAAAGGGACAATTGGTCTCAATTTTTTCCGAAGGGTTGTAAATGACAAAAGATTTGATAATGTGCTGGGTATCCTGGAAACGCCTATAGAGAAAGATGCTACCTACAGGGAAGAAGTAGCGCTTTTGAAAAGTCTTAAAGGGGATAAGATATGAGTAAAGCCCTTGTAATTATCGATATGTTGAATGATTTTATCCTGGATGGAGCCCCTTTGCAGGTTAAAGGTGCCGGCAAAATCATCGAGCCTATAAAAAATCAGATTGCCAAGGCGAAAAGTGAAGGTTATCCGGTAATTTATGTTTGTGATAGCCATGATAAGAATGACAAAGAATTTAATATATGGCCGAGTCACTGTGTGAGGGGGACGTTTGGTGCTGAAATTGTAAATGAACTAAAACCTGAGCCAGAAGATATTATTATTCAAAAGACAAGGTATTCCGGTTTTTATGACACAAATCTGGATGAGATTTTAACAAAACTTGGAGTTAATACATTGATAATAACCGGACTTGTAACAAATATTTGTGTAATGTACACTGTGGCTGACGCCGTAAGCAGGGATTACAGGGTGATTGTGCCAAAAGATTGTGTTATTGGCCTTGATGATTACGGTCATGAAATAGGCCTTTATCAAATTAAAAACGTTCACAATGCGGAGATTATATGAGCAATTTGTCAACATCTGCACTTATTTTAAAAGAGTTGGTCAAACCTGACAGTATAATTGAAACACATATTTCATATGTTATGCTTACAAAAGATTATGTTTACAAATTAAAAAAGTCTGTTGATTTCGGATTTCTTGATTTTAAACTTTCCACAAAACGAAAAGTGTATTGTATCCTTGAAAAAGAGCTAAATGAAAGATTTTCCAGAGGGATTTATGAGGAAGTATTGAAAATTGCAAGAAAAGGAAAGGATTTTGTGCTTGTCCCTTATTACAATACCCTTGTGGCTGTTGATTATGTTTTGAAGATGAAGAGGATACCCGAAGAAAACTTCTTATCTGCAAAAATTAAAAAGAAGCTGGTTGATAAAGAATACATGTTTAAAATTGGTCACCATATTGGGAATCTTTTTAAAGGGATAAACACTGATGCTGAAAATGCAAAAGATAATGGAAGTTTTGAAACAATATATAAAAATTGCAATGAAAATTTTGTTCAGACAGAAGAATTTACGGATAAGTATATAAAATCTGATATCTATGGATTTGTAAAACAAAAGACAATGCAGTTTCTGGAAAAAAACAGAGAGCTTTTTGAAAGAAGGCTAAATCAGAGATATATAATTGATGGTCATGGAGATTTGCGCCTGGAGCATATTTACGAGGATGAAAACGGCATTGGGCTTGTTGACTGTATCGAATTTAATAAAAGATTCAGATATAATGATGTAATTTCAGATTTTGCTTTTTTGCTGATGGAGCTTGATCAGGCAGGAGAAATTGAGTTGTCAGATGCCTGCCTTGAAGGTTTTTTAAGAATTTACGATGATGCAGATACATTAAGACTTTTAAATTTTTATAAATGCTACAGGGCATATGTAAGAGTAAAAATTGCATGTTTTATGCTTGAAGGGCTTGACAAAGATAGCGAGGCTTACAATGAAGAGGTAAAAAAATTAAACAGGCTCATTGATTTGTCTGTTTGCTACGCATTAAATATGGACACTCCAAAATGTCTTATATATTACGGTCTTATGGGTTCCGGAAAAAGTAAAAATTCAAAATTTTTAAACGAAAAGCTCCCTTCTTTTCGTATAAATACTGATGAATTTAGAAAACTTTATTTCAATAAAAAATTAGAGGAGAAGGTGTTGGAGGACTTTAACAAGGGTATTTATTCTTATGAAAATTCGTTAAAAATTTATAGCGAAATTGGTAAAAAAGTAGCAGAAAAGTTAAAAATCGGAAGAATGGCAATTATTGACGGTAGTTTTTCAAAGAGAGATTACCTAAGATGCGTTAAGGAAGAAATAAATATTGAGCCTTTGAAAATAAAATGCGAAGCTGATGAAAATGTAATACTTGAAAGACTTGAGGAGAGAAAACACAAAAATACAATTACAGATGGGAGGCCTGAGCTTTATTTTAAACAAAAAGAGAGTTTTGAGGATATCGGCTACGATTGTCTTCTTAATACAACATCAGAACTGAAAGATAATTTTGCAAAAACGCTTGCTTTCCTGATAAATAATGAAAAATAATTTTCAAATAAAGAAGATAAACTCCCCTTTTGAAGACTCTGCATTTTTTGTAAGAAATGTCTATAAAAAGTCTGCTTTCTTGCTTGACTGCGGAAGGTTAGGCAATATTTCAAATACAGAAATATTAAGCGTAACAGATGTGTTTGTATCACATACACATATAGATCATTTTTACGGTTTTGACAGGCTTTTGAGAGGTTTTATAAGGGCAGACAAAAAGATAAGATTTTTCGGACCTCCTAACTTTATAAACAATGTAAAGGGCAAGCTTGCTGGCTATACCTGGAATCTTATCAAAAATTACACCCTTGTCATTGAAGCAAATGAGCTTTATGAAGATAAAATAAAAACTGCTATTTTCAGGGCAGAAGACGGATTTATCCCGGAAGAATATGAAAAGAAAAGAGATTTGATAGATTTGGGAGATGGCTTTACCCTTGACTATGAGTTTTTTGATCATGGAATTTTGACGGTGGGATATAGAATAAAGGAAGATATTCATGTAAGCATTAGAAAAGATGCCCTTGAAGAGCTGGGTTATAAAAAGGGGCCGTGGATTTCTGAGCTTAAGTCTAAATTAAGATTATGCCAAAAAGATGGATTTTTGGAAGTAGAAAAGGATGGTAATGTTGTAGTCAAAAGCCTGAAAGAGCTTGAAAAAGAGCTTGTGTTATACTCCCCGGCTCAAGATATCACATATATAACAGATGTGGCGCCTACATTTGAAAACTTTAAAAAAGCTGTAACTTTCTCCAGAAATAGTCATATTTTGATGATAGAAGGGATGTTTCTGAAAAGTGACCTGATGCATGCCATCAGGAAAAAACATCTGACACTGGAGCTTGCCAAGGAGATTTTTATTGCTTCAAATAGCAAATTTGTGCATTTTTTTCATTTTGCTCCAAAATATGAGATTGAAAAAGAGCTGTTTTTTAGTACACTATATAAAGGGATTGATAAAAAAGTGATTTGATATTCCCTTTTAAGTATGTAATAATACCTGATAAAGGTGAATTATGGATGATAAGCTTACAAAAAATATGGAAGATTATTTGGAGGCTATTTTAATTCTTGAAAAGAAGAACCGTGTGGCAAGGGCTACGGATATTTCCGAGATGCTGAGTGTAAAAAAGCCTTCAGTTACAAATGCATTGAAATTTCTTTCAGACAAGGGTTATGTGAATTATAACAGGTACAGAGGCATAACGCTTACCAAGGATGGTATGAAGTATGCAAAGGAAATTTATCACAGACATCAGAAAATAAAAGAGTTTCTTGTAAAAATACTTAATGTTGATGATGCTGAGGCAGAAGAGAATGCTTGCAGGATAGAGCATGTCATTGATGAGCATATTTTTAAAAAATTGTCATGCTTTTTGGATTTTATCCTGGACAGCGACACTAAGTGTGTAAATATTGATAAATTCAAGTCTGAGTGTGATGAAAATTGAAAGTAGGGGACAAAAATTCTCTGCCTTATCTGATAAAATGGTTTTTTATCCCGTGGTTAATTTTTATTATTATTGGGGTATACTTGTACAACACAATGAAAACTCCTGAAAAAAATCTTATAAAACCATTTGTAAATCTGACTGATGTAAACCCTGATGAGCTGCTCATACTTGACCAGAAAAGAGCAATTTCAGAAGGTGTTGAAAGAAAAGAAAATATGCCGTTTTATCTGGAAGGTACAAATGGTGTAGGTGTACTCTTGATTCATGGTTTCACTGCAACACCATACGAAATGAGGCAGCTGGGTGAGTTTCTAAATGAAAAGGGATTTTCTGTGTATGGAGCAAGACTTCCAGGTCACGGGTCTGACCCTTCCTATATAAATAAGCTTACGTTTGTAGATATGTACGAGTCACTTAAATACGGCTATTTTGTTCTTAGAAACAAGAACAGTAAGATTATTGTTTTGGGTCAATCCATGGGTGGACTTCTTGCAGGCGAAGTTGCTGTTTTTAACAGGGTTGATGGAGTTATTATGCTTTCGCCCGCATTTAAAATAAAAAGCAAAAAGGCTGTATTTGTGCCAGTTATGAGAAAGTTTATTGATTTTAGTAAAAAAGAGGATTTTAACGAAAAACTTGAAGGCTACTATTATAAAGTGAGACCAGTTGAAGGGATTTATCAGCTTATGCGTTTATCAAACCACTTAATTTCATTGCTTTCAGAGATTAAAAGTGATGTTTTTGTTATACAGTCAAATTTTGACGACATAATAGATCCAAAAGCGACTGAATATTTCTTCAGAAAAATTGGGACGGACAGAAAAACTATTGAAATATTAAACGATAATAGGGTAAAACACATTCTTACGACTGATGAAAATCCGCTTAAAGATGAGATTTTTTTAAAAGTTTATAACTGGATTTTGGGGGTGATTTGATGTTTTCAGGAAAAAAAATAGGCTTTATCGGGGCTGGAAATATGGCAAGTGCCCTTATAAAAGGTATTTTAAAGGCGAGGCTTGTGGAGAGTGATTATGTAAGTGCCAGTGATATCGATATCGAAAAACTGGACTCTTTGAAAAATGAATACGGTATAAATATTATTTTTAAAGAGAACGAAAAATTGGTTTCAGAAAGTGACATTATAATTTTGGCGGTCAAACCTCAGATTTTTGAAAAGATTTTGAAGGAAATTGCTCCAAAGCTAAATAAATCAAAGCTTATTATTACTATTGCTGCAGGTATTAGCACAGAATTCATTGAACATGTGGTAGGAAAAGAGCTTAAAATAGTAAGGGCAATGCCGAATACTCCTGCTCTTATTCTGGAAGGTGCTACTGCTATTGCTCCGGGATTGCATGCGGAAGAGGAAGATTTGAGAATAGCCCATAAAATATTTGACGCAGTAGGAAAGGTGGCTATTGTAGATGAGTCTCAAATGGATGCAGTTACAGGTCTTTCAGGAAGTGGTCCGGCTTATGTTTTTATGATAATAGAGGCGCTTAGTGATGCAGGTGTGAAGATGGGATTGTCAAGGAATGTGGCCATGAAACTTGCGGCTCAGACAGTAATGGGAGCTGCAAAACTGCAGATAGAAACAGATATGCATCCTGGCAGACTAAAAGATATGGTTACATCTCCCGGAGGGACTGCTATTGCAGGAATCCATACTCTTGAACAGGGTGGTTTGAGGACAACTTTGATAAATGCTGTGGAATCAGCAACAAAAAGATCGATTGAACTGGGGAGCAAAAATGGAAAATAAGCCGAATAAGTTCGATAAGATTTTAAACTCTGCAATTAAAATTATCGGCCAAAAAGGCTTTCATGGCGCAAAGGTAAAGGACATTGCAAACGATGCGGGTGTGGCTGATGGGACAATATACAATTATTTTAACAACAAAGAGGATATTCTTATTACAATTTTTAAAGTGAAACTTGAAGAATATGTAAATATGGCTAAAGAAGAAATTATCGGTATTGATAACCCGGAAGAGAAATTGAGGACTCTTGTTAAGTATCATTTTAAAGTAATGACAGAAACCCCTTACCTTGCCAACGTATTGCAGATTGAACTGAGACAGCCCATGAAAGAATTGAGGGTAAAGGTGAGAAAACACCTGAAAAATTATTTCAAGCTTATAGAAAAAGTCATAGAAGAGGGCAAAGAAAAAGGATTTTTCAACAAAGAGCTTGATGTTTACCTGGCCCGTGAGATTTATTTTGGAACTCTTGATGAAATCGTTTCAACATGGATTTTCAAAGGAGGTCAGTGGAATTTGCTTGAGACTTCTGATAAGCTGGTGCCTATTTTTTTGAAAGCATTTAAATAAATTATGGAATTATATACATTACTTTATCTTTTTATAATTATTTCGCTTGGCTATTTTATAGGAAATCTCAAGATAAAAGGGTTTTATCTTGAGATTTCCGCTATACTTATAATTGCCCTTATTGCAGGGCACTTTGGTGTAAGTTTCCCTTCTGAATTTAAATATCTTGGCCTTGCTTTTTTTATCTATGCAGTTGGTTTGCAATCTGGACCGGGTTTTTTTGAAAATTTAAAAAGACATGGGATTAAATTGAACATATATGCAGCGACTCTTATTTTGATGATTTTTTCAGTAATTGTTTTGGGTGGCAAGCTGCTTGGTTTTGATGATAATGTTATAAGCGGAATTTTTTCCGGAATCATGTCCAGTGCTCCAGCTCTTGCTGCGACACTTGAAATTAATAATTCCCATACAACGTCAGTAATATTTGGTATTGTATATCCTTTTGGCATTATTTTGACAGTGTTTTATATAAGGTTTATCCCGATTTTTTTTAAAATGGATATTAAGACAGAGGTGGAAAATTATAAAAAAAGCAAAGAGATGGAATATCCCAAGATAATTTCAAAGAATTTCAGGGTAACAAATGAAAATTTTAGCAATAATCTAATAAAAAAATCACAACTTGAGCTGATGTCTGGTGTAGTAATTGAAAGAATTGAAACAGATTATGATAAGGAAGATGATGACCCTCAGATTCATTCAGGGGATATTGTAATGGTGACGGGTAAAAAGGAAAATGTAGACAATATGAAAATTTTGCTTGGAGAGGAAATAGAGTCATATGTGGATTTTCATGACAACATGAAGGTATTGAGGCTACTTGTTTCCAATAAGCATATTGTCGGTAAAAAGATTAATGAAATAAATGAGCTTGTGGCTATGCGTGCAACTGTCACGAAAATAAGACGTTCGGGGATAGATTTTGACCCAAAACCACAGACTACCCTTTTGCTTGGTGACAAAATATACATTACTGTTCCTGAAAAGTTTGCAGAGCAGATAACAAAACTGATAGGGGATAATCTTATGGCCTTTCCGGCAGCTGATTTTCTGCCAATTTCTGTTGGAATAGTGATAGGTATCCTGATTGGTTTTATTCCTGTAAGTCTCCCTTTTTTTGGTAAATTTAAACTGAGCTTTATAGGTGGTATTTTGATTACCTCGCTAATTCTTGGAAGGCTTGGCAGAACAGGCCCTATTGTCTGGCAATTATCACCACATTCCACTTCACTTTTAAAAACATTTGGTCAGCTTATTTATATGGCAACAATTGGTACCAGTGCAGGAAAATATATGGTTTCAGCTATAAAGGTTAACGGATTTAATCCTATTTTGCTTGGTTTTGCGGCCCTTACACTTTCGGTAGTTGTTTTTGTGTGTATGCTAAGGTATTTTTTAAAAATGAATCTGGTTGATATATTGGGACTTATTTCCGGAGGAATGACTTCTACCCCTTCACTGACGATGTCTTCAAATATTTTGAAATCTGATTATCCTGCTATAAGTTACGCCTCTGTTTACCCATTTTCTCTTATTATTACGATATTATTGGCACAAATAGCTTTGAAGTTTTGAGGTTTTATGGGCATAGAAATCTTCTTGATAGCATTTGCCATGAGTATAGACGCATTTAGTGTATCTTTTGGAGTAGGTTGCAAGTACAACACAAAGAGGCACTATTTCAGATTAGGTTGGCATTTTGGACTTTTCCAGTTTTTTATGCCACTTATAGGAGCATTCATTGGTAAAAAGTTATATTCATTTTCTTCAAAGCTGGATATACTGGCAGCCTTAATTCTTTTTTATATAGCTTACAATATGTTTAAAGAATCACTCAAATCAAGTGAGGAAAAATGTTTTGTTAAAGACCCTACAAAGGGTTTTTC
>JAIHAR010000020.1 GCA_020054865.1 Deferribacteraceae bacterium
GCAAAACTAAAACTTCCGAGCAACCCCCCTAAAATTGCTGATTCTCCGTAATCAACTTTGAAAAAATAAAAAAACAGAGGGATGCAAAAAAGCCCTGCCAATATCGGAATCAAGGCGAGCCCCGACTTGTAGTAATCAAGCCCGGTTATTTTATGCGTAAAACTTATAAGCCATACAAGCATATTTGGCCTATCTTTATAACATCGCATATCCGGAAATTCCTTCAGTGGGTCAAGATAATCTTTACCTAACTTCCCCTCATCAAAGTCTTTTGCCATCTTTAGCCAATAGTAGGCATCAAGAGTGGTCATGGCTGTGATATTGTCCACAAAATAGATATCTCGGTTTTTTTCCCACCCCTTATAAACTTCATATCTTTTATAGCCGGAAAGGAAATAGACAACCAGAATTGACACAAAAACAATTAAAAAACTTATTTTTTTCATAAATTTCCTCCACCCGAATTTTTTAATATATAAAAGAGGTGTTTGGCAATAAAAAACCTATTGATTTTTAAAAAAATTGGAAGTAATGAGCATTTTAAAATCAACGGTTCAAGAGGGTATAAATATATGGGGATATGGGCTACAATTTTTTTGCTTGCAATGAGCAATATTTTTATGACGTTTGCCTGGTATGGACATCTAAAATCTTTTGGTACAAAGCCATTAATATTTGCAATTGTTGTGAGTTGGGGGATTGCATTTTTTGAATATGTACTTCAGGTGCCTGCCAACAGAATTGGTCATAAAGTATTAACTGTGGGTCAGCTGAAAATTATCCAGGAAGTTATTACTTTGTCAGTATTTGTTCCATTCTCGATATTTTATATGAAAGAAAAACTAAGTCTTGACTATTTATACGCCGGAATATGTATTCTCGGCGCTGTATTTTTTGTTTTTCGCTCAAAGATTATGTAAATATTTTTTTCATTTTGTAACCGGAGCATCCATCGTCATAATATTCGGGTAAAATCTTTACAACCTTAAAACCAAACTTTTCATAGAGCTTTATTGCTCTTGTATTGTCACTTCTTACTTCGAGGCTTATATATTTTTTGTCAGAATGTTGTGCAATAATGTGCTTCATCAGTAAGTTACCAATCCCTTTCCCATTAAAGTCCGGATTGGTGGCAATGCTGTATATTCTTGCATAATCTTTTCTTAAAAAAATTACAGCATAGCCTGCAAGATGGTTGTCAATTTTTGCTACATAGATTTTGTTCCCCTTTTTAAAATGATACCGGAGATTTCTTAAAGACATGGGAAAATTGTTCTCATCAAAAATGATTTTTTCAAGTGCAGCAATTTTTGCCAGATCTTCCTTTACGGCGTCTCTTACAATCATAATTTTTGATAAATTGTATATTTTGGAAGTAATGTATGAGGTCTGTATGACATTTTGACTTTTTTGAGATTTTCAAGACCCATATCATCTCCGACGTTTACATAAACAATATCGTAAGTGCTTTTGAGTATTTTGGAAAATTCCCAGAAAATGTACTGTGCTGCACCAAGGGTAAAGAAGTCTGTTTTTTCTATAATTACACTTGCAGTTTTATCATTTAACCTTTCCCCGACTGTAAAACCTACAATTTTTTCACCAAATTTTAAAACCACACCTATAATGTCAAGTTTATTATAGTAGTTTAAGGTTCTTTTTATTGCAGCCCTTTCCCAATTTATCCCATCAATAAAAGTATCCATATCCACATTAGGAAGATACTTCATCCTGTTCACAATCCAGCTGTTTGTAAGTTCCATGATTCCGTTATAATGAGATTCAGGATTCAAAGTCTCAATGCTGATATTTGGATAATTTTTTCTGAATTTGTTTATCTCATTTCTTTTGGTAGCGTAAGAATTGCCTTTCAAATTGATCAGATCGTCTGCGAGATATACGTAGTCGATGTTCTTTTTCTCAATGATGTAATTATCGAGCGCTTGAAAAATATCTGCATCTTCAGAGTATTCGATAAAAGACTGGACAAAATAGGTGCTGACATATTCTATTTTTGAATAAGAAAGTGAAGTATTGTTTGTATTCATAATTTCAAAACAGGTTAGCATTGCATCATTCACATTTTCAAGCTTCCCGATTGGTGGGAGCAACATGGACAATTCGCCACCATTAAGATTAAAAAGGCAGAATGTGTCGTTGACTATGCTGTAAAATCCTGTTGCGCCCGAAAGCCATATGAAGTTTGCAGCAAAAGAGTAGTCACTGACATCAATGTCAGTTGTGATGTATTTCAGATAAGACTCCATCAATTGTTTTTCTTTGATAGTAAAAGGTTTTAAGTGGTACCCTTCAATATTAAGCTCTGTCATAGTTACCCTACAAAATTTTTTGGGGATTATAGTATTATTGCAAAAATAATCAATCAATTTCATGAATATTTGATTGTAAAAAAGGAATCGTGTATAATATTGTAAAAGACACAGGAGGGCATATGAACTATAAGGAATTTTATGTGAGGATTAACTTCCCGGATACCCTTAAAAAGCTGGAGTCTCTTGCTTACAATCTCTGGTGGACATACAACAATTCTGCAAAGGACCTTTTTAAGATGATAAATCCTGATTTATGGGAAAATAGTATGCATAACCCCATTGAGGTTTTGTCATCAATAGATAAAAATAAAATGGACGAACTTGCAAGTGACCAGGTGTTTTTATCAAGGCTTGATTATGTCTGGAATTTATATATCGACTATATCCAGACGCCAAAGTGGTTTGAGCTAAAAAAAGATATCCCTTTCAAGGATAGTATGCTTGTTGCATATTTTTCGATGGAATATGGCCTTCATGAGTCGATTCAAACTTATGCCGGTGGGCTTGGGATTTTATCGGGAGATCATTGCAAGTCAGCAAGTGATATAGGGCTCCCATTTGTTGCAGTTGGGCTTTTGTACAGGAATGGATACTTTCACCAGTATTTGAATTCCGATGGATGGCAACTTGAGAATTACCCTAATAATGATTTTTCCCTTATGCCTATTACAGAATCTACAGATGATAAAGGTGAGAAAAACTATATCGAAATAAATTCTCCCGAAGGGGTAATTAAGGCAAAGATATGGCATATTCATCTTGGCATGGTGAAATTTGTCCTCCTTGATACTGATATACCTGAAAATAGCGAGTCAAACAGAAAAATAACTGGCAAACTGTATGACGGCGATCCTAATATGAGAATAAAGCAAGAAATTCTGCTTGGAATTGGGGGTGTTAAGGCTTTAAATAAACTGGGAATTGCTCCCACAGTATTTCACCTGAATGAGGGACACCCTGCATTTTCAATCTGTGAAAGGGTAAATGACTTGATGCTGGAAAAGGGGCTAAATTTTGAAGAAGCATTTGAGTTTGTCAAAAAGACAACACTATTTACTACCCACACACCTGTACCTGCAGGATTTGATGTATTTAGCGAAGGGGAGATTGTAAGGAATCTGGGGAGTGTGTACTTTAATGCTCCTCTTAAAATAGATGATATATTAAAAATGGGAAGATTTGAGCCCTACAACAGATCTGAACCATTTTCTCTGGCTGTGTTTTCTGCTAAGGGGAGTGTTTTTAGAAACGGTGTGAGTAAATTGCACGGGAAAGTTTCAAAAGGTATATTCCACAATTTATGGAAAAACATACCCGAAGAGTTTGTCCCCATAGATTATATTACCAATGGCGTTCATTTGCCTACATGGGTATCCGATGAATGCAAAAGGCTTTATAATAGGTACCTTGGTGAGGAATGGTATTTAAAGCCCCACAAGTTTGAAGTGTGGGAAAATGTTGATGATATCCCTGAACTTGAGTTGTTTGAAACAAAAAATATTTTAAGGTCAAGGCTTATAGAATATGTGAGAAGGAAATTGAAAAGTGAAGTAAGAAAAAAAGGTGGTTCACACAGTGAAGTTTTGAGCGCTCAGGAGGCACTTCGCTCAGATGTTTTGACGATAGGTTTTGCAAGAAGATTTGCTACATATAAAAGAGGTTATCTGCTTTTTATGGAATCTGAAAGGCTTGCAAAGATACTAAATGATCCAAAACGACCCGTACAGATTATTATTGCCGGTAAAGCACATCCAAAAGATAACGGTGGCAAAGAGATAATAAAACAGATAAAGCATATTACGAGACAGCAAGAATTTAAAAATAAGGTAATATTTTTAGAGGATTACGATATTCAAATGGCAAAATATCTGGTAAGGGGGGTTGATGTCTGGCTTAACAACCCTCGCCGTCCTATGGAGGCAAGCGGCACAAGTGGGATGAAAGTTGCTGCAAACGGTGGGATAAACTTTTCTATAATGGATGGCTGGTGGGATGAAGGATACAATGGCCATAACGGATGGTCTATAGGATTTGGAGAAAATTATAGCGACACAAAATACCAGGATTATGTTGAAAGTGAAGAATTGTATGACAAACTTGAAAATGAAATTATCCCTATGTTTTATGATAGAGATAAGACCGCTATACCCCGGGAATGGCTAAAAGTAATGAAAAATTCAATAAAGTCTGTTGCCTCTTTTTTTAATACTACCAGAATGGTTATAGAATATTCTGAAAAATTTTACGAAGAATTGCACAAAATGTATTTTGAGCTTTCTGAAGATGATTTTGCTCCCCTTAAAGATTTTGTTCAGTGGAGAAAAAAGGTTGAAGGGGTCTGGCAATATATAAAGGTGGGAGAAAGCGATTTTGAATATAAAGAATTAAAGGTTGGGGAGAAAATAAAGGCTGTGGTCAAAGTGGATATCAACAATCTTGTTCAGTCGGATATGGAGGTGGTATGCATTATTAAAAGGGAATGTGACAGAGACGAAGCTTTTAGATTTGTTCCACTTGAATTTGTGAAAATGGAAAATAATTTCTCTGTGTACGAATCAGAAGTAACGCTTGAGTGTCCGGGAAGGTTTAAGGCAGCATTTTGTATATTTCCGAGACATAAATTTATAAAAAATAGATTTGAAAACAACCTGTTTATCTGGTCATAAAAGGGGGAAAAATGAAAGCAATTGTAATGGCAGGCGGATTTGGGACAAGGATTCAGCCGCTTACTTCATCCTTGCCAAAACCTATGCTTCCTGTTTTGAATAAGCCCATGATGGAGTACATAATTTTAAAACTGAAGGCTGCAGGTATAACTGAAATTATAATTTTGCTTTATTATAAACCGGATGTGATAAAAAAGCATTTTGGGGATGGCAGTGCCTTTGGGGTTAATATAAAATACATTTTACCTGATGGGGATTATGGTACGGCAGGTGCAGTTAAAAAAGCTGAAAAGCTTGTCGGAAAAGATGATTTTATCGTAATTAGTGGTGATCTGGTAACGGATTTTGATTTGAATGAAATTATCGGTTTTCATAAGCTTAACAATTCATTTGGGACAATCTGTCTAACCCAGGTTGAAGACCCTTTGCAGTTTGGAGTTGTTATAACTGATAAGAATGCAACAATTCTAAGGTTTCTTGAAAAACCTGGCTGGGGCGAGGTTTTTAGTGACACGATAAATACAGGTATTTATGTGTTTAAATCTGATGTATTCAAATATATTCCGGAAGATAAGCCGTTTGATTTTTCAAAGGACCTGTTTCCTTCCCTTATGTCCAGAAATATAGAGCTAAAAGGGTATGTCGCAAAAGGGTACTGGAGGGATGTGGGTAATCCCGTATCTTACAGGGAAGTTTTTTCCGATATTTTTTCAAATATACTCAGGCTTGAAACAGGGCAGTTGTTGCATGATGTTAAACATGCAAAAGTTTATTGCCTTGATGATTGTTCTTTTGATGAGTCCAGTGTGAGCGGGACAGTTTTTATGGGTAGGAATGTAAGAATTGAAAAAGGGGCGCTGGTAGTAAACAGTTGTTTGGGAAATAACGTGAGTATTGAAAAAGATTGCGTGATTGAAAACAGCGTAATATGGGACAATGTTTCTATCAATAGGGGGTCAGTGATAAATAACTGTGTTGTTTGTAATGATGTTATGATAGGGAAAAATGCAAATATCATAAAGGGTGGTATTATTGCAGAGCACACCGAGATTGGAGACAACGTAACTTTTGAAAAAGATATAATGGTATGGCCTAACAAACATATCGAAAGTAGCTCGATTTTAAGTTCAAATCTGATATGGGGAGATAAGTGGAAAAAATCTATATTTGAAGGTGGGAAAGTAGTAGCAAGGACAAATATAGAGATGTCTCCGGAAATGGCAGCAAAGCTTGGTGCTGCTGTGGGGAGTGTGTTGCCCAAAAATTCATATGTTATTTTAAGCAGGGATTACCACAGTGCCTCAAGGATGATAAAAAGGGCTTTTTTGGGTGGGATATTATCTGCAGGTGTAAATACTTATGACTTAAAGCTTGCCACCCCTTCAATGGCAAAATGGCGGATGAAGACCCTTGGAGCTTCAATGTGTATATATTTCAGACAGTCCAATATATCTTCCACAGATACAGAAATAATTATTTCGGATGGCAATGGTATGCCTATAGATTCCAATACGGAAAAAAATATAGAAAGAATTTTCTTCAGGGAGAATTTTAGAAGGGCTACCCACGAAGATATAGGTAATCTAATCGACTTATCGCCTCGCTCCGATGAGTATATAAACAATATATATTCACAAATAGATCTTGATTGCATTAAAAGGGGCAATTTTAAGATTGTAATGGATCTTTTCAATGGTACAGGTTCTTCAATAATTCCAAATATTATGACAGGCGCTGGTGTAGAGCCTGTTGTTATAAATGCATATTTTGATGAAAAAAAACTATCAAGAAGCTTTAAGAGCATAAATGAATCAATGTCTCAGGTGTCAAGTATTATCAAATCCCTTAACGCTGATCTGGGTTTTATAATTTATCAAAATGCTGAAAGATTGCAGTTGTTTACGGATAAAGGGGAAGCGTTGGCTCATGAAGATGTCGTTATGTTAATATTAAAACTTCTTGATATGACTGCTGCTAAAAAGACCAAGGCTTATTTGCCTATAATGATGCCGACAGTTTTTGACTTTGGGCTTGAAAATGTGGAAGTCGTAAGAGGGAAATCTTCCGGGTTGAAATACGAGTTTTTGAATGAGTTTGACTTTATCGGCTGGGATAATCTCTACATGAGTTTTCCCCGTTATGCAGTTTGTCCTGATGCAGTTTTTAATGCCCTTAAAATTCTTGAGTTGCTTTCAAAGGCGGGGATTTCACTTAGTGAGGTAAAAGCAACAATCCCTGAATACTATTATGCCCACAGCATTATCAGCTGCCCTTTAAACAAAAAGGGCTATATTATGCGCAGAATGAGTGAAGATGCAATGGATAAGGACGCATCGTATGTGGATGGGGTGAAGATAAAGTTTCAGGACTCCTGGGTTTTGATGATTCCTGACCAGTTTTCAGCTGATGTACACCTTTATGTTGAGGCACAAAGTGAGGAGAAAAAAGAAAATTTGCTAAAAGAATACATTTCAAAAATTAATTTGTGGCTTTCGGAAGAGTAATGAAAAAGCTCTATTTGCAATTTATCTGGCACATGCATCAGCCTTACTATAAAGACCCTGAAACGGGGCAATATCTTTTACCATGGGTGTTTTTACACGGCACAAAGGATTATCTTGAAATACCGAGATATTATGAGCTTTATAATGCTAAAGGGACTTTCAACTTTGTCCCTTCACTGTTAAGGCAGATAAAAGACTACTGCAGTCTTGATGTCAATGACAGACTCATAAAACTAATAAAGGCTAACGATAAATTTTTACCCGAAAAAGATTATGAGTTTCTTGTGCCAGCCATGTTTATGGCAAACTTGCAAAATATGATTTCAAGGTCAGATAGATATAAAGAGCTTTATGAAAAATTTTCCAATGACAGGCATTCGCGGTTCAACTATCAGGAACTTCTTGATTTGAAAGTACAGTTTTTACTTGCGTGGACGGGAGAATTTATAAGGGAGGAATCGTCACTTATAAAATCATTAATTGTAAAGGACAGAGATTTTAATGAGGATGAGAAAGATTCTCTTTTGAAAATTTTGACAGGAAAGATCGGATATATTTTTGATTATTATAAAAAATTATACTCAAATAATAAGATAGAGCTTAGTGTAACTCCATACTACCATCCTATTTTCCCGCTTCTTCTTGATATGAAATCAGCACTTGAGGTAAAAAGAGACATAAAAATTCCGGAAAATGCGTTTTCATTGGAGGATGATGCAATCTGGAACCTTACGGAGGGATTAAAAGAATTTGAAAAATATTTTGGGATAAAGCCTAAAGGTGTATGGCCTGCTGAAGGTTCGGTGAGCAATAATGCAGTGTCAATTTTTGGTGATTATTTTAAGTGGTGTGCCACAGATGAAGACGTGTTGTCAAACTCCCTTAAAATTAATCTGAAACTCTCTGAAAATAGAAGCAATTTATATAAAAGATACATTTATTCAGACAAAAAAATATCTATATTTTTCAGAGACAAACATTTGAGCGATCTTATCGGCTTTGTATATTCAAAAATGGATGCAGTTGATGCTGCCTGCGACTTTATAAAAAAACTCAAAAATATTTACGACTTATGTGAACATGAGCCTGTTGTTACAGTTATTTTGGATGGTGAGAATGCATGGGAATTTTATAAGAAAAATGCTTCCGATTTTTTTCATGCACTTTTTGAAAGACTTATGAAAATTGAGTGGATTGAAACAGTTACTCCAACCGAAATGATAAAAAAGAATAACGATAATGCTGGGAAGCTGGGAAATATTGTTGCAGGGTCATGGATTTACGGCGATTTTACCACATGGGTGGGACACCCAGAAAAAAACAAGGCCTGGGAATATGTTTTCCTTGTTAAGAAAGATTTGATGAATTTTGAGAAAAATGGCTCACATATAAAAAATATTGATGAAGCCAAAAATAATTTGAGAGTAGCAGAAGGTAGCGATTGGTTCTGGTGGTATGGGGATGACCATTACACGTCACAGGCTGGTGTGTTTGATTATCTTTTCAGAAGCAATCTAATTGCAGTTTACAAAAAAATAGGCGTTAACCCACCATCATTTTTGTATGAGCCTATAAAGAAGCAGGATACGGCTTCGCAGAGAATTATATATCCGAAAAATTTTATTTCTCCTGACATAAATGGGGTTGTTGACAATTATTTTGAATATTTAGGTGCAGGGGAAGTAAATTTAAAATATGATATGTCTTCAATGAATATCGGAGAAAATATTTTATCAAAGATGCTGTGGGGATTTGACAGAGAAAATTTTTATATTATGCTTGATTTGAAGTTGGAAAATTTATCCATAGAAAAACTCTTTCTTGAGATAAAGCTTTTTAACTCTAATGACTATTTCTTGAAATACTATTTTGGTTCAAAAAATTTGATTTCAAATATTCCAGAAGGAGATTTTAATGTTTCATTTGAGACTGTTTTTGAAATGGGGGTTAGTCTCAATCTCTTTCACTCTAAAAGGGTAGATATCTTTTTTAGTGTATATGATGAAAAAAAACTTATTGACAAGGCTCCGCTATATTCACCATTAAGGTTGAATCTTTATAGTTTTAATATAAACGAATGGATTGTGTGAGGTCATTATGGGAATCCCGGTATTGTTTGGCATCCACTGTCACCAGCCAGTGGACAATTTTAGTAAAGTTGTTGATGAAATAATAGAAAAAAGCTATCGCCCTTTTTTTGAAAAGGTACTTCCTTTTAAGTGGTTTAAATTTTCAGTTCATTTTAGTGGATGGCTTCTTGATTATATAAGGGTAAATTCAGCGGATACTTTCAAAATGATGAAAAAACTTGCAGACGAGAATAGGATAGAATTTTTTACCGGTGGATATTATGAGCCGGTACTTTCTTCAATCCCTTCAAAAGATAGAATAGGCCAGATATTAAAGCTTTCTAAGTTTATAGAAAACTACTTTGGACAAAAGCCAAAAGGTTTATGGCTTACTGAAAGGGTATGGGACGCTGCCATTGTTCCGGATGTGGCAGAATGCGGTATGGAATATCTTATTGTTGATGATTACCATTTTACTTCCGTTGGATTTTTCAAAGATAGTCTTTACGGTTATTTCAACACAGAGCAGGATGGTGTCTTGATGAAGGTTTTCCCCATAGACCAGAAACTCAGATATCTTGTGCCTTTCAAAGAGCCGGAAATAATATCCGGATATCTTGATGAAATTGAAAGAAAGGGGGGCTTGTGCGGCTGTCTTTTTGATGATGGGGAAAAGTTTGGAGTCTGGCCAAAAACATATAAATGGGTATATGAGGATGGCTGGTTTGACAGATTTTTTGAACTTTTTGAGAAGTCAGAGCATAATTTTGAGCTTTTTTCTCATTTTGTCAAAAATATTAAACCAAACGGTTTTGCCTATCTGCCTGTGACCTCTTATATGGAAATGGGGGAATGGTCGCTATTTGCCGATAAGTTTATAGAGCTTAAATCACTGGAGAAATTTATAAAATCAACCGAATACAAAGAAAGTGCCGAAACATTTATAAAAGGTTCAATCTGGAAAAATTTCTTTATAAAGTATCCGGAGAGTAACTACATTCATAAGCGGATGCTTCATGTTTCCAAAATGAATGATTTTCAAGATGAGCATTTGACAGACCTCATTTACAGGGCACAGTGCAATGATGTCTTCTGGCATGGAATCTTTGGAGGTATTTACCTTCCCAATTTAAGGGATAATGCTTACAGATACATTATCGAGGCTGAAAGTATTCTGGATAGGAAACTGAATCTGTTAAATAAAGTGTATGAGCAGGATATTTTAATGGATGGATTTAAACAGGTAATAATAAATACAGAGAAAATTAAATATGTATACAATCCTGCTGTGGGGGCAGGGCTTGTTTTTCTTGATGTAAAGAAGTATGGCCTTAATCTGCTTAATACAATGAGCCGCCGTTTTGAGGGGTATCACAAACAACTGATTAGCTCTGACGAAATTAAGAATCAGGAGGACACAGGGATTTCAACAATACATGAAATAGATATAAATCTTACTGAAGAGATGAAGTCAAAGATTGCATTTGACTGGTATAACAGGCAATCTTTTATTGATCATTTTCTGGATGATTGGGATTTTTCGAAGATAAAAAGGTGTGAGTTTAAGGAAATTGGCGACTTTGTAAACAAAACATTTAAAAACGAAATTTTTGATGATTGCGTTGTCTTTACAAGAAGTGGAGGGATATACAGAGAAGGGGTAAAATACGATACGTCGCTTGGTAAAAAATTTATAAGAGAAGATGATAATATAATATTTGAATATGAGATCAGAAGTGAAGCTGAAAATCTGTTTTTTATGCTGGAATTTAATTTTCATTTTTTTGACAATGAAAATGTTTTTCTTGAAGGGTTAAAGGGTGAAGGTTTGCTTGAAGCTAAAAGGGTCTATAAAATTTTATCCAGAGATTCAAAATTGGGGATTGAAATAAATTTTCAAGATAAACTTCCTGAAAAAGCTGCCTTCTACCGTGTTGAAACAGTATCCCAGTCAGAGTCGGGTGCAGATCTTACCTTGCAGGGGGTAAGTCTTAATTTTATTTTTAAATTTGATAAAAATCTTAAATTTAAAGGGATATTTAAAGTTTTGGGGGTCTAATTGACTGAGATGCGATTTAACCCGATAAGCGGGGAGTGGATTCTTATATCACCTGACAGAGGTGAACGTGGGGATTATTTTCTAAAAGAGAAAGAGGACGAAAGTTTTGGTCCGGGAAATTGCCCATTTTGTCCGGGCAACGAAGGTATGATAGGAAAGATTATATATGGGATAAAAGATTATGAAAAACTTGCAGGTGAATATCTGTTAAAAGTTATCCCTAACAAATACCCTCTCTTTACCGTGGAGCAGGATAAAATTTCTTATTCTGTTGGTACCTATGATTATCATTCTACAGTTGGAGCGCACGAAGTAATAATAGAAAGCAGAGAGCATAATCTAAAGCTAAGTGAATACTCAGACAAAATGTGGTTTAATATATTTAATGCTGTCAAAGAAAGAGGGAATGATTTGAGCAGAGATATACGTATAAAATTTATTTCATTTTTTAAAAATTACGGATTTTTAGCTGGCGCTACAATGAAACACCCCCATTCTCAAATTGTAGGGATGCCTGTGGTTCCACACAGAGTGACTGAAGAGATTCAAAGGGGGATGGAGTTTTATGAAGAAAAAGACAGATGCCTTTTCTGTGATGTTTTAAGGTTTGAATCAGAAAGTGAAAGAAAACTGTTTGTAACCGAGCATTTTATTTCATTCATTCCATATGCATCAAGATACCCTTTCCAGGTGGAAATTTATCCTAAAAGGCACAGTCATAATTTCTTTGAAATAACCGATGTACAGATCAATGACCTGTCACTTATGCTGATAAAAATATTTCAGGCTTACAATGAACATTTGGGAGATATCCCGCTTAATATGGTTTTGTACAGTTGTCCTGTAAACCTGGAGGGGCCGATGCATGAGAAGTTGAAGCATATAAATTTGTTTTACCATTATCACATAAAAATAATTCCAAGGATTAACAAATACGGTGGAATTGAGTGCGGCTTTGGTCTTCATGTAAACCCGGTTGCACCGGAATTTGCAGCAAAGGTTTTGAAAGGTGAAAAATGAATATTGTCCATATTACAAGTGAGGTTTATCCGTTTTCAAAAACAGGTGGTCTTGCTGATGTTTTATATTCTTTGCCTGTTGCCCAAAGGAAAATGGGTAACAAAGTCTATGTGATATCACCACTTTATAAGAATATACTTAAAAACTTTGAAGATATAAAATTTAGCGGCAGAAAGACATGGGTGGACACAGAGCTTGGTATCTACGAATTTGGTATTTTTACCACTGTCAAAGAAGGCGTCACTTTTATTTTTTTATCAAACCTTTTTCTGTTTGAAAGGGGGGGATACTACGGGAAAGATGGGGCGGATTACGAAGATAATTTTTTAATATTTGGTGCTTTTTCAAAAGCTGCACTTAATTTGGTCAAATACTTTATAGGCAAAACAGACATAATACATTGCCATGATTGGCAGGCAGCCCTGGTGCCAGCGGTGGGGAAGACAGAATTTTACGATATAAATGCAAAGTATTTTTTTACTATACACAATCTTGCTTTTCAGGGGATCTTTGATTTTGATAATGTGTTAAAATTGAAGATTGATCCATGGCTGTGCGGCCTTGAATGTCTTGAATTTTACGGCAGGGCAAACTTTTTGAAGGCTGGAATTGCCATGGCAGATTTTGTGACAACGGTAAGCCCCACTTATGCCAAAGAGGTGTTAAGACCTGAATATGGTTTCGGGCTTGATGGGTTTTTGAATAAACACAAAGGTAAGTTTGCCGGGATATTAAACGGGCTTGATTATAACGTATGGAATCCTGCCACAGACAAATTTATATTTGATAATTATGATGAAAAAAACATTTCCGGAAAGTTTACCAATAAAGCAAAACTCTGCAATTTGTATAATTTGGATGAGCGATTGCCCCTTTTTGGATTTGTATCCAGATTTACGGAACAAAAAGGGATATATTTGATTATTGATGCTTTAAATGAGACATATTTTGGTGCAAATTTTATTTTTCTTGGTGATGGTGATATTTTCGCCAGAAGCAGGCTCAAGTTGATTGAAAATAAACCAAATATCCGGATTGTTTATGGCTATAATGAAACGCTTAGCAGAAAAATTTATGCTTCATCCGACTTTTATCTTATGCCTTCAAGGTTTGAGCCCTGTGGTATTTCTCAATTAATAGCAATGAGATATGGGGCTGTTCCTGTGGTTAGAAGCACCGGCGGTTTGGTTGATACGGTAGTGGATGTAGGTAGTGACAATGGACACGGCATAGTTTTTGATAATTATACTGTAAGTGACCTTAAAAATGCAATCAATAGAGCAGTCAATATGTATATTGAAAAAAAACTTGAACCCCTCATTTTAAAAAATATGAAAAAAAATTATTCCTGGGTGAAATCGGCACAGGAGTATGTTAAACTGTATGAAAAAGTTTTAAATATATAGGAGGGTGTCGTGAAACTCAATAACCTGAGTAAAAAGCAGCTTTATGAAAGGGCAAAAGAGCTTGGTATAAAAGGGCGAGGCAAAATGACAAAAAGTCAACTTATAAGCGCCATTTCTCAAGTCTTAATGCCGAATAAGCTGGTGGAAAAATCTGTCGACGAAGCCAGGATTCACTTTTATCAGCTTGGTTATGAATCAGCAAAAGAGAATGACGAAAAACAGGGGAGTTTGCAGGAAAATATAGAGTTGCCCGTAAAATATAATTTTGATTATATTTTTGTTTTGCCTGTAAATCCAAGCTCGGTACATGTTTTTTGGGAAGTCACTGAGAAAACAATTAAAACTATTGCCTATGAAAATAATATAAGTGAATTATTTTTATGCTTGAGAATATTGAGTGATAACGATGAATTTATCATAAGAAATATTTCTGATATGGGAAACTACTATTTTAGTCAGGAAGCCCTTGTAGACAAAAATGTATGGGCGGAAATTGGTCTTTTGAGCGGCCGGGAGTTTTATGCTATTTCTGTGAGCAATTACGTCAAAATGCCTTCAAATTATGTGAGTATTCAAGAAGATGTAGTATTTATGCAAGTTAAGGAAAATATTGCAAAAATTATAGATATTTCTCTTGGTAATGATGAGCATAGACCTGACAGCAGCCAGATTGCAAAAAATTTTTTAAAGACAATATATTCATCGAATAAAATAAGAGGGGAAAAATGAAAAGTTATTGGATGCTTGTTTTACATTCTCACCTGCCTTTTGTAAAACACCCTGAATACGATTATTTTCTTGAGGAACACTGGCTTTATGAGGCAATTACAGAGTGTTATGCGCCAATGTTGCTCAACTTTGAAAAACTTAAAAGTGAAGGGAAAGATTTCAGACTTACAATATCAATGACTCCGCCACTTTGCGAGATGCTGAGTGACGATTTTCTTATGGACAGATATTTGAAGTATCTTGACAGGACGCTTACGCTTTGCAAAAAAGAGATGAAAAGGACTGCAAACGATTTTGAGTTTAACCGTCTTGCCGAATTTTATTATGAGAGGATAAAACGGATAAAAAATTATGTTTTTGAAGAGTTAAACGGTAATATTTTACATGGTTACAGGAAGTTTCTTGACCTTGGGAATATAGAAATAATTACCTGCGGGGCTACCCATGGGTTTTTGCCCTTTATAAGTGTAAATGACAGGGCAGTGAATGCTCAGATAAAGGTGGCGGTGGAATCTCACAAAAAGCATTTTGGTCAATATCCAGAAGGGATATGGTTACCTGAGTGCGCTTATTATGAGGGGCTTGATAAAATCTTACAAAAAAATGGTATAAGATACTTTTTTGTTGATACACATGGAATAATTTTCTCAAAGCCAAGACCGGTTTATGGTGTTTACGCACCGGTTTATACATCTGAAGGTGTCGCTGCATTCGGTAGGGATGTTGCATCTTCAAGACAGGTCTGGAGCTCAAAAGAGGGGTATCCCGGTGACTACAATTACAGAGATTTTTACAGAGACGTAGGTTATGACCTTGATTTTGACTATATAAAAGACTATATCGTTCCTGACGGCACAAGGGTATTCACTGGGCTTAAATATTATAAAATTACGGGGAATACCGAGCACAAATTGCCTTATAACCCGGAAGCTGCTTTCAATAAAACCATTGACCATGCAAGACATTTCCTTCATGAACGCATCAAATTTGCTGAAGAGGTTTCAAAATATATGGACAGGCCACCACTGATAGTATCTCCGTATGATGCTGAACTGTTTGGGCATTGGTGGTTTGAAGGACCAGATTTCATTTACAATCTTTTTAAAGAGATGTCCTATTCTGATGATATTGTCCCTATTACTCCAATGAAATATCTCAATGAATTTGAGACAAACCAAGTTGTAAGACTCAACCCTTCGTCCTGGGGGGACAAAGGTTATTTTGAAGTCTGGTTAAATGGCACAAACGACTGGATTTATAGACATATTGTGAATATCGGCAATTTTATGACAGATGCAGCAGAAAAATTTAAAGACAGTAATGACGAAAGGGTGATAAGGTGTCTTAATCAGATGGCAAGAGAACTTCTACTTGCCCAGAGCAGTGACTGGGCCTTTCTTATGACCACAGGGACTGCAATTGAATATGCCACAAGGCGTACAAAGGAACATATTCACAATTTTATGAGACTTTACAATATGCTTGCGAAAATGGATCTGGATTATGAGTTTTTATCCAGTCTTGAATTTAAAAATAGCATTTTTTCAGATATGGATTTAAGGAAGTTTTACATTTAACATGGTTTGAAAGGTGAGTAGGTGAGTGGGTGAATAGGTAAATCGGTGGATCGGTGAGTAGGTGAATGGGTGAATAGTTTATACTAAGGGCGGGGGAATTCCCCCGCTTTTTTATTTATTTTCCTCTACCACCGCCATGACCACCACCGGAGCCGCCTCCATTTCCACCGCTGCCGTCACTACTTCCAGACCCACCTGAGCCACTGCCTCCAGCACTACCACCGCCATATCCGCCAGTTCCCATGCCATTTGACATACCACCCATTTGTCTATATCCTCCACCAGAAAGACCCTTACCAATATCCTGTCCACTCATCCCCTTTTGAAAACCATTTTGCATATTTCTTGCAATCTGGTTAGCGTCCATTGTTTTTGCCAGGCTTTTAAACCTCTGCCTGACTTCTGCAAGTTCATTGGCCTTATACCCTTTTTCAATGGCTGCAGTCATAGTTTGTTCAATTTGCGGCGAATCGACTCTTGCCCTTGCCATATCTTTAAGGCATTCTGTTATTTCTGTGGCAAGTTCAGAATTTTCCTTTACCCTGTCTTTCGACATAACCCTCTCAGCAGTTTGCGTTTGTAGCCCTGCAGCCAGAGCATCAGCCAAATTTGCCATCATTTTTTGTTTCTGCTCAACAGGGGCATTTATCTGAGCGGAGATTTTTTTTGCGTATTCAAATCTTTCTGTAAGTTTGTTTAATGCCTGCTGCATCTGCTGCTCATTGACTTTTTTTGCAAAGCCTTCCATAACTTTCTCTGCCAGTGGCTCGGCAGGGATTCCGTTTTGATATGCCTGTCTCATTTTACTTAAAATCTGTGCTTTTACCTCTTCTGTCATTTTACTTTGAACAATTTGCCCGTAAGCATTAAGCATTGTCTGATTGTTCAGCCCCATTGAAATATTTGTCTGAAGTTGCTGTCTTACCATTTCTGATGCCTTGTCGAGCACTGCAGTTTCTGAAACTTCTGCAAGGCAGATTGTTGAAACGAAAAGTATTGCAAATAGTGTGGTGATTTTTTTCATATCAAGCCTCCTCTTTTTCTTTATAAACTGTTTGAAGATCAAAAAGGTTACATGGCAAAGATGCAGCTGTATCCCCCAAAATCATCATACTCTATAAAGGGGCAATCTACCTTTATTAAACCTTTTTCTTCGGTAAAAAAATATTTGAAGTCTTTCGATTTTTTAATGCTGAAATAATAGACGCCATTTTCTTCCTTCATTTCGTGGGGCATAAACCCATCAACGCTGTAATGAAAATATGGTTTGCTGTCGTTTCTTAGTGTGAACAAGATTTTATCGTTATCAACCTTTACATTATATTTTGAACACCCTGTAACCAAAAAAAGCAGAATAACAATAACTCTCGATATCATATCAAACCTCAAGAACTGAATTAATATTGCCAAAGTCATCTTTTTCTATAAATGCAGCTGTAGGGTCGGCTAAAACATTATCATCTGCAAATATAGAGTATTTATGTTCACCTTCGGGAATTGACAAGGTTAGTTCCCAGTAACCGGAATTATTGATTTTTTTCATTGGAATTTTTTGCCAGTTTGTAAATGTACCTGAGATTTCAACTTTATTGGCATTATCATTGAAAATAACAAATCTGTATTCCTTGAGATTTTTGGCGGCAGTAATTTGTTGGGGAGAAAATGCAACTTTACTTATTCCAAAAAAGGAAAGTGCAATTAAAAGAAGTGCTGCAACAGCAATTTTGTAATTGAAATAAAAAGCTCTTTTAAGTTTTAAATCGGGGATATTATTTTTTTTGATTTTTTCGATGAATTTAATCTCTGATTCAATGAATTTTATAGCTTCATCATAAAACTCATCATCATTTTTTACATTAATTACAAAATCTTTTTTTTCCGGAAGACTAAGCTCATCGTCAATAAATTGACTTATTAAAATCTCTTTCATCTTTGACCCCCATTGATTTTTTGCTGTATCTTTTTTCTTGCCCTGAATATTTTTACCTTTATATTGGCTACGCTCATACCTGTAACCTTACTTATCTCCTCATACTTTAGACCGTCAACTGCGCTCATGAGAAAAACCTGCTTTTCGTCATCCTCCAGCATTCTCAAAAGGGCTTCGGCTTCAAGCCTTGCATCATCTTCATTGTTGTAATTGAGGTTTATGTCTTCGATGGCAAGATGCTTTTTGTTTTTGTTATAGGCATCTATAAATAAATTTTTTCCAATTTTGTACAAAATTCCCGGAGACAGATTTTCTGTGTAATTTTTCAAAATTTTGTAATATGTTTCCTGAAAAATATCGTCCGCAAAATCACTGTCACGGGTAAGTGATAAAAGATAATTATAAAAACCTCTCTTTGTCTTTTCAAAAAAGTTATGAAAATGGTTCATAAGTATAAAATGGGTGGCTTTGCCACCCGGTAATTATTTTTGAGCTGCGCCAAAACCCGTACCATCTTTGGGTTGGGGGTTTGTACCGTCACCAAAACCTTTCCCGCTGCCATCAAGTGCTCTATCCCCTGTTTTAAAGCCATTTTGAGAGGATGTGCCTTTGTAAGAGCCCATAGCCTGGCTTGATTTACCGCTTGAATATCCTTTGCCAAAGCCTTTTGTTTTGGCAAATACAGATACACCGGAGAATGTTAACAAAACTACCGCTGCTAAAGCAATGATTTTTTTTATTTTTTCTACCTCCTTGTTATTTATACCCCAATAACTGTTGAATAATCAAAAAGGTTACAAGAAAAATTAAAAATTGTTGGCATTTTAGTTGCTAAACTTCAGACAGGAGGAAACCATGAGGAAAGTTTTTCATATATGTTTTTTGTGTTTCGTGACAGTTTTGTTTGGTTGCAGCAATGTGGTTACAAAGAATACCTTCAATAATACGCAAAATCTTATTTTAAAACCAAATTCAGGATTTTTGCTAATGGCAGCACTTATTGAGATGAATACAAATTTTTCTTCTCTTATATTTGATAAAACAAAAGCAAAATTTGAAGATTACAGGGTCAGTGTCAGTGACAAGATTGTTGCGGACTCCAAAATATTTGTTATTCCTCCAAAAGATATAAGCGGAGAGTATGATTTTGAAATGAAAAGTCTGATGGAAAATATAATTTCACTGAACAAGCTTGGGACTTTGGCCAAATCTGCTGAAGATGCTGACTATATAATGATACTAAACTTTGAAGAATCCGTTACCAAAATCTTCGGAAAAAATTTCATCAGGGAAGAGATTACCGTATTTAACAATCACAACGCGGTTATTTCAAATGCTACCGTAACAGTATTTTCAAATAGTGATGAAAATTTCTTCTATTTTCAAACAAGACCGGCAAGGCCTGTAAGCTACTTGAAAATAAAAGGTTTGCAATATTTAATCGAAAAATCATTCCCCGAAATGTTTAAGTTTAAAAAAGGGGGCAAAAATGCTTAATGGACTTTATGTGGCAGCAAGCGGCATGCTGCAGATGGAGAAGAAACTTGACATAATAAGCAATAATCTTGCGAATATCAATACAGCGGGATTCAAGATGGATACCCCAACATTTGACCAGTATCTTAAGAAAGAAAATGAATTTCCTTATGATGCGATAAGGGACAGCAGATATAACCAGACTATTAACGCAGTTTCAAAACTTTCAGAAATTTACACAGATTTTTCTGCTGGCAATATAAAACAGACGGGCAATAAATTTGATTTTGCTTTAAACAATAAAGATGTGTTTTTTGCTGTTGACACCCCCTTTGGGATAAGATTTACCAGAGCAGGCAATTTTACAATTGATTCAGACGGATACCTTGTTACGCAGCAGGGTTACAAAGTTTTATCCAGAAATGTTGAAAATAACGAAGGGATAAGGATACCAAACGGCAATGTTGAGGTACTTTCAAACGGGAATATTACGGTTGATGGTGCAGTGTTGGATACCCTTTATCTTGTGGAATTTGAAGATAAGACCAAACTTCAGAAAATTGGTTACAACCTTTTTGCAGCAATAGACACACTCCCTGTGGAGTCGGAAAATCCTAAACTTATGCAGGGCTATGTTGAAGAGAGCAACATAAACCCCGTCAGAGAGATGGTTAATATGATTGGCACACACCGTGCATTTGAAACGTATCAAAGGGTAATAAGGACAATTGATACGTTGAATGAAAGAGCAGCAAACGAACTTGGAAAAATAGGTTAACAGGAGGATAAATTATGTTAAGAGCACTCTGGACCGCGGCAAGCGGAATGACTACCCAGCAGATTAATATTGACAATATTGCCAACAATCTTGCCAATGTAAACAATGCAGGATTCAAAAAATCAAGAGTAAATTTTCAGGATTTGCTGTATCAGGAAATGCGACCTGCTGGAGCTGTAACTGCTACCGGCATTTCTCACCCCACAGGTATTCAGATTGGTCTTGGTTCAAATGTAGTGGCTACTGAAAAGATTTTTACTCAGGGGAATTTTCAGCAGACAGGAAATATGCTTGATATAGCAATTGAAGGGGATGGATTTTTCCAGGTAACCCTTCCTGATGGAAATATCGGTTACACCAGGTCAGGTTCTTTTAAACTAAACAGTGATGGGGATATTGTGACTCCTGAAGGCTACTTGCTTGAGCCAGCTATAAATATTCCTGAAAATGCTACAAGTATTACAATAGGTACAGATGGGACTGTTTCTGTGACACTGCCTGGTGAAGCAGAAGCAGCTGAAGTAGGCAACATTGAGCTTGCAAGATTTATAAATCCTGCAGGACTAAAGGCAATTGGGAATAACTTGTTTGTTCAAACCGGGGCAAGTGGAGAGGCAGTAACAGGTGTGCCTGGAGAAGATGGAATAGGTACAATTGCTCAGGGTGTGCTTGAAATGAGCAATGTAAACGTTGTAGAAGAGATGGTAAATATGATTACCGGCCAGCGTGCATATGAAATCAATTCAAAGGCTATCCAGACCGGTGATCAGATGCTGCAAATAGTAAACAACTTGAAGTAATTTTAGGGGAAAATATGTTAAGGGTGCTTATTTTTATCTTTCTGACAAGCAGTTTGGTGTTTGCTGAAATTAAAGTGGATACCGGCTGCGTTTATCTTGATCAGATTGATAAAATGTTTTCCCATGAACCGGTTTATTGCGGAATCAAATATAATGAAGATGTAAATATTTATTTGCCCAAAGTTGCGAAGATTTCAGGGGTAGATATCAAAATTTTAAGGCAAAAGTTTCCGGAAAAAATAGCAGTAAAAAGGAATGGCGTAATGATAGAGGAAAAAGAAATTCTTGAAGAGATTCAGAAATTTCTCAAAGAAACCTATACTCAGTATGTGTTTGATATTAAAAAGTTTAATTACAACAGAAAGGTTTTTACCGACAAAAAGGGGAATTTTAAGATTAAGATTGAAGATATTCCATTTGGTTCCACAAATATATATATCGATAATGGTGAGGATGTTTACAGATTTTATGCCTATATTGAAACGTACAAGCAAGGGTATGTGGCCACGAGCAGAATAGGCAAGGGGCAGGAATTCAAAAACAATTATACAAAACAGCTTGTAAATATAACAAATATAAGAGAATTATTGGCTGATAATCTGGAGAATAAGCTGGCAAATTCTACTATTTTTGCAGGCAGGCCGATACTTAAAAAAAATGTATATTCAAAACCAGATATTTTAAAGGGGGAAAGGGTAAAAATTCTTTATAAGAATGAAAATATTTCTGTTTCAACTTCTGGTGAAGCCCTTGAAGATGGCTACATTGGGGAGAAGTTACAGGTAAAAAATTCCATGTCAGATAAAGCCCTTATTGCTGTTTATAAAGGAAACGGCGTGGCAGTTGTACATTTCTAAGCAGGCAAAAAATTCTTGAAAAAATTGGCATCAAATGTGCTATTTCAAAGCAGAAGAAATGCTTTGAGGTGCTATATGAAGAAATTTTTTCTTTCTCTGCTGATAATTTATATGTTGTTGTCCGGATGTTCAAAGAAGCCGGAAGTAACTTCAAATGTATCAAAGTTAAATTATAATGAAGAGGTTGCAAAGTATAACAATGCTCTGAAGCAAAAACAACCTTCTGCTTCACTCTGGGCTGATGTGGGCAATTCCGGTGCAATGTTTCTTGATTATAAGGGTAGGTCTCTTGGAGATATAATTATTGTCAAAATTGTGGAATCTTCTTCTGCGAGCAATTCAAACTCTACCAAGACTACGAAGACAAGCAGTTACAATAGCGGAATTACAAATTTGCTTGGACTTCCTTTGAACATGGGGATGACAAATTTTTTAAATAAAGGCAATGCATTTGACCCGACTGTTGCAGCGGATACTTCCAATTCTTTTAATGGCAGCGGAGCAAAACAGAAGTCTGATAAAGTAACAGCAACAATTGCTGCAAGGATTGTGGATATTCTTCCATCAGGAAATCTGGTTATAGAAGGCAATAGGGAGATTCTGGTGGACCAGGAGAAGCAGACTATTTCCGTAAAAGGGATAATCAGACAAAAAGATATCGACGCAAGCAATACGGTACTTTCTACATCGATTGCTGATGCCCAGATTACTTACACTGGCAAAGGTGTTTTAAGCGATGCAAACCGCAAAGGGTGGCTATCAAGTGTAATAGACTGGGTATGGCCATTTTAGGGAGGGACGTTATGAAAAAGTTTATAATTTTGATAATATTATTTCTATTTGAATCAGTTTCAATTGCAGGGATAAAAATCAGGGATATGGCAACAATTGAAGGGGTAAGGGATAATCAGCTTATAGGTTATGGATTGGTAGTAGGGCTTAATGGGACAGGGGATAAATCAGGTACAGAATTTACAATACAATCGCTGGTAAATATGCTCGACAGGATGGGTATTACGGTTGATAAGGCCAAAGTTAAGGTAAAAAATGTTGCAGCTGTGATGGTTACTGCAAAACTATCTCCATTTGCGGCAGCAGGCTCAAAGTTAGATGTGGTGGTCTCTTCAATTGGTGATGCCAAAAGCCTTGAAGGTGGGACACTTCTTCTTACTCCACTGTCAGCTCCTAACGGACAGATTTATGCTGTAGCCCAGGGGCCTATTTCAGTAGGTGGGATGAATGTTTCTGCTGGAGGTGCAGGGGCAGTGAAAAATCATCCTACTGTGGGCAGAATACCCAATGGTGCTTTAATAGAAAAGGAGATACCTTTTAATTTGAGCAACGAATATCTTACATTAAGTTTCAACAATTTAAGCATTTCCAATATTGTAAAAGCCAAAAACCTTATAAATAAATATTTTGATGAGGAAGTAGCAGCAATAGTCAATCCTACCACTGTGAAAGTTGTTGTGCCGGAACAGTACAGAGATAACTATTATGAGTTTGTTGACAAAATTTTGGGGCTTGAAATCCAGCCGGAGACATTTGCAAAAGTTGTGGTGGATGAAAGAACAGGGACTATTGTAATGGGATCAGATGTAAGAATCTCTACCGTGGCAGTTTCCCACGGTAATTTGACAATAAAAATTACTAATACTGTTGAGGTTTCCCAGCCGGCACCTTTGTCTGAAGGGCAGACAGTTGTCACAAATAACCAGGAAATTCAGATTGAAGAAGAGGATGCAAAGCTGATGATGATACCGGAAGGGGTCAGGATAAGTGACCTTGTAAAGGCTCTCAATGCTATAAAAGTTTCTCCAAGAGATTTAATAGCGGTATTGCAGGCAATAAAAGCTGCAGGCGCTTTACAGGGTGAGCTGGAGGTAATCTGATGATAGAAAAAATAAATTTTGAAAATGTTAATGCATCTGACCTGCAGAAAAAGAGATTGGACAAAGCCTGTGAAGAGTTTGAGGCTCTGTTTTACAGTATTATTATGAAAAGCGGAAGGAAAGGGGGCTTTGAATCAGGGCTTTTAAAAAAATCTGAAGGTGAGAAAATATTTACAGAAATGATGGATTACGAAGTTTCCAGAATAGCTGCGGAAAATTCAAGGGGCGGGATAAAAGAGATGTTAATAAATTTTTTCAGGGAAAATAATTCATTTGTAGCCGGAAAAAAATACACAGATGAAGGTAAAAATAGCCTGGAAAATTATAAAAACGGCTTAAAAATAGTGGCATAGAATTTGAATATAATAATTTGAACTTTAAAAGGTTGTAATTTTTGTTAAAGTATTTTAAAATTCTGCCGATTATCCAGTTGTGACTGGAGGAGATTATGAGAATTGAAGACAAACCGAATGCTCTTTACGGGAATGTTAGCAGTACTGTCAAGAAGGATACTGAGCAGTCAAAGACTGGTTCGAGACAAAAGGCTCAGGAAGACAGGGTGGAGCTATCCTCCTTTCGCAAAGTGGATAACCTTGTTGAAAGGGTGAAATCATCTCCTGAAGTAAGAGCCGAGAAGGTAAGCGAAATCAGGAAGCAGATTGAGTCAGGCACCTACGATTTCTCCGGCAGAAAAGTGGCAGAAAAGATTGTTAATACTGCTGTAGACGACCTGTTTTAAAGTTCATTAAAACTAAAGACGGAGGAAAATATGGAAACAATCCAGAACCTTATTGGTGTGCTCAAAAGTCAACTGAAGCTTCTTGAGGAGCTTAACTCAATAATAGAAAAAGAAAAATATTATATTACCCATTGGGAAATAGACAGGGTTATAGAAACTGTCAAACAGAAAGATACGGTTATATATAAAGACAGAGTTTTAGATGAGGCCAGGGAGAAATACATCAAAAAATACTGCCTTATGAATGGACTAAGCGGAAATAATCTTAATGATTTAATTGAACATCTTGAGGATTCTCCTGAAAAAAGTGAGATAGTAGAGCTTAAAAATAAATTAACGGAGCTTGCCGCAAAAACGCACAATGAAAATCTTGCGATAAAAATGCTGTATTCAACAAATCTCAGACTGATTTCTGACTTTTTTGATAAAATCGGGGTTACAACCGGAATCTCTTACACCAGCAACGGGACAAAGGCAGCAAAACTTGCTTCATTTACAAGAAGCGCTTAGAGGATAATATTATGTCTAATATATTCGGTACGCTATACACCGGCGTGTCCGGTCTTATGACATCTCAGGCGGGTATAGAGATTACAGGCCACAATATTGCCAATGCCAACACAGAAGGTTATTCAAGGCAAAGGGCTGTAATTCAAACCCAAAATCCACTGCTGGTAACTCCTGGACCTTTTGGGAGAGGCGCAAAGCTTGAGTATGTGGAGAGAACATATGACGAGGTTTTGGCAAACAATTTGAGACGTGAAAACACATCGCTGAGCTACTGGTCAGCATTACAAACATCTCTTGACGAAGTAAAAGTGTATTTTAACGAACTTGAAAGTGGCTCAGGCCTTGGAGATGCGCTGAAAGAATATTTTAACGCCTGGCAGGATCTTGCGAGCACTGCACCTGATAATTCAGATGAATCGCAGGTTAAAAAGATAGAGCTTGTGAACAAGACAGAAACGTTGGCCACAAAGATTCAGGATAGTTATGCCCAGATTGAGTCCATAAGGGAAAATTCAGACTTGAAGATTGAACAATATGTAAATGAGATAAATGATATAGCAGAAAGCATAAGACAGATAAATATTCAAATAGGAAAGGTGGAATCCGGTGGCGACAGAGCCAATGATTTCAGAGATCAGAGAGATTTGCTTTTAGAGAAACTGTCAGACTATGTCGACTTTAATGTTCATGAAAGAAGTGATGGGCAAATAGCGGTGCTTGTGGGTGGAAATACCCTTGTAGATTCAGATGTTACCAACAAACTTTATGCTGTGAAAAATGAGAATAACAGCAATCATTATGATATCTACTGGGGTTCAAGAGTTTCAAATGAGCCAATAGTGGATATTACATCAAGAATTTCAGGCGGCAAGGTGGCAGCTGAAATAAAGTTGAGAGACAGCATCCTTACTGAATACACTGACAAACTGGACAAACTTGCTCAAACACTCATTGAAGAAACAAACAGGATACATTCAACAGGGCTTGGAATTGAGAGGTTTGACTCCATTACTTCTTCAAATGGTGTTTACAACCCCACTTATTCATTTTCGAGAGACCTTGGCAAGTTTCCCTATGATGTAAATGAAGGGACTTTCAGGATTGCCGTTTACAATAGTGAGGGAGAGATTTCAGACTATTATGATATAGATATAGACCCTGAAGAGGATAATCTTCTTTCTGTCATAGAGAAGATAAATTCTGCTGACGGCAATGCTTTTGGCGGTAGAATTTCTGCGCAGATTTCTGCAGGAAATAGCATTAAAATAACTTCTGAAGAGGGGTATACATTCTCTTTTACTGAAGATACTTCAAACTTTCTTGTTGCATCGGGATTATATGGATATTTTAGTGGAAGTGGTGCCAGAGATATAAAGTTAAATGACCTTATAAAAAATAATCCAAATTTTATTGCCACAGCAAAATCCACTGCAGCAGGGGACAACACAAATGCTCTTGACATTGCGAATCTGAAATTTAAAAATGTGGTGGACAGCAACTATTCAATAGACGAATTTTATTCGGTATTTACCACCACCATTGCAGCTGATAAAAATCAAATTGATGTATTCTACAATGCAAAAAAACAATCCGTTGATCAGTTTACAATAAAGCTTGAGCAGGTAAGGGGTGTCTCAATCGATGAAGAGTTTACCAATCTGATAAAATTTCAAAAAGCTTATGAAGCAAATGCAAGATTTATAACTGCTGTGGATCAGATGATAGACAGGCTTATAAACGGTGTCGGAGTTGTAGGAAGGTAGAGGTGAACTATGAGAGTAACATTTAATCTATTGCCTTTTAAATATCTGTCCAGTCTTGAAAATTCTCTTACAAAACTTACTGAGAGTAATGAGAAGGTAACGGTAGGAAGGACACTTTTAAAGCCTGAAGATAGTCCAACAAATTATGTTAGTGCAATTAACATTCAAAGGACTATTGATGAAGCGGAGCAGTTCAAGACAAATGCAGAAAGTGCGCTGACATGGATAACAAATACTGATAATGAACTACAAAGGGCAATAGATTTGCTGAGCCAGGCCAAGAATCAGTATGCGATTGCAGGGGCAAATGACAGTCAGAGTGCCACGAGCAGGAAGGCTCTTGCCGGGGATGTAAAAAATATTCTTGATTCCATGGTTGATATTGGGAATGCAAATTATATGGGGAGATATATATTTGCAGGTTTTCAGACCGAGACAACACCTTTTGAGGCTGATGCAAGAGAAATTTCTTCTGTTACTTCAACAAATTCTCAGCTTGAAGTTTATACCAGAAAAGTGTTTGGAGATATGCCGGAGCCTGACGAAGGGCAATACACTATTTTACTAAACAAGGATTCAAATACCGATAAAGTAACAATCACTGTATATGATAAGGATAACAATAAACTTTTTCTTGATTCAAACGGCAGCGATGAAACAGCAAAAGGGGGAAACAGGACAGCGACTTCCCTTACGGTGATGTATGAGCCTGGAAAGGTTGTAAATACGGGGCTTGGCTTTGCCGTAAAATTACCGGAAAATGATTTTAATGACAGCAAAATAAGTTTTTATTTCAAACCCGGAGATGATATCAGATATCATGGCGACCTGGGGAAAATTAATACAAAAATCGGTTACAATCAGGAAGTGACCCTAAATTTGACAGGGAAAGAAGTTTTTCTTGAGGCAGACAGAATTTTAAAATCCACAAGATACAATACAGTAAAAGGGCTTGGAATCACATCTACTACAAAATTTTCCCAGATTGACAGCGCAAATTTGGGGGACGCTGACTATATAGATATTTCAGGCACAGACCACTACGGTTTTAAAGTAGGTGTAGCAAAAGCTATCTCCCCAAATTCAGTTAATCTTGACATGACTGATAAAAGCGAGACACAAAGGTCTGTATTGCTGAAATATGCAGGCAAAGATTATCTGCTTACAATGGATAAGAGGGCTTATAAAGATATAGATGATATTGTTTTCAGCCTTAATAGAATGCTTGAAAGTGAAGGGCTTGGAAATGAGATTGAGGCAAGTGCAGATGGGGATAAAATACTTTTTACCTCTGTTCGCACCGGAAATATGGTCAATTTTGAAATTTACGGTTCAAAAGATAACACTCTTGGATTTGAAGGGAATATTCAGGTAAGTGACGAGATAACATTGACTGGAAGTGCCAGTGCAACATTTATTACACCTAATCTAAGCAGTGTAACAGCAAATTTTTCATCTTTCGACGAGGCATCAATCGAGTCAGGGCTATCGTCAATTGGCAACTATGCCATTATCAACCCTTCTTACACATCGGCAAACTCAACATTTAAAGTGGTAACTTTTGACCAGAATAACAAGTATGAGGCTAAGGGGAAAGATACAAGATTTGAAATCAATTATGACGATTTTGATACAAAAAATAAAGTATCGGTGACTTTGTCATCTGTGAGCACATCAACTGCATCAGCAACTGAGTTTATAATTAACGGTGAAAAAATTGCTTTTACACCTGTTGATGAAAATTCCGATGGGAATGTTGAAAAATTCGAAATAAAAAATGCTCTGGATAAAGCCCTTAAAGATAAAGGACTTAACTTTAATATTTCGTATGAGATTTCAAATTTGAGCATAGGTGCCACAAGCACATTTGACATCACATTCAATCTGGAAAATGTTAATTACGGCTCGGACACTTATCTTGCAGTAGAGCATGGTGGACAGTTTAAATATGACAATGCATACGGAGATAATTTCCCCGTTGCAACTGAGAAGAGAATCAGTGATCTGCTTCAATTTGTTGAGGAGCTATACGACTATACAGTTGATGCTAAAGTGGAAAATGGGAATATTTATGTCAATGACTTACGCTCAGGGCAGAGTAAATTTACGCTAAGGTTTGCAGAAAGCAACAAAGGACTTGGTTATCCTGAAGTCAACAGGAATGTTACTGTCCTTGGAAAATATACAGGTGGCAGCGACGATTACTGGAAGGTAAATGTAGTAAATAATGCGGGCGCTCTTGATATTTCTGTTACAGACAAAAAAGGTGCCACAATAATAAGCAAAACCGTTTCCAATTACGATGGTAGCCCGATAGAGCTTGGCTCAGGAGTTTCAATAGTCATTGACTCAAACAGCAGCCAATCTTTTGATTTGAGCCTTAAGGCAAATTCAAGTTTTAGCCTTGGTGATATGAATGTTGTTCAGGAAGGTAAAAATGTGGACATTTTCAGGTCACTCAAAAATCTTTACGATGCCCTTAACCTGAATATCCCCCAGGAAGGGATAGGTGAACCGAGCGCCTGGAGAGATGAAAATCTGAATTCCACTGCTACCCCTTATCTGGATGGCACATTTAAAGGTAATTATAATGATGAGTGGAAGTATGAAGTTCAGCCGGTGGGGGACAAGACAGATTTTTTTATACAAAAAGAGCTTTCTACATCTTCAATTAATGATATCAATTTGTCAGGAGCGTCCAATCTTGATTTTGATATCATAGTAAGCGATGCAAATGGTAATATTACTATGGAGTCATTTAACATTACATCAGTCAGTAGTGCAGATGATATTTTGAATGCAATTAATACCAATCCTAATATGCTTTCACTTGGTATTAAAGCTGAGGTTCAAAACAACAGACTTGTTGTTAAATCCGGAAGCGGACTGCAGGAAGTGGAGATTAACGCAAATGATAGTACTACCGCTAAGGCCTTAGGGTTAAAAAATGATGATGGGTCAACTTCCTACAATAATTACGTTTTTTCGAAGCAAACTCCTGTGCTTGAGCTTGAAAATACAACTGATGCAGAAAGGACGCTGACTTTCAGATATTATAACGGTACAAGCTGGAACAAATCTTCAGTGACTGTAAGCCCAAAAACATATACGTCAATTGACGAACTTGCAGCTGAAATCAATTATAGCCTGCCTTCAGGAATCACTGCTCAAAACATTGAAGGTAAACTTGCCTTTAACTATAGTGGCAGTGTTACCAATTTACTTGTAACAGGCAGCCATGAAGGAACGCTCGGATATTTCAAAGCAGGTGATGAGGTTAAAATCAAAGTTTCCGGCAGCAGTGGAGAATTGGTCAATTATGTTACACTTGATACTGCAGGAAAACTGAAAGATGTGGCTGACGGGGTAAAGCTTGCCTTTGACCCTGGCACACTTTATACGGCAGATTCATTTACTTCAACAGTTGGCTCAGGGATAAACTATGAAATTCCTGTCCTTGATAAGGCTGAAACCCAGATTACAACAAACCTAACCCTTACAGGGACAAGACAAAACAGGGTGGATTCCCTGATAAATTTTCATACAACCATTTCTACTTCCAATGAAGAGCTGAAGGCCAAATATCTTGGTGCTACAGAAGTGGATATGACAAAAGCCATTACAGAGTTTCAGCTTGCCCAGCAGGCATACCAGATGGCTATGAGCACTGCTGCCAAGGTGTTGCAGCTTTCAATTATGGACTATTTAGGATAATTTTTTATAAAGAGGTGTAATATGAGTTTACAAAATGTTTTGAAAAGTGAGGAAAAGATGCAGAAGAAAATTTTAAATTCACCGAAACTTGGTAAGTTTGAATATACTGATGATGACCTTATAACAATGGTTTCACCGATTCTCGGGTTTAATGAGCTTTCTGATTTCTTGTTTATATCCTCCAAAGAGTTTTATCCTTTTTCATATTTTCAGTCTGTGCAGGATGTAAATGTTACTTTTATACTTGCTGATATAAAAGTATTTTTTCCTGATTATTCTCCTAAGTTTAACAAAAGTGAGTTTAAGGTATTGCAGATTGAAGAAGAGTCAGATATGGAAATTTTTGGCCTTGTAGTGGTCAAAGATGACCCTCAAAAAGCAACTATAAATTTGAAGGCACCCCTTGTTATCAACTCAAAGAAAAAACTTGCAAAACAGATAATTTTGGATGATGATAACTATCAGGTAAAGACACCTTTGTTTAAATAGGGGAATAATGTTAGTTTTAACAAGAAAGATAAATGAAAGCCTGATGATAGGGGATGATATCGAAATAAAAATTGTCGAAATTACCGGCAAAAATGTAAAAATTGGTATAGAGGCCCCTAAGGATATACAGGTATTCAGAAAGGAGATTTACGACGAAATCAAGCAGGAAAACATAGAAGCCATAAACAAAGATGTTGTTTCCCTGATTGATTTCATGAAAAAGAAAAAGTAGTTATTTATCCTGGGACAGACGGTCTAATTTCAGGCTAAGCTCTTTTATTTTGCTGTTTAGTCTCTGGACATAAAAGAATATAAGTGCCCATATTACGGTATAGCCGGCAAAAAGATACCAGAAGTTTTTCATATTTATACCCCTTATTTGTTTTCAACAGTGAATATATTTCGCTCTAAATTTTTTATTTTCAAATTCTTGTTCATAAGCATGAGATACAGAAATGTAAAAGCAATTACCGATACAATAAGACTTGTAAGCATGTCAGGGTGTAGGCCGCCACCCCCTTTTTGCAACACATTCGGATGTATCGTCCTCCACCATCTTATGGACAAAAATACAATCGGGACGTCGATGAATCCTATTATTCCTACTGCTGCAGAAAACTTTGCTTTTTTATCGTCTTCGTCAAGAAACTTTCTGAGCATCAGGTAACCAACATAGATAAACCAGAGGATTAATGTGGTGGTAAGTCTTGGGTCCCATGTCCACCATGTCCCCCAGATAGGTTTAGCCCAGATGGGCCCTGTTATAAGAACGATTGAGCAGAATACAATCCCTATCTCAGCAGAAGATGAGGCTATGTCATCAAATATATATTTATTTGTGGCAAGTAAAAATATACTGCATATAAATGTTACAAAAAAAGCAAAGAATGCAATCCAGGCGCTTGCAACATGAAAATAAAATATTTTTTGAACTACCCCCATTACCTTTTCAACGGGAGCAAAAATAAACGCAAAGTAAAGCGCTATGATTATCAGGACAAATGCGATATAGTCAATTAACTTTTCTATTTTCATAATTACTCCTCAACTATGTAGTCAAAAATAGCATATACTACAAAAGTAAACACAAGGTCAAATGAAACTATTAATTTAATCCATCTAAATGCATCACTTATCTCATCCCCTTTGATAAAAATATTGATGGATTGAATAGCGGCAAGTATTACGGGAATCATAAGGGGCAACAATAATATAGGGAGCATCACTTCCCTCGTCCTTGACTTTACGGATATGATTGAAAAAAGTGTCCCCAGGACTGAAAATCCATATGTTCCAAGTATAAAGACAGAGATCGAAAGCAGTGTATATTTAAAAATATTTACATTATAAAATACCGTAAAAATAGGTATTGTGACAAATTCCATAAAAATGAGAAATGTAAAATTTGACAATACCTTACCGAAAAAGATAGCGCTTTTGTCAACAGGCGCAAGCAGTAAGGCGTTTAAGTTGCCGCCATTTATTTCGCTCATCATAGATTTGTTAAGCCCAAGAATACCTGCAAACACAATTGCCATCCACAAAATTCCGCCTACAAGGTCGATTTTATATTCAGCACCGGGTTCAAAAATAAAGCTGAAAACAATCACAGTAAGTAGAGAAAATATCAGCATCGAGTTGATGACTTCCTTGGACTTCATCTCCAGCATTATATCTTTTTCAAAAATGTAGTAGATAGTTTTAAAATATTTTTTCACAAATCAGTTCTCCAATGTAGAAATATAAATATCCTCAAATTCAGCTTCAGGCAGTCTTTCTTTTTCTTCAAAAAGAGCAAGTTCACCCTTTTTCATTATCGCAACTTTTGATGCAAGGTCAAAACCCCTGCTTAAATTGTGCGTTACCATTATGATTGTTTTGTTGTTTTTAAATTGTTCTTTAAGAATATTTGTCAATATAAATGATGCATGCTGATCAAGACCTGTGTATGGCTCATCAAGAAGTATGATGTCAGGGTCGTGAATCAATGCCCTTGCGATGGAAAGCCTCTGGAGCATCCCCCTTGAATACCCTCTGACGTAGTCATTTTTTCTGCCTGTAAGTTCTACCTTATTCAAAATAGTTTCAACTTTGACTTCAATATCCTGTACACCATATATTTTTGCGTAGAATTTAAGATTATCATATGCTGAGAGATTTTCGTAAAGAAATGGGAGATGGGATATTACACCAAATGTTTTTCGAAATTCATCCGGTTGTTTTCCAAGATCAATACCATTAAAATATACCTTACCTTTTGTAGGTCGTGTTTGGGCTGAAAGTATTTTTAAAAGTGTAGATTTTCCGGCGCCATTTGGACCAAAAACAGAAAGGAAGTCCCCTTTTTTCAAAACAAAGGAGACACCCTTAAGTGCATCAATATGTCCGTAACTTTTTTTTACGCCGTCTAACTTAATAAAATCACTGTTTGTTTCTTTTGAATGGGAAAATTCCATGTAATCCGCCTAACACCATTATAGCACAACCTATCCATATCCACACGATAAAAGGCTCATAAACAGCCTGGATACCGATTATATTTTCTGGTTTTGAGTAGGATGCAAGTATAAGATATAAATCCCCTTTTGCTTCGGTGTATATTGACACTTCTGCAAAAGGCTCTTTGTGATTGTTATAAAATCTCCTTTCCGGAGTCATCGTTATGATATATTTTCCATTTTCATAGACTTTAACAGGGGAATAAACAGAGACATAGTTTTGCTTTTCTTTTATTACGAGATCGCCAACCTTTAGTTCATATTTATAGAATGAGATCGTTTCTCCAGGTGCCACAACCTTATCTACAGAAACGTTATAAAAAGAAGAGGCTATTACCCCGTAAGATAACACAACTAAACCAAAGTGAATTATTAAGGCTCCGTAAAGCCTGCTATTACGGTAAATAATACTGATTCCGTTTTTTATGATGCCCCTAAAAATTTGCAGAAGTATGGTAAATAGCGAGAATGAAGTGAAGGCAAAAAGTACAAGTGGTATAATGTCAGTAAATCCGTATGCGTATATCCCTGCGGTTGCAATTATCATAAATAAAAATGAAGGCCAGAGATTTTTAATAATGTCATTAAGTTTTGTATTTCCATAAGGCAAAAGGGGACATATTCCGCTGATAAGGATTATTAGCATGAAAAATGGCGTGGAGACTTTATTGTAGTATGGTATACCAACTGTCAATTTGCTCGGGAAAAGTTGAGTCAATATTGGCAATGTTGTTCCAAAAAGTATAACAACCATCAGTGCAACAAAAAGCCAGTTTGTAATATAAAACATCCCTTCTTTTGAAAATATGGAATAGTTTGTTTCTTCTTTTAGATATTTCAGATTGGTAAAAAGATAATATAAAAATCCGATAGCTGTTGCTATAATCATTATTATAAAGAATGGTCCAAGCGCTGATTTTCCGAAACTGTGTACAGAATCAATTACCCCGCTTCTTGTCAAAAATGTACCGAAAATACAGAGTTCATAAGTGACTAATATTAAAATGTACGACCAGATTTTTAGTTTTTCCTTTCTTTCATACATGATGGCTGAATGCAAAAAGGCAGTACCAGTAAGCCATGGCAGCAGTGATGCGTTTTCCACAGGGTCCCATGCCCAGTATCCGCCCCAGCCAAGCTCTACATATGCCCATTGACCACCAAGAACAATACCTATTGTAAGAAATATCCAGCTTAAGATTGACCAACCTCTGGTGTTTTTTACCCAGTGGCTGGAGTTATCGTTGCTTACAAGTGAGCCAAATGCATGGGCAAGTGGCAGTGTAAAAAGTACGAAGCCAAGGTAAAGTGTAGGTGGGTGATACAGCATCCCGGGGTTTTGAAGCAGTGGGTTCATGCCAAGACCGTCTGCAGGGAAAAAATCGAGTTCCTTGAAAGGGTTTGTTACAAAATTTGTCAAAACAAAAAAGAATCCGCTTGTAAGAGCAAGTGCAAAAAATGTTGCTGCCTTGTATCTTAAACTGTAATTTTTTATTCTTAAAGCCTCAATGGATGAAAATACCGCGATCAGCCATCCCCAGAATAAAAGAGAGCCGGCCTGTCCAGCCCAGAATGCACTGATTTTGTAAATAAATGGAAGCTTACTATCAGTATACTGAGCTACATATTCAATCTTAAAGTATTCGGTTGCCAGTGCATATACAAGGACAACAGATGCAAGGGTAATTAAAATTGTCTGAATGTGAATGAAAAGAGTTCCATATTTGTCTACTACTTTGGATTCTTTGTTAAACGAAGAACCAAAAAGGATCACGGCAATTGCCGCGCTGATTAGACCCAAAAACTGCAATAAAAAACCAAGATTGCCCATAAATTTCATCTCCTAAAAATTTTTACGTTTAGATACTTAAAAAAAATAAAAGTTCAATATTAAAATTATTCTAAATTACTTTGCAATATTAATATATTTGAATATTATTGCTTTTCCACCTCGGCTTCATATTTTGAAGGGCATTTGGCAAGCAGTGTACTTGCATTGAAGGTGTTGGTATCTTTATGGTATTTCCCCTCTACAATTACCTGGACATCCTCGGTGAATGCATCCGGGATAATCCCATTATAAACAACATTCATCTGTTTGCCGGTACCATCTGCCATAACAAATTCAAGATGCTGATTTTTTGCATCTTTGACTATTGTTCCTTTTACAACATCACCGCTTACCCTAATTCCTTTGGCTTCATATTTTGTCGGATCTTTTATGAGTTCATGCACTTCAAGATAGTATACTCCGCTTTGTTTAAATCCTGAAGAGATAAGATAAAATACAGCTACTACCACTATAATGCCAATTGCAACAAGTTTTGTTCCTTTTTTCATATATACCCCTTTTTAGTTGACAAATTAATTTACTCTATTTATTTTCTATGAGATTTATACAAAAAAAAGGTTCAATGCAATGGAAAATTTAACT
>JAIHAR010000050.1 GCA_020054865.1 Deferribacteraceae bacterium
CATACGTTACATTGTCAAAGAATCTAAATTTAATATATTGGTAAATGGAAAAAAATTTACATCAGCCATGCTATTGCCGGATAAAATTAAAGAATTTACATACGGATTTCTTTTTACCTCCGATATCATACAAAAAAGTAGCGATATTGTCCACTTTAGGACATGCGAACAAAACAATATCTATATCTATCTCGAAGATATGTATTTTGACGTAAGCACAAAAAAGGAATGGACGGTAACTTCAGGCTGCGGTGGCGGGAAAGTATTAGAAAAAACTTATTCAAACAATGAGAAAATCACTTATGACACCAAGATTGCTTTTGATGAGATAATCACCTTATTCACAAGATTGGAAAAAGAATCAGAGCTTCACACACATACAAGGTGCGTACATAAGGCCTACTTTAAGTCTGTCGACGGATTTGTATTTACCTGTGAAGACATAGGAAGGCACAACACAATTGACAAAACAATAGGTGCAATATTGCTCAGTGGTTCTACTGCTGATGGGATTATACTTTCTACCGGAAGACTCACATCAGAAATGATATTAAAGTGTGCGAAGGCAAAAATACCTGTTGTTGTGTCAAGGACAGCACCAAGTGAAGAGGGGATTAAGATAGCCAAAGAGAGCAATATGACCCTGATAGGGCTTACATCAAGAAAGGGCTTTACTCTTTTTACCGGTGAAGAGCGTATAATCAAAAACTAACGTCTTGATTTACCGGAAATATTTTTGACGGTTATCTTAAATACGGAAGTTTGCTCCAACATTGATTCAATATATTTCAGACCATTTTCATAATAGTCATAAGAATATTTTTTTATAAGCCCTACAAGTGCATCTCTTTTCTCTTTTTCTGCCACTTCACACACTACCCCCTCAACAATAACGCTTTCATAAGCAGTGGAAAACTTATCTGGCAGTATTCTTGCTCTTTTTACAACACAAAATGAAATCAGAGGGTTATTCTTCATAATATCTATTTTTCTACCCTCATGGGCACAGTGAAAATATATATCTTTGTCAATTAAGCAATAATTAAGTGGAACACCATAAGGGATTTTTCCATCAGACAATGACAATACACCGTATTCACCCTTACAAACAAATTCCCATGCCTCAATTTCACCAACAGCTCTGTCTGCCCTTCTCATCAAGATACCCCTTTACTTTTGTGAAAAAATTATCAACATGTTTTTCAGTTGTAGCCCAGGAAGTTACAATCCTTGCAACCGAAAAATCCCTATCCATACTTTCCCATATATAAAAATCAAAATATTCATACAGATATTTAATTAGCTCATTGCTGAATATAGGAAAAATCTGGTTAGTCTCTGGCCTGCACTTAAATCTTATGCCCAAACCAGAAAGCTTTTCAGCAAGAGCAAGCGCTTTATCAACAGCATTTTTGGCTAAATCAAAATACAAATCACTTCTAAATATTTCATAAAATTGAACACCAAGCAACCTACCCTTTGCAAGCAAACCACCTGCCTGCTTTATGTAATACCTAAAATCTTTTTTTAGATTCTCATTGTTTATAACAAGCGCTTCTCCTGCAAAAAGCCCATTTTTCGTCCCACCAATATAGTATCCATCAAAAAAGCCATGAATATCACTTAGCTTATAATCACAAAAGGGGGAAGAAAGGGCCTGGGCAAGTCTTGCTCCATCCATATAGAGCAGTAAACCATTATTTCTGCAGCATCTATAAATATCTTCTATTTCTGATAAAGTATAGATTGTGCCTAACTCAGTAGAATTTGAAATATAAACAAGCGCTGGTTTTACCATGTGCTCATCTGTATGGCTTTTAACAATCATCTCAATATCAGAAGGGGTAATTTTGCCATTTTCAGATTTAACAAAATTTATTTTATGCCCAACATCTTCAATGGCTCCCGCTTCATGCACATTTATATGCCCACTTTCACTTGAAATTACAGATTCATAGCTTTTTAAGGAAGCTTTGATAAACACCCTGTTTGTCTGCGTACCACCTACCAGAAAATGAATATCACAATTATTTATATTAAGCTTTTCCTGAATGATCATTTTTGCCTGAACAGAATATTTGTCAAGACCGTAACCTTCAAGCTGCTCATCGTTAGTTTTTGAAAGTGCATCAAGGAGCAAAGGATAAACACCTTCACTGTAATCATTTTTAAAACTCGTTTTCTTATTCATAATCACATTAATAAATCAATTCAAAATAATTTACAATTCAAAAATAAATGAATAAAACTTTAGTAATTTCTTGAATATTTTAACATTTTATTATATATTCCCAAGCCTGAATAAGGAGAATGAAATAATGTTTAAAAAACCGGAAATTATTGTTGCTCTTGACACAAAAGATTTCGATTCTGCCAAAAAAATTGTTGATGCTATCGGTGAAAAAATTTTGTATTATAAAGTAGGTCTTGAATCTTTTGTTTTGTTTGGCCACAAACTTATAGAATATTTAAAGTTGAATGACAAAAAAGTATTTCTTGACCTGAAATTTCATGATATCCCAAACACTGTTTCAGGCGCCGTAACCTCTGCAGCAGAAATCGGTATCGATATTTTAAACCTGCACTGTCAGGGTGGTTTTGACATGATGAAAACAGCCTCCGACAATCTTAAAAGCTATTGTGAAAAAAGGAATATTTTAAAACCCATACTTATAGGTGTCACGCTGCTTACATCGCTTGACAGTAAATATTTTAGTGAAATGAAACTTAACTGGGATTCTACTGAAGATTACGTGGGATTTCTTGCCAGAAGTGCAAGAGATGCAGGGTTGGATGGTGTAGTATCCTCAGCAAAAGAAGTTAAGTATATAAAACAGATTTGCGGAGAAAATTTTCTGACAATAACACCGGGGATAAGACCTGCTTTTGCCGGGAATGACGACCAGAAAAGAATTGTTACTCCGGGGGATGCTGTAAAGTTAAAAACCGACTTTATGGTAATAGGCAGACCAATTACAAAACATGAAAACCCTGCTCTTGCAGTGGATATGATAAAGGAGGAGATGAAATGACATTGGAACAAGTACTTGATATTTACAAAAGACATGGAGCACTTTTAAAGGGTCATTTTTTGCTGTCTTCAGGTCTTCATAGCGATACATATCTTCAGAGTGCCCTTGTTATGCAATACCCGGTTATAGCAGAAGAGATAATTTCCGAACTTGTAAAAAAACTTTATGATGTTCAGTTTACCACTGTAGTAAGCCCTGCCATAGGTGGAATAAGGTTTGGATATGAGCTCGCAAGATTATTGAAAAAGAAGGCTATATTTACCGAACGGGTTGATGGGAAAATGACACTTCGAAGAGGCTTTCAATTATCTGAAGGGGAGCTTGTACTTATAGCAGAAGACGTTGTTACTACAGGAAAATCGACAAAAGAATGTATTGATGCAGTTCTTCAGACCGGTGCAAAAGTAGTAGCGGTAACAAGCCTTATTGATAGAAGCGGTGGTCAGGCAAAATTTGATTACCCGTTTTATCCATTAATAAGACTTGAAGTTAAAACTTACTCACCCGAGGAATGTCCACTTTGCAAACAAAATATCGAGCTGGTAAAACCGGGGAGCAGGTTTATTAAACAAAACTAAAAAATGTTTAAAACAATACACAACTTTTATTGAATATTGTAAAATTATTAATTATTATTGGGTATGAAAATATTGTATATTGAGGACGATCGTACCAATATTTTTTTGTTAAAAAAAACATTGGAAAAATATAATGTCGATTTTATTTCCTGCACGTCCGGTGAAGAAGGATTAAACCTATATTTTCAGGAAAATCCCGACATTGTGCTTATTGACATAAATCTTCCGGGGCTTGGCGGGCTTGAAATAGCAAGGATTATCAGGAAAAATGACAAAATAACAAAACTTGTTGCTGTGTCAGCATCCTCAGATGAAGATGATAAAATTATTGCACAGGCTCTGGGATTTAATCTTTACATAGAAAAACCAATAGACCCCACTACATTTTTCAAACAAATCACAGAAGATGAGTTTGATAGCCCGCTACAGCTTGAAACGAGAATTGTCATGGAAAAATACACTGACAAACTTATTGAATCGTTAAAACAAAAAGTTGAAGAACTCACTGAGACAAATAAGGTATTGATGGATATTGACAAACTGAAGTCAAACTTTATATCTATAGCATCCCACGAGCTAAGAACACCACTTGTGCCACTCATGGGTTATCTTGAAATTATTTTGGATAAGAAAAAAGATAACTTACCCAAAGATATCATGGAATATATTAATAACATAAACAAAGCTGCAGAGAAATTAAACATGACTGTAAATAAGATACTCGACATGGCAAGACTTGAAAGAGGGTTGTTTAATCTTGACTATAAAAAGGTAAGTGTTGTTGATTTGATAGAAAAAAGCTTAACATATTGTAGCCCGTATATGAAGAAAAGAAATATTGGTTTTAATATTGATGTGCCTGACAAGTATATAAAGTGTGATTTTGACAAAACGGTTTATGCAATTACCCAGGTATTTTTAAACGCTATCAAATTCTCCTTTGACAATTCCAAAGTAGATATTATCTTTGATGACAAATCCAATACGCTTTCCGTAAGGGATTATGGCACTGGCATAAATGAAGAAGAGTTAAAAGAAGTATTTAAGCCTTTTTTTGCCTTGAACGATATTTCTCACCACCACTCAAGCGACTATGAATTTCAAGGCAAAGGGATAGGATTGGGCCTTGCAATAGCAAAAGGATTTATTACTATACAAAAGGGAAAAATTTGGGTAGAAAGTAAAGGGAAAGGGACAGGCAGTACCTTTTATATACAATTACCGGAGTAAGTCATGTATAAGATATTATATGTAGAAGATAATTTTGAAAACTACAAACTTGTTGAGTTTGTTCTTTCAAAAAAAGGTTTTCAGGTGTTTAATGCAATAGATGGCATAGATGCAATAGATAAGGCAAAGCAGCTAATGCCTGACCTTATAATTATGGATATAAATCTGCCAAACTTGATGGGTTATGAAGCAACAACGATGATAAAAAGTGATGAAGAGCTAAAACATATTCCCGTTGTAGCGCTCACTGCTGCCTTCAGTGACGAATATAAGGAGCTTGCTCTTAATGCAGGATGCTGTGAATATTTTACAAAACCTATTGACCCAATATCTTTTTCAGAAACTTTGAAGGAAATTATTGAAAACAGCCACCAAAACTTTACCGAAATACAAAATAACCCAATTCAGAGGGAAATATCAAAATCACTGGAAGAAAAAGCAAGAAAAATTCTTAAACTTAACAAAGAAATTGCAAGATATGAAAACAAACTTGAAAAGATACTGTCAAATATAACCGATATAATCTTCCTGCTGAATAATGAATTTTATATAAAATTCTACAATAACTCAGCGCTCAACAACAAAAATTTTGTTGACCAGTATTCTGAAAACAAAACTTTTTTTGACATATTTGATGTAGGCAGCGAAGATTTGTCCAAAATCAAAACAATACTAAAAAATAAAAAGAACATTTACAACCTTCAGTTAATTTTGAAAAATTACAGCCAATATGACATATTTCTTTGCACCTTTTCCCATCTGGATGATGAAATCGTAGCATCATTACGACCAATCTCCGGGGAAAGTGAAATTAAAGATAAAATAATACATCTTGAGAAACTGGCATCTGTTGGGCAGGTCACAGCAGGTGTAATCCATGAAATAAATAATCCCCTTACTGCCCTTAAAACATATTTTGAAATTTTGAAAATAAAATATTTGAATCAAAACGATAATGAAGATTTAAAAAATATAGTTTCCAGAATTGAGCACGGCTTTGGAAAAATAGAAAACTTAAGCAAAACACTCCTTAGCTTTGCAAAACCTTCCACGGAGAAAAAATATCCTACCAATATAAATTCTGTTGTAAGAGACGTAATTGAATTTGGCGAATATGAATTAAAAAGAGGAAGTGTAAATATAATATTTAATCTTTATGAAAATATTTCCTACATTAATGCAGTGAAGTCACAGATTGAACAGGCTGTTTTGAATATTCTGATAAACGCTCATCATGCAGTAAAAGGTGTACAAAACCCTCAAATTATTGTAACAACATACGAAGATGACGATAATGTATATCTTTCAATAAAAAACAACGGACCAAAAATTCCTGATGAACTCAAAGAAAAAATATTTGAACCATTTTTTACAACCAAAAAAGACAGTGAAGGGACTGGCCTTGGTCTTGCTATTGTAAGGCAAATTATAAATAAACATAGTGCAGAAATAGAAGTTTTTTCCGATGAAAATATTACGGAATTTGTTATGAAATTTCAAAAACACAAAGGGTAGGAAATGGAAAAGATAAAAGATGTATCAAACTATCTGACAATAAACACAAAAATACTTGTAAATGTCCTTTCAGGTAACTATAGGGGGATTTATGATTCAAGAGTTGAAGATATTGAAAAAGATAAGGTAAAAATAACTATCCCCACCCAGAAAGGTATCCCCTTCCCCATTAACCCTGGTGCAAATCTCGAAATCAGTTTTCTGACAGCATCCGGAAGATTTTCTTTCAACAGTGAAGTACTGGGCAGAGTCAGAGAAAATATTCCACTACTTGAAATAAAGGCCCCTTCATATCTGACAAGGTTTGAACTTAGAACATATTTTAGAGTGGAAACAAGACTTAAAATTAAGATAAAAACAATTGATTATGTAATAAATGATGGAAATCCGGAAATGATAAAAAAAGATTATGAGGCTATCGTAAGAGATATTTCAGGTGGAGGGGTGAGACTTACCACCGATGTCAAACTCGAACCTGGCCAGGCTTTGGAACTTGACATGTCAGAGGCAATAGGTACAAAATTTGACATAGTATCAAGGGTTGTCCACCTTTATAATAATGATGACAAGTCTGAAGCAGGTATTGAATTTGTATCAATAAAGGAAACAGACAGAGACAAAATAATAAAATATGTTTTTCAACGACAAATAGAACTTAGAAGAATGGCAAATTAAGGGGTGTTGTATGTCAATTTACAAAGAAAGAGATGAAAAAATAGAAATAGTTTTCCCTATCAATGACCTTGATACGCTTACAGGGGAAGAAATTGCGAATCACTTAAAACAGCTCCTGAATGAAATTGATGGTTGCATCATTAATTTCTCAAGAGTGAATTATCTTAATAGCAGCGGCTTGAGAGAACTTATCCAGATACTAAAACTTTTAAAGGACAACAACAAAAAACTCGCTCTGACAAGGCTAAGTGAAAATATTATGAAAATTTTCAAAAACACTAACCTGCATAGATTATTTAATATTTTTGATACCGATGACGAAGCTAAAAGCAGTTTATTCCAGTAATACACTTATAGAGGCAATTCTAAAGTACCTGGAAATCCAATACGGGCTCAAGATAAATGAGCTGAATACTGACAAGATATTGAATCTCATATATAATTGTCATATAGCAGGTACCGGTTTTGATGAAAATGCGCTAAATGTTATTGACAGGCATTTCAGTAATCTTCTGCTAAACAATGAATCCTATTTTTTTAGATACCCCTTGCAGCTTCAACTTATTCTTGAGTATTGCAAATCAAAACATAACCCTGTAATTCTTTCAATCGGGTGTTCCAAAGGTCAGGAAGCATATTCCATATCAATGTATTTACACAAGCATAATATTGACTTTCAAATTTACGGTGTAGACATTGACGATGATGCAATTAATGACGCAAAAAAAGCTACCTACAGCGAATACTCTTTAAAGGCACTACCAGAAGAATATAAAAAATACTTTTCTTATACCGCTGATAATAAATATAAATTGTCTGAAGATATAATAAAAAATGTTACATTTTTAAAAATAAATATTCTGAAAGAAGATATAAGTAAGATGATTCCCGGAGCCGACATTATCCTTATAAACAACGTTCTCATATATCTTAACAAAAAAGCTATTGAGACGTTTATAGAAACTGCAGCAAATCTGCTTGTATCAGGTGGTCTTCTTTTCACTTCTGAAGAGGAATATTCAATAAAGACTTTTGGAAAATTTTTAAAGGAGGAGTCAAAAAAAGGGTGTAAATATTATTCAAAACCTGACCTGAACCAGATAGCAATTATGGATTACAGAGAGCTTTTTGATTTCAAAGGAAGTGAATCAAAAAAAACATTTGATTACAGCTGTCTTGAACAAAATATTGATAATCCATCCTTAGAAAATGCAAAAGACTCACTTTTAAAAAAAGATTACCTGAAGGCCATTTCAATATGCTATAAGCTTATTACAGATAATCCTCTGTTTGATGAGCCCCTTGCAATAATGTCTGAGTGCTTTTATGAGCTTGGATTTAATGAGGAAGCAAAAAAATGGTTAAGAACCTTTCTGATAATAAACTCAAACAACGAAGAAAAAATCGAACAATATTTAAATCTTTGTCTCAAAACTGAAGATTTTTTTGAATACATACGAATTTTAAAGAAAAAAATAGCCCTGTTTAACAAAAAAGATGATATAATAAGATTAAAGAATATACTTGAAAGGGCGGGGCTCAATGCAGAAGAGTTGTCTGATTATATGCAATAAAATCGAGAATCAAAACTTTAAGCAAGTTGCCCCTGATAGCCTGATTAAAAACACAGTCTTCACTGCAATAAAAACAATAGTAAAAAAAACAGAACTTATTGTCGTGATATCTGAAAAATTCCTAAAATCCAATATCCTTCTGCTACCTACACTCTTAAGGTTGCAAAACATAAAAAAAATATCTTCAATTGTACTTGTTTCTGATTCAAACTACTATTTCAGCCAAATAATAGTTGTCAACATCAATGAATTAAGCACCGTATTAAAAAATCTTAATGGCAGCAGTCCTGCACCTGTTTCAGATAATTACACAGATGTTTTTTACGACTTTTTACTTCTTAACACTCTTGAGCTTTTAAATGTAGTTTTTCTGGAAGATTATAAAATGATAGGTCGTGTATTCAATAAAATAGCTGAGCTACTTGAAATTTGTTTAATGCCTGCAACAGCTTTTATCGGCCAAACAACAAAGGATGCAACAGAATTATACATTTCCCCTAACTCATTTGTGGATGGTAATACGATAAAAGAAATCTTATCTGAAAAAGGACTAACTTTTACAAATTTAAAGATATATGAACAAAAAAAAGAACAACAATACACAAAAAAATACCTCGAAGAATCCAAACTATTTTTTTTGAAGAATAATAACTTTTTTGCAGGAATAATTTTTGCAAACAACCAGATAAAAGACTTAGACAGGCTGGATACTGTAATTGACATAATCTTTAACAAAATATTCGATATAATAAACATAAAAAGTGCCGTAATCAGAGAGCATATGATATCTGTTACAGATTACCTTACAGGAATTTATAACAGAAGATTTTTTGATGAATTCTTAAAAAAAGAAATAGTTATCATGAAACGAAAAAAATCTGTCTTTTCCCTCCTTCTTTTTGATATAGATTATTTTAAAAAAATTAATGACACATATGGTCATACCGCAGGTGACCAAATTCTGGTTT
>JAIHAR010000051.1 GCA_020054865.1 Deferribacteraceae bacterium
TGTTGCTTTTTTTGTCAAAATCATAATACAACATTTTGGAGGCATTATCAATTATAAATGCCTGTCAAATAACATTTCTTATATAAAAATGGGGTGATGTCAGTTGGCCTTTTGCATTTCTGCCTTAATTTCAGAATCATTCAAAATATTTATCTGCTGGATTTTCATATTTTTTAATTCATCAACAGAATATCCATAGTAAGTGGCAGCAGACTTGTTTGCATCAAGGATGTTTCCTGTCTCAGGGTCAATAAGAAGCTTGATTGCCTTATGCTCATTAAAAATTGTTATAAACTTGTCTATTTCTTTAACAACAGCTGATTCATCAAATATAAAGGCAACAAATATGGGCTTTCCCAAATTCAAATAATTTAAACTGACTAAAACCGGGTACTCAGTGCCGTTCTTTCTTTTGTTAATAGTTCTAAAATGATATTTTTTGTTTGGATTTTCTTTTGTGTTTCTTATGATTGTTTCAAAATCATCAGGAGTAAGCTTGGGCTTAATATCAAGAGGGGTCATGTTTTTAAGTTCCTGCATTGAATATCCAATATTTTTAAGAGCCGATTTGTTAAGGTTCAAAAACTTATAGTTTATGGAATCAAATACATATATTTCATTTAAAGATTCCTCGATTATCTTTTCCAAAAATTCCATATTCAGCCCCAATACCAGTGTTAAAGTAAATTATACCATATGGTTATATAAAAATGCAAAATCAATTAGTCAAAACTCAGTGTTATGTTAAAAATTATTTCTGCAATCTGAGAATACGTAAGCTTGAAATCAAGTATAACTGAACCTGCATTTAAAAAATACCATTTGTAAAAGTATAGTTTTTATTAAAATAGGGATATTTTCAGCTGTATGCCTATATGTGGCCAACCTTTCCAGGATTTTACCTGCAATTATTATCTTCTATAAGTTAGGTGATGAATACCTACTGACAATTTTCATAAAAGCTACAGGGTGCCATTTTTTTCATATTCCAAAAGAAGCCTAATGAAGTTATATTAAGACAAATTTAGTCTGGAATTTGATATAATATTTGATATATTGATGTATAAACCGGAGGCGCTATGGATCCAGTAACACATGTATGTAGCGGGCTTTTGGGCGGTTCATACTTGAGAAAAAAGAATGACAAAAAAGTATATTATATTGCTGCGATAGGTGGTCTATTGCCTGATATAGATAATGTAATTGGATTTTTAAATGAACCAAAGCTTTATCTGCTTTACCATAGGGGGGTTACCCACTCAATTGTAGGCGCCGTTTTGTTTTCATTTCTGGCGGCCGTTATCCTTAAATTTTTGTTTTTCAGGAATTACAATGTATTCAAAATTACCATTATTTTTTACTTGCTTGGTCTTATGCATATTTTTCTTGACCTTGTTACAAGCTATGGGACACAAATAGCGCTTCCATTTACAAATGAGCGGTTTTCTCTTGAGAGTGTATTTATTATCGATCCGTTTTTTACATTGGCATTGATTGTTATGTTTTTGGTGTCGATAAAGATTAATTCAGCCAAGTTAAAAGCAATGTTTATAGCATTTGTTTTTATATATCCTCTTACAAATTATGGGGTAAAAGCTGTTTACAGCGACTATTTGCAGAGCATCTTTAAAGATAAATCTGTAACACTTACCACTGCCCCTTTTACACCACTTAACTGGAAAGTAATATTGAGCGATGATAAATATCTATATTACAAAACTATGAGATTATTTCAAAAAGCTGAGATTGAGGAGTTTGATAAATTTGTGCCATTAAATAAGAGCGATATTGAAAGTTTATTGAATGAAGACGATTTTTTAAAAGTTTATAAATGGTTTTTAAAATACCCGGTAGTGGAACAAATCGCAGACAGTTCATTTAAAATCACTGATTTGAGGTTTATGATAAACCTGAAAAACATCAGGACAAAGGATAGGACGCCATTTGCTCTGATATTAAACACTGACAGCAAAAAAAGCAGAATTCTTTCTTATAAATATGATTTTTAAATATTTATTTGAAGTTTTTTTATAAATAATTTAATGTCAAAAAAAAATGATAAGGGATCGATATGGAAACTTACGAAAAAATGTCTGAAATCTATGATGAGATATTTCCTTTTGATGAAAATGCCTATAGGTTATTGAAGCTGATGACAAACGAAGGGGACAGTGTTCTTGATATAGGTTCCTCTACAGGGGGATATGTAAATAGATTTATTCAGGATGGATATAACGCTATCGGGCTTGAATATACAAAAGGTTTTGGAAACTATAGTTATCCAATTCTTTTTGGTGATATGAGAAAATTGCCATTTAAGGAAAATTCCTTTGATTTTATTTACAGTATTGGCAATACAGTTTGCCATTTGGATTCGAGAAGGGATTTTCTTGAGTTTATGAAAAATATTTTTTCTCTCCTTAAGCCCAAGGGGAGGTTTCTGATGCAAATTATCAACTATGATAGGATATTTTCACAATCAATAAAAAGCCTTCCTGCAATAGAAACTGAAAATTTTATATTTACAAGAGATTATGAGTATGACAACCCTTCTTCGCTAAATTTTATAGGGAAAATAACTGATAAGAATGGTCAGATTGTACACCAGTTTAATCAAAAACTGACACCTTTCATTTATCAGGATATCATATGGGTAACAAATTCGTGCGGCTTTTCTTTTGTTCAGTTTTTTGGAAGTTTTGTCCTTGATAAGTTTATAAAAGCGGAAAGTTTTGTTAATATTTCCTGTTTTACAAAACCTTAAGCACAGCTGCAAAAAACCCGTCCATGTTAAATTGAAGGGGATTGGTTTTGTAGAAGGTATCGGTTTTAAGTAATGTGTTTATATGGCTGTCAAAAATAGTTGAAACCTTTACATTTTCTACGTTGAAATTGTTTAAAAAATATTCTACCTGCATTTCATTTTCCTCTGCAAAAAAACTACAGGTGACGTAAATAATGTATCCGCCTTTTTCCGTTAAGTTATATGCTTTTTCAAAAAGATTTTTCTGCGTAATCATAAGGGACTTAATTTTTGATTTATCAAGCCTTAGTAAAACGTCAACATCCCTTCGCATAGAGCCGGAGCCGGAGCAAGGAGCATCAATGAGGACCTTTTCAAATTTTCCTGAAGGTTTATTCAAAATTTTAATGTTTTGATTTAGTATCTTTGCTCTTTTTTTAAGAATATTAAGTCGCGCAGGACTTATATCATATGCATGAATATCCGGATTTACCCCGGTAGAATTGAGCAAAAGAGATTTCCCTCCCGTACCGGCACATAAGTCAAGAATTTTTTCCCTGTATCTGGGGGTTACAAGAAAATAAATCAATTGACTTGCTTCATCCTGTATTTCAAAAAAGCCTTTTTTAAATTCGTCAAGCTGCCTTAGATTGGTGTGTTTGGTAGTATATAAGCCGAAAGGGGATATCCCGGTATTTTCAAAAAAAGGATACTTTATTTTTAAATATTCCCTTGTAGTCTTCAATGAGTTGACCCTGATAGTCAAAGGTGCCCTTTGCAAAAAAGATAGAAATGTATCTTTGTCAAGATTTTCAAATATTTTTTTTGATACAAAATTGTTTACACCAATTATTTTTGATGGGAAGTTTTCATTATATTTTGTCTTGGCAATAAGTTCCGTAATGGTTTCATCATTTTCTATATCATGACCAGATGAAAATAATCCGTAAAACCTAAGAGCCTTGAAAAAGTAATCTGTTAGAGCATTTCTAATGGTTGAGTTAAAACGTTTTTCTCTTATATAATCATCAAGCACATTCTTGGCTATAAGATTTTCAGTGACAGTTTTACAAATAAGAGTATTAACTTGAGTGTAAATATTATCAGGTAGTTTCATAAAGGTTATTGTAGTAAAATTTTTTAAAAATGGAATTCAAAAATAACTTATGAAAATAAAAAAGCGGGGATTGTCCCCGCTTGTTGTTAGAAGTTACTGTGCTAAAAAAGGTCCTCTTACATTTCCAAAAGGGTTTACATGAAATGTAAACAGATGGCCGCCTGCATCTTTAACTTCAACCTGATACATTGTGCCTCTTGGCATATTAAATTTTTCAGTTTTTACAATTTCGTACCCTTTGTAGTTTTGAGCTATAACATCTTGTACAGCTTTAACGGCTTCTTCCTCAGTAAGCTGTTTTACCTGAACATTTTGATTGTAGCCGCCATAGCAACCGCCAGGGCCAAATCCTTGCCCTCTCATTCCGTAACCGGGTCCCATCCCTTGACCACCCCAGCCGCCTTGAGCAAATGCAAGGGCTGTGGTTATTGCCAGTGTTCCTAAAACTAAAGCTAACTTTTTCATAGCTACCTCCTTATATTGTGATGATAATCTAAAAGCAGTAAGCGTGCCAAAGTCTTGCTAAGCGGTAAGTATATGTTATGCTTGAATAATTTTTATGAGTCTTAACCCTTAACTGTGTAATAATGAAACTATTTGTTACTTTTTTACACAATATGGTTTTTATTTTTTAAAAAAATGGATTGCAAAGTTTAGTTGAATTTTAACTTCTTAAGTGATATACCAAAACAATGCTTAAGCTGAATGTATTGTCGTCCGGAAGCTGTGGTAATTGCTACATAATGGAATCTGCAGATAAATATATCGTCGTTGATGTGGGGTTGCCACTTTATCGCGTAAAAGAGTTTATCCAATTTAATGAAGATAAGGGGATAGATTTATATCTCACTCATGAGCATACAGACCATATAGCCGGGATAAAACCTTTCTTGAATAAGTTTAAACCTAATGTTTATACAAGTGAAGGGACTGCGGTAGAGCTTCACTCTAAAGGGATTAGTTGTGAACACTTTTATATATTAGATCCGAGTAAAATTTATTCTATGAAAGAGTATGAGGTATACCCTTTTAAAATTGCGCATGACGGCAGACAGCCGTTTGGATATAGGTTTAATTTCAATAAACTTTCTGTGGGGTTTGCCACAGATTTGGGTTTTGTATCAAAAGATGTGTTAAGCGGAATAACCGGTTGTGAATGTGTTATTTTGGAGTCAAATTATGAGGATGAGCTTCTTATAAATGGTTCATACCCTTATCATCTTAAAAAAAGGGTGATGTCTTCAAAAGGGCATCTTTCCAATAAAGAAGCCCTTAATGCGGTAAGTCAGATATTTTCAAAAGGTTTAAAAAAACTGTTTTTGGGGCATATTAGTGAGGAAAATAATAGCTATACACTTATTGAAAAATATGTGGACTTTTGTAAAAGTAACTTTGCAATTGAAGCAGATTATTTTAAACAAATGACTCCTGTCAAGGGATTAGAGTTAGATGCTTAGTGTATTATTTTTTGTGCTGCTTATTTTACAGTTTTTTTTGGTTATTTTAAATCTTGTTGGTCTTCCGGGCAATATTGTATCACTTGTATTACCGTTGATATATTATTTTTCATCAAAAATGACTTTTTGGCAGCTAATATTTTTGATTTCTCTCATTGCAGCAGGTGAAGTGATCGAATTTTTAATCGGTTATTACGCAGGGAAAAATGTTGGTGCGGTAAAGGGGAGTTTTTTTGTATCTGTAATATTTTCGATAGTGTTGGGGATAATAATGGCTCCGCTATTTTTTGGTGTAGGAGCAATTATAGGGACATTTTTAGGTGCATTTATTGGAACATTTCTTTATGAATATCTTGTCACAAGGGATAAAAATCTTGCCTTTGAAAGAGGGGTCGCATCTTTTAAAGGGAGATTTATGGGGACTTTTCTAAAAGTCTCAATCGGTATTTCAACTGTTATTCTGTCTGGATTTTATATATTCTAATCTTCTTATTTGCCACTATTAAGATAAATCAAAATATGAGTTATAGGCATCCGGGATAAAAGCTATTCTTTCACAATCATTGATTAATGCGGGAATCTCGCCCAAATCTTCAAGATGTTTAAAACCCATTCTATCTGTATCATATTTGTCAAAATCAGAAAAAATATAAACTTCATATTTTTCGAGAATCGATTTAAGGTTAAAAGCTGTCTGACGGTTTATTTGATAATCTTTTAACAAAATATCAAACATTTCTGATGAAGTTTTTAAATCAAAAAAATCTTGAAAATATTTATTGCCATAGCCGTCCTGGCATTTTGCAAAGAAAAATATTTTTCCTCCGTCTTTTACAACAGTTTTTGCCCTGTCAAGCGACTTTTGAGCCTGAACAAGGTTTATATCTTTTGGATAGCCGCCACAAGATACAATTGCAGCGTCATATTTGTATTCAATTTTTATTGAAGTTAATTCCTTCAACTTTTCAGTAGCCGCAATATGTGACATAAACAGGTCACCACCACAGGCATAGATTATATTGGACGATTCGTCCAGTATGGTGTTGATAAGAAAAAATGTTTTATGCCTCCTTGCTATCATTACGCAATTTACAAGGTCATCATGGACAGGGTTTTGCTTGAGGTTGCCGGTAATGGCATATTCATGTTTTCTTTTATTTTTTTCATCAAGTACTAACTTATGATTTGCCATAATTGTTTTTTTTGCCGCTATCCCCGGTACAATCATCTTTCGTCCGCCGCCAAATCCAGCAAAGTAGTGGTAACTGACTGAGGCAATAGGAATGATAGTGTCATGGTCAAAATAAGCTCTATTGATGAGTATCGGAGTATTATTCGACGTTTTGCCATAATATTCATGCGCGGAAATATCGTCTGAGTCGTGCGGAATAATTTTATGTTTGTATTTGTTATAAACTTTCTCCGTCATTATTAGCTTTATTTCGTCTTCTGTCATTGCCCTGTGGGTGCCAATTGCAAATATAAAACTAACATCTTTGCCTTTATCTTCAATTTTATTCAACATTTGCTGGAGAAATTTTTCAGCTCCTGACTTTCTGGTAACATCAGGCAGAATAATGAGGATTCTATTTGCCTGCTCGATGACATTGTAAAGTGTGTCGCTGTATATGGGATTTGTGTTAAGTTCATTCAGTATGTCATCTGAAGACAAAGGTTTGAGGTCTAACTGCTTATATAAAACATCATAACTTTTATCAATATTTAAATTAATAAGCTCTTTGGAATACTTAATTTTCAAAGTTAACCTCCGATTTTGGACATAGTCCTTTTAAATTTTGCCGTGCACCCGTCATTAGTGATGTTATGATCAAGCTCTTTTAGCTTTAATGATTCTTTGATTTTTTCCTTAAATCCTGCAAAGTCTCTGGATTTTATTTCATCAAAGAGATTTATCTCATTATCGGACAAAAGACAGGGTCTTAGTTTACCATCAGCGGTAAGCCTCAGTTTGTCACATTCTGAGCAGAAATGATTGGAAATTGGGGTGATAATGCCTATTTTGGCACCATTTGAAAGTCTGTAATTTACAGCGGGACCTTCAAAATTTCCTTTTTTTACGGGTTCATATGTAAACTTTTTGGAAATGATTTTAAGGATTTCATCCCCGGTAATGATATGTTCCTTTTTCCATTCCACATTATTTCCGATGGGCATAAATTCGATAAAACGGACATTTAAATTATTTTCTCCGGCAAAATTGCAAAAATCAAGTATTTCATCATCATTGAAGGTTTTTATGGCAACAACATTTATTTTTATCGGGTTAAGTCCCGTTTTTATTGCCTTGTTTATGCCATCAAGGATTTCATTAAGCTTGAATCCGCCCGTAATATATTCGTATCTGTCTTCTCTCAATGAGTCAAGGCTGATGTTTATGCGCCTTATTCCTGCATCATATATTTCATTGACATATTTGCTGAGCAGCGAACCATTTGTTGTAAGTGTGGTTTCCTTGATGTTTTTAATTTTGCCGATTTCGCTAATCAAATAGGAAATATTTTTTCTGACCAGAGGTTCTCCGCCGGTGAGACGTATTTTTTCTATTCCAAGTTGTGATAGTGATTCAACGGCAAACAATATATCTTCGTATTTTAAAATCTTGCCGTGAGGAATAAATTCAAAGTCATGTGTAGGAACGCAGTATTTGCATCTGAAATTGCACCTGTCTGTGACGGAAACTCTTAAGTATTTGTAAGTACGGTTATATTTGTCTTTTAAATTTTCATTCATATATGTTTTCTTCTGTTACTTTTTTCTTTCCAAAAATTTTTGCAACGAATATACTTATTTCATAAAGGATTAAAAGAGGTACAGCCATCATACATTGAGTAAATACATCTGGTGGAGTGAAGATTGCAGCGACAATAAAAATTCCAACAATAGCGTATTTTCTATGCTTTTTCATCATATCGGAAGTTACTATACCCATTTTAGCTAAAAATAATGTAAATACTGGCAATTCAAATATGATTCCAAATCCCAAAATGAGCCTTGTTACAAATGAAAGATACCATTGCAACGATAGGCTTGCAATAACTTCACCTTGAGCATAATTAAGGAAAAATCTGAATCCGAAAGGGAATACAATATAGTAAGCAAAAGCTGCACCAGAGAAAAACAAGATTGAAGATACCAGCACAAAGGAAATCACATACTTCTTTTCGTGGGCGTAGAGCCCCGGAGCTACAAATTTCCATAACTGATACAATATGAAAGGCATGGAGAAAAATACCGCAGCCATCAGGGAAAGTTTTAGCTCGGTGAAAAAACCTTCAGTAAGCTTCAGCATTGCAAGGGAAGATTTTTCTGGTAAAAGTGGGACGAGGGGAGCTGTTACAAAGTCCATAAAGAATTTGCTTTTTGAGTAGCAAATACCAAAAACAACTATGAGAACAATAAATATTTTTATAAGACGTTGCCTGAGCTCCTCTAAATGCTTTGTTAACGGAAGCTTTTCATCCATTTCTTTTTTCATGCATTATCCTTTTTCTGATCTTCTGATTGTTGTTCACTTTTTTCAAACTTTTCGGTATGAATCTCTTTGAGCTCATCGGTTTTTTTGGAAGAGTATGAAGTTTTTGGAGTGGTATCATCTTCTATATTTACAGCATCTTTAAAGTCATTCAGCACTTTTTTAAATTCAGCATATCCCTTCCCAAGGGCTTTGGCCACTTCAGGAAGTTTTTTCGGACCAATTACAATAAGGGCAAGGGCAAGTATCAAAATAATTTCAGACATTCCAAGTCCAAACATATATTACCTCAAAAACAATGTTTTTCTGGATAATAGTTATTTGTTTTGGAAAAATCAAGGGATTAACACTTATGTCAATAGATTTTGCTTATGAAATTTTATACACTACCTAATAATCATTATTATCCAAGAACGGTAGTGTAAACTAAATTGTGTCATTAAAATCCCCCTTGAAGGGTTGTAGAATTATCTACGACCAAGAAGATAAAAACCCTTCAAAGGAGGACTAACAATGAATAATGTAATTTTAGAGCAACTAT
>JAIHAR010000052.1 GCA_020054865.1 Deferribacteraceae bacterium
AGCATATTGGCTGTTTTTATTTTAGTAAGATTTAACATATTAAGTCCAATCCCTATAATAATTATTCCGCCAGCTACAGATATACCGTTTACATATATTTCATTTTCCATCAAGAAGAGGGCACCTGAAGCAAGAAGACTAAGACCGCCCTGATAAACAAGTATAATAATCACTGAAAACAAAACACCAATACCAAGCGTAGATGATAAAATAATTGATGACACTCCATCCAGCATACTTTTGACATACAATACGGACGGGTCATTGTTAAGCCCATCTTTTATTGCACCGATAATTGTCATCGAGCCAACACAAAAAAGTATACTTGACGTAACAAAGCCAAGGACAAAAGTGCCGGAATCAGTCTTTGTTTTTTTCTGTATATATGCACCCAGGTTATCCAATTTTTTTTCAATATCAATCATCTCTCCAAATATTGTGCCCAGTACAAGCGAAATGAGTACGGCCAAAAAATCATGCTTTTCAAAAGCCATTTTTATACCAAGTACAATCACAGAAAGCGCCAATGCCTTTAGTACCGAATCTTTTATATCTGCTTTTATTCTTTTCCCGAAAAAAAGACCTATAATTGTTCCTAAAGTCACTGTAGTTGCATTTACTAAAGTTCCCGTTATCATTATCTCACCAAACTTTTTATGTATTTTATACTCTCTTTAGCTACACCTTCAGACTCGATTCTTACTGTTGACTCATGATTATACTTAAATGCACTGTGAGTATAGTTATGACTCCCCACATAAGTAATTTTTCCATCTATTACCATAATCTTGGAGTGAGTCCTCACATCTTTTGAGTCATATATTACCTTTGCGCCGGCTTTTCTAAGCTCTTCACCTGTCTCTTTATTAATTTCGGTTGTAATGTCATCCCCCTTGCCAATATCCATTACCACAAAAACCTTTACACCTTTTTTTAAAGCCTTAAAAATGGCATCCTCCAAAATTGCGCTCATTTGAAAGCTGTTGTCTGTAGTCTTAAACATATAAATGGCAATAAATATATCCTCTTTTGCATCAAGAATATCTTTTGTCATAATATCAAGAAGCTCCCTGTCGGGCAGAAAAGTAACCTTTGCGTCATAACTTTTAGGTGTAGCATAAATATTTGTAATGGAGATATAAACAGCAAAAGCTGCTGCAAAAAGAAGTTTAAAATAAAATTTCTTTAATTTTCGTCCACGTCTCATCAATACCCCTTTTTTTCAATGCCGAAAATATAACAATATTCTCCTTTGACACCCCTACAGCATCACATATAATTTTTACCTGTTTGTAAATCTCATTATTGGAAAGCTTGTCAGACTTGTTAAGCAAAAACAAAGTATCTTTATTCAATTCATAAAGCATATTTATAACACTTATGTCATCGTTTGAAGGTATCCTTCTGATGTCAAGAATCAGCACACATAATTTTAATTGCTCTCTTTGTGAAAGATAAGTATAAATATTTTTTGACCAGCTTTCTTTTTCTTTTTTTGATACCTTAGCGTAACCATAACCCGGCAAATCTACAAAAAAGAATGTTTTTTCAATATCAAAAAAGTTTATCAGCCTTGTTTTACCGGGGGTTTTACCTGTTTTTACAAGACTTTTCCTGTTTAAAAGTGCATTGATTACACTTGATTTGCCAACATTACTTCTCCCTAAAAACGCAATTTCTGGCAAATTATGCTGAGGATAGTCTTTTGGCAAAATAGCAGATTTCACAAATTCAGCATTCAAGCAAGCACCCCGCACCTTTTTAAAAAATCATTTATGCAGAAGTCAAAATCCGTAGTAAAACCAGCAGCATTTTTATGACCTCCGCCGCCGTTACCAACAGCAATAACACTCACATCTATATCATCTTTTGAGCGAAGCGAAACCTTTTTCTTCTGAGCATTTATTATAAAAACGTATTTTGCATCAGTATGTTTTAAAATATGATGACCAAGCTCAGAATTATACTTTTCCGCAAAAATTACAGCAAACCTCCTTTTTTCAACATCTTCAAAGAAAGTAATATTTTTTAAGCCGTTGTCAAGATATTTGGTTTTTGACTCCTCCTCGATTTCAAGCAACATCTTCTCACTATCATCAAAATCTATGGAAGGCTTTTTCAAAAACCTGGCCACAAATCTGTCTATCCCGACAATGGAAAAAAACATATTCATTACTAAACTGTTATCAATTTTTAAATGCCACATATCATAATCATTCACAACTTCTGCAAACTCCTTGTATTCTTTTACATCACAACCAAGCTCCTGAAGCCACTCATATGTTAAAAGGGTGGCTGATTTGGTAGTATCGTGGTAGGAATCGATTATTTTACTCAATTCTAAAGATGTCATATGATGGTCTATAAAAAAAAGCTCAACATAGTTTTTTAAAAAATGAGCTGTTTCAATGGTTGGTGAAAGATCAGTTATTACTATTTTGTTGTACCTGTTGTAATTTTTTATTAGAAATCCATCTATTTCATCATAATTAAGATAAACAGTGTCAGCAATATCAAGAAATTTTTTAAGCAAAACAGCGCACCCTGCCCCATCCATATCGTTATGTGTTACATGCAAAATCATCTTAATCACTCTCCTATAATCTTTATCAGTACTCTTTTACGTCTTTTGCCGTCAAACTCACCATAAAAAATTTGTTCCCATGGGCCAAAATCAAGTCTTCCATCAGTAACAGCAACCACAACCTCTCTCCCCATAATCTGTCTTTTCAAATGCGCATCGCCATTGTCCTCTCCAGTCAAATTATGTCTGTATAAATTTAAAGGCTCATGCGGGGCAAGTTGTTCAAGCCATCTTTTATAATCGCTATGCAGCCCTGACTCATTGTCATTTATAAAAACAGAGGCAGTAATGTGCATAGCATTTACAAGACATAAGCCTTCTTTAATGCCACTTTCGTCCACCGCCCTTTGCACTTCACCAGTAATGTTTATGAATTCAACTCTTTCAGAAGTGTTAAACCAGAGTTCTTTTCTGTAAGATTTCATTTTGCACCTCGTAAAATTTGTGGTATATTTCTAACAAAATAATTTGTAATAGTAAACAAAGGAAAACAATATGATAATAATATGTGGTGTTGGTTTTTTTGAAGAGCAACTTATCGCAAGTATAACAGATAGGGAAATACTTGTAATTGAGATGGATAAAGAAAAAGCTGACGCGGTACAATCAAAATATCCTAATGTTAAATGTATTGTGGGGGATGCAAGCAGTATTCTCATATGGAAGAAAATTGATCTTGAAAATATTCAACATATTATCACCGCATTCAGAGACTCGGATGTAAGTCTTGAAATATGCTTTTTTATACGAAAAAAATTCAAACTGGAAGTACCAATCCTTGTAATAACATATTCCAATACAGACAATGACAAATTCTCGGAGTTTAGTGTTACAATTATTAACCCCCTTGAAATTTCTATAAATGTCATACTCAATAAACTGGATAAAAACTATTCGAGAGCCATCGATATAGGTATCAAAAAAGGTGAAATAATTGAAATGAATGTTTTGTCAAAGTCTCACCTAACAGACAGAAAATTAAAATATATCAAACCATCAAACTGGCATGTGGCAGCTCTTTACAGAAACAATGAAATAATAGTCCCTAATGGCAATACCAAAATTCAAGTAGGCGACAAAGTTATAATTTTTGGTGAACCCAAAGTCGTTGAAAATCTCGCCAACATATTCCTCAAAGGGATACCGCAATTCCCTTTGCAATATGGTAAAATAATGTCAGTATATCTTTTTGCCAATAAAGACCTCCAATATCTGAAAGAAACGCTCTTTGTATTCAAACACATTAGAGCCCAATCTTTAGAACTACTTACAATCAATTTTGATATAGATAAAAGTTTATTGGAAAACATAATCAAGGAAAATAAAATCTCAAAGGACTTTTATACTACCAAAACAGAATCTGTTTTTGAAAACCTTAACAGACCAGATAACAGTATAAATACATTTATTTTAAGAAAATCTACTTTTTTAAGAAAATTAAAAATAAAGCAAATTTTAAAAGAAACTTCAAAACCGACAGCCATATTAAAAGCTAATGATAAATTTAGCAAGATTATAGTTAGCCTTAATAGTCCGGATATGTCTCATATACTCGAAATTGCTGTTGAACTTGCAAGGCTTTTTAATATTGAAGTACATGCCGTTTACACTACAATGCCAAAGGCTCTGCGAAACCATGAAAATGAAGAATACCTTCAGGAATCTTATACAATTATAAATGACTTCAAGCAGATTTATAAAATAAATATCGAGTACACAGTCCTGGAGGGTAACCCGGTAAGAGAAACTCTCAAGTTTTTAAATAATGTTCAAGGAGAGCTATTTGTAATTGGCTATGAAAAGTTTAATCCGGGTTCATTCTTCAAACCTTCAATCGCCTATTATATTTCCACAAGGTCGACTCTTAGCACAATATTAATTCCACAGAGTGTAGATTAAAATGTCTATTTATGAAGCTGTTCTTTTACTTATAATGGCAATTGGAGCTTTTGTCTCCCCATATCTGAGCAAAAAAATCAAACTACCAATCCCTGTTATAGAAATACTTTTTGGGATTTTAGTCGGTTCATTTATACACATTGAACAACATGCATTTTCAATAATTAAATTTATGTCAGAGTTTGGCTTTTTGATTTTGATGTATCTTGCGGGACTTGAGCTTGATATTGAAGAGCTCAAAGAAACACCTAAAAAAGAATTTTTTATCTATACGGCGTATTATTTGATAATAATAGCTTTAACACTTGTATCAGCTTTTATTTTTGATATATCTGTCCCACTTGTTTTGCTTGCCTCAATGACTGCAATAGGCCTTCTTTTTCCGATACTCTCAGAAAGCGGTACACTTCACACACCTACAGGCAAAAATTTACTGGTAATTGGTAGTGTTGGTGAAATAATAAGTCTTATCACTATAACTGCAACCACAATTTATTATAATTACGGCATAAGCTTAAAAGCACTACACCATATTGCAGAAATAGTTTTCTTCTGTATTTTTGCGTTTTTCTTCTTAAAAGGTTTAAAACTCTACTCATGGTGGTATCCAAACACATTGTTGAAAATTGTGAGCAGCGAAAACAACGCAGAAACAGGCATGAGGACAAACTTTCTTAATATGCTAATGTTTGTAGCCCTTGCGGCCTTTTTAAATATAGAAATTATAATCGGAAGTTTCATCGGAGGAATGCTTTACGCAACAGTTTTAAAAGAAAAGGAAGATATCAGAGAAGGTTTTGAAATGTTTGGCAATGGTTTTCTTATACCTATATTTTTTATATATGTTGGTCTTTCATTTGATATATCAAGCCTTGCAAACACAAAAGTGCTTCTTTATTCATTTGCACTATCTTCAGGGATATTGCTTACGAGAATGGTGGCAAGTGTAATTTTTATTTTTGCTGACATACATTTAAGAAGTCTTATCACCATACCTATCGGCACTTCTTTTCCTCTTACACTTCTTGTAGCCTTTGCTGAAATAGGCAGGTCAACAGGGATACTTACAAATGAAATGGCAAATGCAGCCATTTTGACATCAATATTTACGGCAATTTTTTACCCATCATTGTTCAAAGTAGCTTTAAGGTTTGCCAAATAACTAAGGGTGTCCTTTAAAATATTTAATACTATTATTAAGGTATTTGCTGGTTGTACCAATAGCATTTTTAAGTCTGGTCTGATTGTAGTTTGAAAGCTCTGAAGGGTTAATATACTTACTCACTTCTTCCCCGGATTTTGCCTGTTTTATCTGATTTCTTAAAATGATATCAACTATAATCTCGTAAGCTTTTTTGACCTTACCAACTGTTTCCTCAGATAATATATGTTTTCTTTCAAGATGATTAAGCCTTTCAATTGTATTCAGACTACTTAACTTTTTTGCAAGTGTATAGCTTCTCGTCACATCCACAATAATTGACAAAGCATAAGGTTTAAGATTAATCATATCTTTGTATTTCCCCTCTTTTTCCACTAAAAACTTCCCAAAGATAGACAAAGGTGATTTAAAGTTTGTATCATTTTCAAGAAATTGTATCAAAAATACAGGTTTTTCAGAAATAATATCAAAAATAAACTCTTTCAGCTCCCAAACAAGGTTGTCTTTACCGCAAAATGTTTCCATGTCAAATATGATAGATGATCTTAAAAACCCGCCTTTTAGAGAAGGGTCATTAACTATTTCAGCAATGCTTCTTTTCCATTCAGATAAAGTCTTTGACATATCAGGATTTGTTACCATTATATTTCCGGGACATTTTTTATATCCTACGTACTCAAGGTTATCAGTGAATTTTTTCCCAAATTCAAGAAGTATGCTTTTTTCAGAGAAACTCAGTCTATCATCAAATATAAACCCATTATCCTGGTCAGGCTCAAGCATCATCTCCTTTCTAGCTCCGCTCCCCATAATTATAAGAGCATGATCGATATCACAAATATTTACACCGGTTTTCCTGAAAAATTCATCGGCAGTTATTTTGTGTACCTGTTTCTGGATAGCTATATGTATAGATGAAATGATAGGCAAAACATCCGAGGTCAATCGACTATTTTCTATCAGCTCTGCTGCAATTTTATACAACCTGTTGTAGGCCGATTTAAGCTCATCAAGACTTTCTGCTATCTCAACATTTGCTGTAAATATACTGGCACTGTTGTATAATGTCTTTAAAATATCTTTATTGGAAATAATACCGATAAGCTTTTCATTCTTAACAATTAATGCATACTCCTTATTTTTTGCCTGCATCTCCCCCAAAACTTCAACCAACGGATATTCCTTGGGAACTTTGATAACATCCCTGTCAACAAAATCACATATTTTGGCATTAAGTCCAAAATTTAAAGCATCAGGCAAAAACTTATGCACAAGTGTCTTGGCAGTCAAAATACCGGTAATTTTTCCATCTTCTGTTACAACAAGGCTTCCAGTCTTATGCAAAGACATAATTTTACTCGCTTCCACGATTGAAATCCCTTTTTCAACAGTAATAACAGGAAATGTCATATAATTGCCAACCGGTTTATATGTAAAGCTTTTGGAAAAAGTTTCATCTTTGTTTTGAAAAAGCTGCAACCTTTCATTTACTACTGAGTAAAAATATTTTGCAAATTTTTCGCTTGAGCTTATCAGAAAATAGACGGTGATTTCCGGCAAATACAACAAACTGCTGTTCTCACAGGCTATTGCAGTCACGACATAGCTTGATTTTCCAAGAAATGTTGTAAGTCCGGCAAAACTGCCGCTATTTAATTTGCCAAGAATATTGCCTTTTGAGTTTACAAGATTAATTTCTCCCGAAACTACAAGATATACCCCCTGATGATAGCTTTCATCCTTATTGAAAAGAATCTCCCCCTTATTTAAAAAAACCTCCCGAACATCCCTCTTTATTTTTTCAACAACACCGTCTTCAAAATAGTCGAATATCCTAAGACTACCTATCAATTTTTCAAATTCAGATAAATTCAGCTCTTTACTTAACATTTTCAACCTTTTTCACAGAAATATCCATTTGAGGATAAGGGATACTGATTTTGTTTTTATCAAACTCTTCCTTGATTTTTTCAAGCAAATCGCACTTTAATTTAAAATAATCACTTGTTTTCGTCCATACTCTGAAGGCAATGTCTACTCCACTTTCCCCCAAATTAAAAACACCAACAAAATATTCAGGCTCTTTGAGCACCCTTTCATCTGACGTAGCAAGCTTTACAAGGATATCCTTTGCAAGTTTTATGTCATCCCCATAATCGATACCCACCACTATATCAAGTCTCCTTATATCTTCAGCAGAATAATTTATAATTTCAGACCCAGTAACCTTTGAATTTGGGACATAAACCACCTTGTTATCGGGCGTTTTTATTTTTGTACTAAAAATTGAAACCTTATCTACCGTGCCAAGTATCCCACCTATTTCCACGGTATCACCCACTTTAAAAGGCTTTGTCATCAAAATCATAACACCTGAACCAAGGTTAGACAGATTATTTTGCAGAGAAAGACCGATAGCAAGGGTTGCAGCACCTATAACTGCTGCTATGGATGTTGTCTTTAGTCCAAGCGTGTTTAGAGCTACAACAATTGAAATTATAAAAAGAGCATAATAAATCAGGTCACCAAAAAACTTGCTGACCATCTCATCTACCTTTGCTTTTACCATTGCCTTTCGACTTATATTTTTAATCCTTGTAGCCAAAAGCTTACCTGCAAGTATTATCAAAATTGAGATCGCAAGCTTAATGCCATAGCTTACTGTCATATCGAGATAAATATCCAGTTTATTCATATTGCCTCCTTTGGATTAATAATACATTATACACTCTAACAAATATAAATAAAACAACACTTTTAAAACTAAAAATTATATGGTACTATTTCACTATGAATGCAATATTAAAGTTAAAACTTATTAAAGAAATTTTGACTTCGGGTGAAAAAACATATATGCATCTTATGCCACACAAAGGTCTAATAATTGGGAAAAGAGGGCTTATCGGAGAGGAAAAGGAAAAGGGAATTTTGCTTGTATTTGGGCAACAATCATACAAAAACCTCAATATTTCGGAAAATTTCATAGTAGTTGATATGCGCTTTTCAGGAAAGTGGGAAACATTACATATACCTGCAAACTCTATCACCACCATCTTCGATTCACCTGTATCACCAACTTTTGTTTTCAACTTCAATATTGAAAAAGAAGATATATTTTTAGATAACAAAGAAAAAAAAGCACCTGTAATAACAAAGGAAAATGAAAAGGTTATAAAAATAGATTTTAAAAAGGATTGATATGGAACTTTTCACTGATTTTAAAGAATTACTTGAATACACCATTTTAAATATCAAATTAAAAAATCTACTCATTTTCTTTGCCATTATTTTTATCTTTTTTTTACTTAAACAAGTACTTGCAAAAATAATTCTGGGGACTTTAAAGAAGCTTGCCGGCAAAACCAAATCTGAATTTGATGATGAACTTTTAACAGCAATAGAAAAGCCTTTAAAATTTGCCATTGTCATATTCGGCTTCTTTGTTGCATTTTCAAACATTTATCTTCCACCAAATGCAAGAAGCTTAGTAGCCCACTTAATTAATTCCCTCTTTATATACACTGTATTCTGGGCCATATACAGATGTGAAGTCCTCCTTCATAAAATGATTGAAACATTTTTAAAAAG
>JAIHAR010000021.1 GCA_020054865.1 Deferribacteraceae bacterium
ATTTCCGGTTCAGAAACCTGCACCCTCATAAACCCGCTATTCAAGTAAAGTGCCCTTATTCTTTCTCTGTCAAGAGCAATCTCATCACTTACAAGCTTACCACTCCCCGTAAGCCATGAGAAAAACCCTTTTTCATCTGTTTCCATAGTCTTTTTTATCTTCTTATCCGAATAAAACTCATTGCCAAGTATTTCAATCCTGTACACTTTTGCTTCTTTGCCTTCATCAATACTGAAAATAAGGTCAACACTGTTGTTTTCCCTTTCTTCAATATCATAAGTGATTTTAACATTAAAAAAATTTTCATCCTGATATTTTGCCCGAAGTTCTTTTATAGTAGATTCGATTTTCCCTTTATCGAAAACTTCCCCTTCATTAATTGTAAGTTTTTCTCTTAAGGATTCCTCGCTAATTTCGTCATTACCTTCAAAATATATTTTATTTATAAAGGGCTTTTCAGAAACATTGTAGACAAGTACTACCATGGAGTCCTCAATTTCAAGATCCGCGCTTACATTCAGAAAAAGCCCCGTCTGATACAGATTTCTTATTGATTTATCAATCTGTTCCAGATCAAACTCACTCCCCTGCTTAACAGTATATTGCAGTATTTTTGAATCAGGCACCCTTTTGTTACCGGAAATTTTTACCAGATCGATTGTAGCCGAAAAAACTGTGCCACACAAAAATAACATTAATGTAATCAATACTTTTTTCATAGATTCTCTTCCAGTATTTTTATTATAGACTTTAACCTTGAATGTTTATATTTAAGCAGGCTTTTGTTTGCTATAAGCCTTGCAGTGGAATGCATTATAGTTTCAATCTCCTTTAGACCGTTTTTCTTCAACGTCTCACCCGTGGAAACAAGGTCAACAATAAAGTCAGAGAGGCTCAACAGTGGTGCAATTTCAATAGAGCCATAAAGTTTTATTACTTCTATAAAGATACCTTTGGACTGAAAATAGTTTTTTGCAATATTAACAAATTTTGTAGCCACCCTCATATCGTGAAAATAATCCCCTTCAAAATCGTTTGGAGCAGCCACGCACATCCTGCAATATCCAAATCCAAAATCAAGAAGTTCATATATATCAGCTTTGGTTTCAAGAATTATATCTTTCCCTACCACTCCGAGGTCGCAAGCGCCATATTCAACATATGTAGTTACATCCATATTCCTTATCAAAATAAATTTTATCTTATTCTTTGAATCTTCAAATATGAGTCTTCGCGAATTAAAATCTATGCAGCCTTTTTCAACAATATCAAGTCTCTCAAGCAAAGATAAGGTCTCTTCTGCAAGCCTCCCTTTAGGGAGTGCAATGGTAATATAATCCTGCATAAATTTTATTCCTTTTCCCTTTTTATGTCAGCCCCAAGAAACTTAAGCTTTTCATCAAATTTTTCATAACCTCTGTCAAGGTGATAAATTCTGTGCACCTGAGACTCACCATCGGCAGCAAGTGCGGCAACTACAAGAGAAGCACTTGCTCTTAAATCAGAAGCCATTACATGAGCACCTGTCAGCTTATTGCCACCTTTCACAATTGCTGATCTGTCTTTCAGCTTTATATCAGCCCCCATTCTCTTTAGCTCAGCAACATGCATAAATCTGTTTTCAAATATATTTTCAGTGATAACAGAAAGACCTTCAGACAAAGCCATTACGGCCATAAATTGCGCCTGCATGTCGGTTGGAAATCCCGGATAAGGCAGAGTAGTAATATCTACAGCCTTTGGCTTTTGCTCCATTCTTGCAACAATGGTATTATCAGTTATATCCATATCAAGCCCAATCTCTTTAAACTTTTCAATGACAGAGTTCATTGCCCATACGGGTGAATCTTTTATAGTTATGTTTCCACCCGCAGCAGCGACCGCTGCCAAAAATGTCCCGGCTTCTATTCTGTCTGGCATAACTGTATAATTGGCAGGATTAAGACTTTTAACACCTGTTATCTCTATAGTCTTTGTGCCTTCGCCTTTTATTTCTGCACCCATTTTTTTTAGAAATCTCGCCAAATCAACGATTTCCGGCTCTTGAGCTGCATTTTTGATGACAGTTTTCCCATCTGCAAGGCAGGCGGCCATCATTATATTTTCAGTACCTGTAACTGTTACAATATCAAAAACTATCTCTGCCCCTTTTAATTTTTTACACTGTGCATTTATGTAACCATGCTCAACATCAATCTCAGCACCCATCTGCGCAAGAGCCTTGATATGAAGATCAACAGGTCTTTCTCCAATAGCACAACCACCTGGCAAAGAAACTTTGGCAGCACTCCTTTTTGCAAGAAGAGGCCCAAGCACAAGGACACTCGCTCTCATAGTCCTTACCAACTCATAATCTGCGGTAAAAAGCTCAGGGTTTTCAGTATTTATAACCGTCACATCGTTATCAATCTGTTTGGCAGTAACACCAAGAGAATCAAGAACCTTAAACATTGTTGAAATATCTCTTAATTGGGGAACATTCTTTATCAAATACTCCCCTTCGGCAAGAAGCACTGCAGAGAGTATCGGCAAAGCGGAATTTTTTGCCCCGCTTATTCTGACTTCACCAAAAAGTTTATTGCCACCGTTTATAACTAATTTTTCCAAACCATTACCCTTTTATTTCCAAAATAATCTTCAACAAATCTAACATTTTTATCTTTGTACACCAATTTAAGTCTTTCAGACTGGTCAAATCCAATCTCAAAAAAAATTAACCCATCTCTTTTACATAATTTATCCAATATAAACAACATTTTTTTGTAAAAAATAAGGTCATCATCACCGGTAAATAAAGCAATCTCCGGCTCATACTTTATAAAGCTGCTATAATTGCTGTTGCGGCTGACATAGGGTGGATTCATTGTAATAATATCAAACCTGGTGTTAAAGCATTTATCTATATAAAAGGCATCCGTATTGACTAAAAATCCTCTGTTTTCAAGTGAATGCTTTTCTATATTCAATCTGGCAATTTTCAGAGCTTTAAAGTCGATATCTATACCTACTCCAAAAGAGTTTGGAAGATTTTTCAAAAGTGAAATCAAAATGCAGCCTGAGCCGGTACAAATATCAAGTATCTTATACTCTTTGTCTTTATGAACATTTTTCAAGACCTCTTCTACAAGCACTTCTGTCTCAACCCTTGGTATCAGGACATTTTCGTCTACATAAAATTCATATCCAAAAAATTCGTGATTTTTCCTCAAGTAAGATACAGGGTAACCTTTCTTTACAAGCTCAATACTGTTTATCGCCCTTTCATCTATAAGAATAGGCTCTTTTAATTTTGCAAGTACCGATTTTCTCTCAACATTTACCAGAAATGAAAGCAAATCAATTGAAGCTGCCTTTGAAAGATGAGGTATATTGGATTGAATATATAAAAAAAGTTCTCCGATACTAAGACTCAGGCCTTTTCTTATATTAAGCGACATTTTCCCTAAATGCCGGCCTGTTTTAACCTTTCTGTTTGATCAAAGGTAATAAGCGCATCTATCATCTCATCAAGCTCACCTTCAAGAAATCTGTCAAGACTATACAGTGTAAGATTTATCCTATGGTCTGTTACTCTATTCTGCGGAAAATTGTAAGTTCTGATCCTTTCACTTCTGTCACCTGAACCAACCTGCAGCTTCCTGCTTTCAGCCACCTCTTCAGCCTGCTTTCTAATTTCCATTTCAAGGAGTTTGGCCTTTAAAAGCTTCATCGCCTTCTCCCTGTTTTTTATCTGGCTTCGCTCATCCTGACAGGTCACAACTATTCCTGTAGGCTCATGCGTGATCCTCACTGCCGAATCCGTAGTATTAACGTGCTGACCACCCGCACCGCTGCTTCTATACACATCAATCCTTAAGTCCGAAGGATTTATATCAATGTCCACATCTTCAGCTTCAGGAAGAACAGCAACAGTACAGGCAGAAGTATGGATTCTTCCTCCTGATTCTGTAGTAGGAATCCTCTGCACTCTGTGACCGCCAGCCTCATACTTGAGTCTGCTGTAAGCCCCATGCCCCTTTATCAAGACAACAACTTCCTTGTAGCCACCAACTCCGGTTTCATTGAAATCAACAATCTCTGTTTTCCACCTTTTGGTTTCAGCATATCTTGTGTACATCCGAAGAAGATCACCGGCAAAAAGAGATGCTTCGTCTCCACCTGTTCCAGCCCTTATTTCCAAATAAATATTTTTTTCATCATACGGATCTTTGGGAAGCAGTAATAGCTTTAGCTCCTCTGTCAAGCTTTCAAGCTTCTCCCTATTTTCTTCAATATCCATCTCAGCCATCTCTATAAGCTCTTTATCATCAGATTCTTTAAGAATTGATTTTGCCTCTTCAATAATTGTCAAAACAGCCTTATATTCTCCATATTTATCAACAATCGGTTTCATCTCCGATAACTCTTTTGCAAGCTTCTGATATTTTTCCTGATCTGAAATTATGGCAGGGTCACTTATTTTATTTGTTATTTCTTCATACTTTACAACTATCTCATCAAGCTTGCTAAACATATATCAGCTCCTCATTAATTTCCTTGTTCTCACCCAACGCCTCTTTTATTGACACCAGGGCAACTTCAAGCTGCAAATCATCAGGCTCTCTTGTGGTAATTTTCTGCAACCACAACCCTGGTTTTATAAGCATATTCACTATAAAGTTATCTTTAAACCTGCTGCTTAACTTAAGTACTTCATAAGAAACTCCTGCAATTACAGGCAACAGCACTATTCTTGAACCAAATTTTATAAGAAAATGCGAATCTTTGGGAATAAGTGAAAAAATAAATATACTTACAATCATTACAATAAGCAAAAAGCTTGTTCCGCATCTTGGATGAAGCCTGCTCATCCTCCTGGCATTTTCAACTGTAAGTGGGAGCCCGTTTTCATATGTATATATAGCTTTGTGCTCCGCTCCGTGGTACTCAAAAACCCTTTTTATATCCTTCATGAAAGAAATAGCATATATATATAAAATGAAGAATACTACCCTTATAACTCCGTCAACAGCGTTAAAAACAAGAAAAGAATCTTTTATTAGAGGAAAAATATATTTCAAAAGGTCTGTAATAAGAAGTGGCAGAAAAACAAATAGTGCCACGCCAAGTCCAAGCCCAAGAAACATAGCAATAAATATCTCTTTTTTCGTTACCTTCTCGCTCCCTTCGCCCATAGCATGATAAGCACTGAAATTTAGTGCCTTGATTCCAAGAACAAGAGCATTGTAAAGACCGATAAGTCCTCTTATAAAAGGTTTTTTGAATATCCTGTTACTATCTATCTTTACCCGGTCCTTTTTTACAACAATTTTATTGTCTTCTCTCCTTACAGCTATCACAAAGCTTTCAGGCGCCCTCATCATTACACCCTCGATGACAGCCTGACCGCCTATATCAACACATTTTCCCATATTTTCACCTAAGATTTAAGAGCTAATTAAGTCTTCCGCTCTCTTTAAGAAATTTTTTGTACCTTTCCCTGACTTCCTGAGCCTTCCCACAGGTAAATTCATTTTCAGGACATGGCCCAAAAACACATCCCGGACCGGCCTTTGAAAAAATTGAAGGTGCTACTTTTAAACATTCTTCAAGCATCATCTCAGCCATTTTTCTGATTTCCCACTGAGCCCTGTTACAACATCTTATTCTGAAAAAATGTAAAAGCTCCCTGGCATTCATCGTAATAATTATTTTTGTTTCACAAGCATTTGGCAAAATATATCTTGCATCTTCCCCGGGTATACCAGCATTTATCATTTCAGCATACAGGTTTGATATCTCTTTCATGAGCTTTTCAAATTTTTCACCCATATTGTGTGCACTGACACTTTCAGGAATTATATAGTCAAACCCCTCTGTATGTTTGACATATCGCTGAGATTTTTGAGAATAACTTGCGAGTCTGTGCCTGACAAGTTGATGTGTCAACGCCCTTGAAACACCCTCAACACCGAAGGAAAAACTAACATGTTCCAAAACTGAATGGTGACCGATTCTAACAATTTTTTCAATAAACGATTCAACATCGACCCTTGACAGCTTTTCATTTAGCCCCTGAATATCCGAATCTGTATAACAGAGCTTGGCCGCCAACGCTGCAAGATTTTCAGGATCATAGGTATGCCTCAAAAGGCATACCTTTACATCAACTGCTTTAGCCAATTTAATTCCAGATACTACTTAGTTTTCTTACCGGTGCTATCACCGTATTTTTTCATAAATTTTTCTACTCTACCAGCAGCATCAACAAATTTTTGCTTACCGGTAAAGAAAGGGTGGCAAGCTGAGCAGATAGCAATACTATCCCTTTTTGAAGTAGACTTTGTAACTATTTCGTTACCACAAGCACACTTGAAAATAACTTCTTTGTATTCAGGATGAATCCCTTTTTTCATAATACTCTCCTTCTTCAAAAATCTAAACAAGGTTTCCCTACTATCACACTTAATTTAATTTATCAAGAAAATTTATAAATTTTCTACTTATTCATCGACTCCAAAAATTCCTTGTTGGTTTTTGTGCCCTTGATTTTCTCAAGCAAAAATTCCATTGCATCAACTGAGTTCATATTGCTCAAAAATCTTCTCAATATCCATACCTTATTGATTTCATCTTTATCCAGCAAAAGCTCTTCTCTCCTTGTACCTGATTTATTGATATCAATGGCAGGGAAAACCCTTCTTTCAACAAGTCTTCTGTCAAGATGAAGCTCCATATTGCCTGTACCTTTAAATTCTTCAAAAATAACCTCATCCATCCTTGAGCCGGTATCAATAAGCGCAGTTGCAATTATGGTAAGACTCCCACCCTCTTCAATATTTCTTGCTGCACCGAAAAACCTTTTTGGTTTATGCAGCGCATTTGAGTCAACACCGCCTGAAAGCACCTTCCCGCTTGGTGGTTCAATTGAGTTATAGGCTCTTGCAAGTCTTGTAATACTGTCAAGAAGAATACACACATCACGCCCTGTTTCCACAAGCCTTTTTGCTTTGTTTAAAACCATTTCAGATACCTGGACATGCCTGTATGCAGGCTCATCAAAAGTAGAGCTTATTACCTCAGCATCAACAGACCTCTTCATGTCGGTAACTTCTTCGGGTCGCTCGTCGATAAGCAAAATTATCATATACACTTCAGGGTGATTTTTGGTAATACTGTTGGCAACTGATTTTAAGAGCATTGTTTTTCCTGTCTTGGGTGGAGCCACAATAAGACCACGCTGCCCCTTACCTATGGGGGAAATCATGTTTATAATTCTTGTATCATATTTGGTGGGGAATGCTTCCAGATTAAGCCTTTCCTCAGGAAAAAGCGGGGTAAGATTTTCGAATAATCCTCTTTGACGGTTAGGCTCGTTAAAATTAATTTTTTCAACCTTCAACAGGGCAAAATACTTTTCATTATCTTTAGGAGGTCTTATCTCACCTTCTATGGTATCACCATTTCTCAGTCCAAACTTTCTTATCTGAGCAGGTGAAACATAAATATCATCCGGACCAGGCAGATAATTGTAGCCAGTTGACCTTAGAAAACCAAAGCCATCAGGTAAAATCTCAAGTACACCCTGTCCATAGATTTGACCATTATTGGCACTTGTAGCTTTCAGAATCTCAAAAATCAATTCCTGCTTCAACAACCCCTGTGGATTCTCTACCCCTGTTTTTTCAGCAATCTCAACAAGCTCTTCAATAGAGCAAACTTTTAAATCGGATAAATTCACAACAAACACCTCTTCCTTGAATATATCTTTTATCAGGCATAAAAATTTTGTAAGGTTTCCTTCATTTTTCAAAATTGGATTTGAAGACCTTCAGATACACCCCTTTTAAACTCTACAAAATTCATTGTCAAGTTTTTTTGTCCTGCTTTTGCCAATTTATAAAAACATTTCATATGAAAAATTGATGAATTATCAAATCTCAAGCTCACGACCATATACTTTGATAATAATTTCTCTTGCAGTTTCCTCTACAGACTTGTTGGTAGTATCTACAACATGCCAGTTTCTATTCCTTGCAACAAGGTCATAGACCATCTCTACTTCCTCAAATATTTTTCTCAAATCTGTATATCTGCTGGTAGTCTTGTAATGCTTTAATCTTGCAAGCCTCACTTTTTGCAACACTTCAGGCTCCATTATCAAACAAACAACCTTATTTTGGTCTACTTCAAACACTTCTTTTGGCAAATCAACTTCCGGAACAATCGGAATATTAATTACTTTATATCCCTGCTGACCTAAAAAAAACGATGTAGGAGTTTTGGATGTCCTTGAAAGCCCAAGCAAAACTATATCTGCCTCGTGAATCCCCTTCAATGATTTGCCATCATCATGACTTATACAAAACTCAACAGCTTCAATACGCTTGAAATATTTTGAATCCACCCTTCTTAAAAGGTTTGGATTTTCCTTTGGCACTTTTTTGAGAAATTTTTGCAACTTATCAACGGGTGGTCCCAAAATATCATGATGTGAAATCCCATTTGTATGGCAGATTTCATGAACCGTTTGCCTGAGACTTTTTTTAGCCATTGTAAATGCCACAAAACAATCTTCTCTTGAAACCTTGCTCAGAATATTTCTTATCTTTTCTTCAGAATCCATCTTGGAATAAACACTCACCCTTACCTGAGAATCATCAAACTGTATGAGACAAGCCCTTAAAATATTTATAGCACTTTGACCTGTCCCATCCGACAATATGTATATCTTTTTTGAGGCTTTTGCATCCCCATCACTTATTAGTTCAAAATTCATTTAATCATCTCTATAAATTCTTTTTCATCAATTATATTGATATTAAGTTTCTTGGCCTTATCAAGCTTGCTCCCCGGATCTTCCCCCACAATCAGATAGTCAAGATTTTTGCTGACTGTAGACAGTATATTTCCACCATTTTCTTTTATCAAGTTCTCAATCTCCTTTCTACTTACTGAAAGTTTACCTGTAACAAGGAAATTTTTTCCGTTTAATTTACCATTAATTTTACTCTTTGCACTGGATTCATCAAGGGAAAACTTCAAACCATGGGCTTTTAACTTTTCAACCACACCTAAAAATCTTTTGTTACGGCATGTATTGTAGATTGAATTTGCAACCACTTCACCTATATCTTTTACAAACATCAACTTTTCTACAGATGCTCCCATAATTTTTTCTATGCTCCCAAACTCATTTGCCAAAACTTCAGAGGTCTTCTTACCTACATGCAATATCCCAAGACCGTATAGTACTCTGTCAAAAGGTTTTTCTTTGGAATTTTCAATCGCCTTTAAAAGATTATTAACAGACTTATCTTTAAATCCTTCAAGATTAAGCAGTTTATTTTCATCCAGTTCATATATATCCGCGATAGACTCGACAATCTTTTTATCAACAAGCTGCTCAGCAACTTTTTCGCCAAGTCCTTTTATATCCAGGGCATCTCTTGATGCAAAGTGTAAAATGGAAGATTTAATGCGCGCCGGACAATCTATATTTAAACACCAGGCAGAAACATCCTCTTCATCCCTGTAAAGCCTCTCCTGGCACACAGGACAAAATTCAGGACTTACTATCTCTTTTACATCGCCTCTTTTCTCAGATACAACCTTAACAATTTTCGGAATAATCTCACCGCTTTTTTCCACAAAAACAGTATCACCGATTTTCACATCAAGTCTTTTTATTTCATCAAAGTTGTGCAAAGTAGCTCTTGAAACTGTTGACCCTGAAATAACCACAGGCTCTAATATTGCAACAGGGGTTACCCTCCCTGTCCTTCCAACCTGAAAAATAACGTCTTTTACAACAGTTGTCATCTGCATAGGTGGGAATTTATATGCAACAGCCCATTTCGGATATTTTGCAGTAAAACCCAATCTGTTTCTTATATCAAGGTCATCAACCTTTATGACGCACCCGTCAATCTCATACTCAAGACTTTCTCTTTTCTCTTCAATATCTTTTATGGCAACCATTATATTATTTGCGTCTACTTTTCTGCTAAGCTGGCTTACTTTAAACCCAAGTTTTTCAATATATTTCAGATTTTCAAAATGGCTTTTAAGACCCGTATCACTTGCAATAGCATAAAAAAGAATATCAAGTTTTCTTTGCCTTGCAACTTCGGAATTCAAAACCTTTAGTGTCCCTGCAGCAGCATTCCTCGGATTTGCAAAGAGGTTAAGCCCCTCCTGCAATCTTTTGCTGTTTATCTCTTCAAAAACCTTTTTTGAAAGAAATACTTCACCTTGAAGAACAATTTTTTTCTTTTCTTCAATTTTTAAGGGCAATGAACGAACTGTTTTAATATTGTGGGTTACATCTTCACCGTACTCACCATCCCCCCTGGTCAACGCCTGGACAAGTCTTCCATTTTCGTATATGACGGAGATAGCAACACCATCAATTTTTGGCTCAACTGTAAAAAAAATATCTTTTAAACCCGTTTCTTTAAAAATTCTTACAACAAAATTCTCCAATTCAGCCAGATTGTACACATTATCAAGGGAGTACATTCTATATTCATGTTTTACCGTTGGTATGTTATCGACAATATCATTGCCTATTTTAATAGAAGGGGAATATTCCACCTTCCAATCCGGATGCTCCTTTTCAGTATTTATAAGTTGTTTCAGGAGCATGTCATATTCATAATCGCTTATTACCGGATCATTAAGTACATAGTAGCGATAATTATGATAATTCAGCTTTTCTACAAGCTCGAGGTATTCATTTTTTGTCATAAGTACCTTCTGATAATTGCACCTTTGTCAATTTTTGTATCGGTTTTAAGGATATAACTATTATTGGGTTTTGTAAAATCTACCTTGCTCCCATCTATATCAAAAATATCTGCATATACCTGCTTTTCTGACAAATCGGTATTTAAAATACTCAAAACTTCTCCACTTTCAATCTTCCCTTTGCACTGGAAAATAATATCCTCGCCAGAAATGTTTTCTACGATTCCCAGATAGTCTGTGTTTCTCACATAGGATGAAGTTGCATAATTCATCGAACTGCTGTCAGGGTTGCCATTAAAAAATGCAGTGGTAAAGTGCCTGTTGCTTACCGATACCAAAAGATCAAAAAGTCTCTGTTTATCAGAAATTTTACCTTGTTTGACAATCTCATCAATTGCCTTTCTGTAAACACCCGTCACTACAGAAACATACATTGAACTCTTCATACGCCCTTCAATTTTAAAACTTCTAACCCCCATATCCATCAATTCATCAAGATGTTCAAGCAAACAGAGGTCTTTTGAATTATATATATAACTTCCCCTTTCATCCTCAAATATCTGAAAATACTCACCCGGCCTTGTTTCTTCCATAAGGTAATAATTCCACCTGCATGGGTGAGTACACTCTCCACGGTTTGCGTCTCGGTTTGTCATATAATTGCTTAGCACACACCTTCCGGAATGTGAAATGCACATCGCTCCATGAACAAATACTTCGATTTCAAGGGATGTATTTTTACATATATAAGCAATTTCTTCTTTTGAAAGCTCTCTGGCAAGAATCACACGGCTTGCACCCATATCTTCCCAGAATTTTACAGACATATAATTTGTGGTATTGGCTTGAGTGCTTATATGAATTGGGATACTGATACCTATATCCTTTGCAAGTTTAAACACCCCCGGGTCGCTTACGATCAGGGCATCTGCCTTTATCTCTTCAATATATTCAAGATATTCCGGAAGGGTTTTGAAATCATAATTTCTTGCATAGATATTAACGGTAACATATCCTTTCTTGCCATTTTCGTGCAAAAAATCCAGAGCCTTTTTTAAATCGTCATTATTAAAATTGCCGGATTTTGCCCTGAGACTGAAATCCTGACCTGACAAATAAACTGCATCACAACCAAAACTTACGGCAGAAACCAATTTTTCAAAATTTCCAGCCGGACTCAATAGTTCATACTTCATAATTAATCACCATTACCCCATTTCCAAAAGGCAGCAAGGTATATGTTTTTACCCGCTGTTTAATCTCATTGTAAAATTCTTTCAACTCTCTGACACCCGCAAGATATTTGTATGGTATCTCACATTCTTCATGAAAAAGATATCCATACAACATAAAATCGTCAAATACAACTGTAGCCCTTTGAGATAATATATTTTTAAGACAATACCATATCTTGCCGTAATCCTTTTTTATGGAATCCACAAATATAAAATCATATTTTTTATCCGTTTTCCTGATAAAATTTTCTGCCAAGTCATGGTAAAAGTTTATATTCCTGCAATCGCCAAATTTTTCTCTGGCAAGGTTTATCCTTATGAGATTTGAATCTACCGCATCAATATTTACATTTTTATCATAATTCAAAAGGTAAGTTGAAGCACCAGCACCGCAGCCAATTTCAAGAATATTTTCTGGCCGTAATGAGGATACAAGGGATTTTAGATATAAACCTACTTCAGGCTCAATAACAGGAATATTGTAACACATGGAAAGGTTATACAGTTTTAAAAAACCATCATCAAACAAACACTCCATAGTCTTTACAGAAAAGTATTTTGTGAAATGTGGAATCTCGGATTTTATCATCTATTTCAGCTTATCTTTTGTGGGCGTAAGTCTCTCACTTATCTTTGAAGCAAATTCCGGGTCAACTTTGGCAAGCTCTGACATTATTTTTCCGGCAGCCATGGGATTCATCTTTTGAAAAAGGCTAACAGCCTTATCAAGCTCCATTTTTGCAATTACACTTGCTGCAGATTTTGCCTTAGTAGAGCCGTAAACTTTTGCCAATTTATCAAGATTTTCATCTTCTGTTACTTTTATCTTTTCGTAGAGAGTCTCCAACTTTTGCCTTATCTCGTTCAGTTCTTTCTCCTTTTTTAAAAGCTCCTGTTCAAGGTTTGACAAATTTTTCTCTTTCTCTGCAAGCTCCCGCTCTTTTTTATTTAAAATTTCTTCTTTCTGTTTAAGATTATCACCAATAGCTTTAAGCTCGTCAAAGCTTAAATTCTCAGCACCAGCAACACAATAAAAAACAATCAAAAAACATGCAACAATATTAAAAATTTTCATTATTAAACCTCGTAACAACAAGTTCATCTATCATCTTCATCTCTTCCTTGTTCAAATACATTATATAATTTTTCACATGTTTCTCTTTAAGCTTCTCAATTACTTTAACATCGTTCATAGCATTAACCACATTTTTTTTCTGAAGTTCAATATCAGCTTCAATCTTTTTTTTCAACTCTTTAAAAGAAACAAGTTCACTTTCAAGTTTTTCTATATATAACTCGTACATTCTGACAAATTTAAAATCGGCACCACTACTCTTTCCGGAAAGCTCCTGCCTATTTTTATTTATATCGGCAACTGTTTTCTCAATATTATAATTAATCTCTTTCAATTTGTTTTGCAGTTCAGTCAATTTCTTCTTCTCTATTTCTAACTTTCTCTCTCTAAACTCCAGCACCTTCTGTAATTTAAAATCTTTCTTCATATCAACTTATTGCTATCTCTCTTATTTTTTTTACTGAATCCATCAGGTTCCACTTTTCATCAATCTTTTGTCTTAAAAATTGGTTTATCTTATCAATCTTTGCAATAGCTTCATCTATTCTTTTGTTTGAGCCTTTTACATATGCACCTATATTTATCAAATCTTCAGCTTCGTTATAGGAAGCAATCAGATCTCTGATTTTACCTGCTGTTTCAAATGTTTCCTCATCTACAATCTCTTTCATGAGCCTGCTTGCACTGGAAAGCACATCTATTGCAGGAAAATGATTTTTGGCAGCAAGTCTGCGATCAAGAACAATATGCCCATCGATTATAGACCTTACCGAATCAGCAATTGGATCATTCATATCATCCCCTTCCACCAAAACGGTATAAAGTCCGGTTATTGTGCCTTCCCCCTTTTTTGTACCTGCCCTTTCAAGGAGCTTTGGTAAAAGAGCAAAAACAGAAGGTGTATATCCTTTTGATGTAGGGGGCTCCCCCACAGTCAAGCCTATCTCCCTTTGCGCCATGGCAAACCTTGTTACAGAATCCATCATAAACATTACGTTTTTACCTTGTTTCCTGAAAAATTCAGCTATAGCAGTTGCCACAAATGCACCCAATTTTCTAACCAATGGTGATTGATCACTCGTTGCAACCACCACAACACTTCTCTTTAACCCCTCTTCACCCAAATCTCTTTCTATAAATTCTCTTACCTCTCTTCCTCGTTCACCTATGAGCGCAATGACATTTACCTCTGCCATGGTATTTCGAGCAATCATACCCAACAGTACACTTTTCCCGACACCACTTCCTGCAAAAATACCAACCCTTTGTCCTTTTCCAACAGTTATAAGTGAATCTATTGCTTTTATCCCTGTATCAATAGCATTTTTTATTATTTCCCTTTCCATCGGTTTTGGCGGCTCTGAGTAAACTGGCACAAGAGAATAATCCTTTATGTCCCCTTTTGAATCTATGGGATTTCCAAGTCCATCTAAAACCCTGCCAAGAAGGTTTTCAGAAACTTTAACCACATTCCCATAGGCCACATTTTTTACAATGCTACCAGGGGCAATCCCTTCACTTTCTCCGTAAGGCATAAGGATTATCCTGTCATCCTTAAAACCCACAATCTCCGCCAATACCTTATAACCTGTCATGTTTGTTATTTCACATCTGGTGCCAATACCAAGAAGAGGACCGTCAGCTTCTATCGTAAGTCCCACTATTTTTGTAACTTTCCCTTGAAGTGAAGGTGTAATTCTGGTGTTAACCTTTTTAAGAACCCTTAAATTCTTCATTTATTCGCTCTTTAAACTCTTTAACGAGAGTGTCTATTGAAAAATCAATCATACCTATATTGGTTTTAACCTTTAAACCGCCTCTGACTACAGTCGGATCAGTTTCGATATCATACCCCAGATTCATACCCTCAACAATATCCTTATCCTCAGGAGAAACAATAAAGGTAATGTCTGAATATTCCTTTAGCTGTGAGAGTATATTTTTTACAACACTTTCAATAAGTTTATCATTAATCCTTCTCTCGGTACCTATAATTTCCGTCACAAAACCGATTATAAGCCCCGGAAGATTCTCATCCAACTCCTCAATCCCCTTTCTGATTTCCGAAATTTCAGCTACGACTTTTTTCAGATTTTCACTTAACATAGACATATAGTCTTTTTTATCTGCTTCATATTTGCTCTTTTGCTGAGCAATACCTTCCGCTTTACCTTTATCAAACCCCTCTTTAAAACCTCTGTCAAAAGCTGACTTTTCAGCTTCTTTCAATATCTTTTCATCTATAAGAGGTTTTGAGTCTGTTTTTGGATTATCATCTTTAGCCGGCTCTTTTTGCCCTTCTGATGTTGCAAAATCTTTAAACAGGAAGCTCTTTACACCTTTTTCAGTCGAAGAGAATGTTTTGAAAGAGTAGCTTTGAATATTTCTTGCATTTGAAAATTTTATTATCTTTTTAGGCATAGGCTATCCCTACACATATTGCTCTTCGTCGCCACCAGAAATACTGATTACCCCCTCTTCGTCAAGCTCCCTTACGATTTCTACAATCTCGTGCTGTGCTTTTTCAACATCTTTCAGTTTTACAGGGCCCATGTAATCCATCTCTTCCTTCATAGTTTCTACAGCCCTCTTTGACATACATTCATAGAATCTGCTTTTAAGCTCATCATCAGCACCTTTTAATGCAAGGGTAAGAGTATTTTTGTCCGCTCTTTTCAAAATCTCCTGGATAGCCTGCTGTCCAAGTCTCTTTATATCATCGAAAACAAACATCATATCTCTAATACTTGCCACAAGCTCAGGCGCATCCTTTTCAAGCCTTTCAAGGGTCTGTTTGCTTGTGGTCCTGTCCATTCTGTTAAAAATTTCTGCAACAGATTTTACTCCACCAACTTCAACATTATATGAGCTGATAGACTCAAACCTCTCTTCCAACACTTTGGAAAGGGTTTTTACAACAGAAGGGGAAATATCCTGTAAATTTGCGATTCTTATTGCAACTTCCGCCTTTAAATCTTCCGGTAATTCAGCAAGAGATTCAGCTGCCTGGCTCGGGTCAAGATGTGCGAGAATAAGTGCAATTGTCTGGGGATGTTCGTTTTGAATAAATTTTGCCAGCTGTTTTGGTTCGATTTTGGTCAGAAATTCAAAACCCGATGATTGTTCCAGCAATTTGGTCAGTCTGTCAATAATTTTTCTTGCTCTTTCAGGCCCCAGAGATTTTGTCAACACACTCTTGGCATAATCAAGACCACCTTTACTGATAAACTTTTTTGCAAGCAGCATATTATAAAATTCTTCAACAACCGCTTCCATAGTATCAGGGTCAACCATCTTGGTAAGGGCAATCTCTCTTGAGATATCCTGTACTTCGTCATCATCAAGCGCTCCCAGTATCTTTGAAGACAATTCTTCCCCCAACGTTATAAGGAGCATTGCAGCCTTTTTTATTCCTGTTAAATTTGAAACGTCTGCCATATTATGAACCACCTTCTTTTATCCAGGCCTTTATAAGGTTTGCTATCATCTCCGGGTCTTCATTTGCGGATTCTTCGATTTTTTTAAGCATTACTTTTGCTTTAACTGAGTCCACATCCATAGGAACACTTTCATCAAGCTCAGATTCTATCTCCTTTTCAAGCTCTTCAAGGGTCTTTGGAAATTTTATATCTTCACCGGCAAGCAAATCAACCATCTCCCCCTTACCTCCACCTGCGCCACCAACAGCAGCAAGTGTACCATACCTTGTTTCCTTGACTTCACCGAGCTTTTTCATAACTCTCTTAAAAACAAGCAGGTAGAACAGCAGAAAAACAAGTATTGCAGACAAATATTTCGCAGCTTTAAGTCCATAATCTATATAAACTTGCCTCTTTAAAACCGAGCTCTCAGTAACTGAAGCAGACGTATCAAAGGATACATTGGATACTTCAATTTTATCACCACGGTTTTCATCAAACCCCACAGCATTTGCCACAAGATTTTTTATCCTCTCAACTTCATCGGCACTTCTTGGAACATATTTTTGTACCTTTTTACCGTTTTCCTCTTCCATTACAATTTTGTCATTCACCACAACCGCAACGGTCAATCTTTTAATTTCGCCAGGTGTTTTTACCTGTTTTGTAATTGTTTTTCCAACTTCAAAATTTTGTGTTTCATCGGTTTTGCTGTATTCAGAATTGCCTGAATTGGCAGCAATATTTGGCTCAGCCAGATTTGACTGTACCCCCGGTACACCCTGCGGCACGTTTTTTGTATTTGTACTGGATATTTCGGTAGTTTGTTGAGATCTTAACACAGGGTTAGGATCAAACTCCTCTTTGGTAATCTCTTCCCTGTTAAAATCCATCTCAAGACTGACCTGGACTACTGCATTGTTGGGACCAAGTACTCTCTCCAACAAGGAAGCAACCTTATTTTTAATATAGCTTTCTCTTTTCTTGGTATATTCCAGCTGAGTCTGACTCAGTATAACACCTATATTGTCCTCGCTCAGAAAATCGCTCAAAAGTCTGCCTTGAGTATCTACAATCTGCACATTTTCTATTTTAAGTCCTTTAACTGCACCTGCCACAAGTGAAGCAATGGCTTTCACCTGACCTCTGTCAATGCTGCCAGTCAGATTTAAAATTACTGCAGCCTTGGCTTCGCTCTCCTCACTTATAAATAATCTTTCCTTTGGGATAGTAAGGTGCACTCTTGCCTCTTTTACCTCATTCAGGCTTGCGATAGTCCTTGCAAGCTCACCCTGCAGTGCCCTCTGATAATTGACATTCTGAACAAATTCAGTCATTCCGAAACTTGTTTTGTCAAAAAGTTCAAAACCGGCACCACCACCTTTTGGCACTCCTTCCTTTGCAAGCTCGATTCTCGTTTCGTATACTGTATTTTGAGGCACTTCGATTGTCCTGCCATCATCTTTCAATCTGTAAGGAATCTGTTTCTCTTTTAATTTTTCGATTACAGATGCAGCATCCTGCTGATTTAGATTATAATATAAAGTTTTATAAACCGGTTTATTGGCCCACACTACAAGAATAATGGCAGAAATCACCACAGCCGCTGAAGCTGCAATGATTGAAACCTTCTGCATCAGATTCATCTTGTTGAATACTTCAATAAACTGGGAATAAATATCCTTTAAAGTCATATAATTATACCTGCGTCCTCATAATCTCCTGATAAGCTTCAAGCAATTTGTTTCTTACTTCCATCATCAGTTTCAACGACACATCGGCCTTTTGCAATGCAATCATCGTCTCATGTATATCCTGTGTTTCTCCATTCAGGACTTTTTTTACAGCCTCATCAGCATTAAGCTGGGCATCATTTACATCCTTAAGGGCATTTTTAAGCAAATCGGCAAAATTTACATTGCCTTCACTTTTTGCTGCATCAGGCTTTTTGTCCGTATCAAGCTTATTGGGGAGCAAAAAATCTATTCTGTTTATCTCAGCCATATCGACCTCTTCGCTTAATTATAACAAAAATATTCTTATTTACAATACAATAATTATAATTTACCAAAAAGCCAAATCTTAAGCCCTGCCTATTTCCAGCGCTCTTAAGGCAAGCTGTTTTGCAGTATTTAAAACAGTTAGATTAGACTCATAACTTCTTTGTGCTTCAAGGATATTTACCATCTCTTCAACTGGATTCACATTTGGATATCTTACATACCCTTCTTCGTCGGCGTCCGGATGGCCAGGTTCAAATTTGACAATATAAGGTTTTTCATCTTCTACAACATCCTGTACCCTTACACCACCTGCAAGTTCACCTTCCATCACCTGCTCAAAGATTACATCTTTTCTTTTATAAGGTTCTCCATTCTCGCTCCGGGTGGTGTTTGCATTTGCAAGATTTGCAGAAATTACATTAATTCTTATCCTCTGAGCAGAAAGTCCTGTTGCGGACAATTTCATTACATCAAAAAAACTCATACTCTACCCCTATCTTCCTGTAATTGCTGTCTTCAGCTTTGTAAACTGATAGCCTGTAAGCTGAGACAATTCTGAGTACAAGACACCATTTGCTGACAACTCATACATTTCAAGGTCAATATTTACATCGTTGCCATCATTTCTTAAAGAAGGGCTGTTTCGCAAATCAATACTTACGATGCTATTCTCCCCTTTGTTACCTGAAAAATGCTTTTCGTCCGTTTTTTTCAGTGATAATTTTTGCCCACCGGAATAATATTCCTGCATAGCCTTTTCAAAATTTACATTCCTGGATTTATAGTTAGGTGTATCAACATTTGCTATATTTTCAGCAATTACTTTATTTTTTAAGGATGAAACATTAAGCGCTACACTCAGGTCTTTTATCATAGTATTGTCAAAAATTCCCATGTTGGCCTCCATGTAAAATACTTATCAATATTTATGCCAACTTGACACAATCTCCTGTTGCGTCATAAGTAATTTCATAATACAATATTAAAAATTATTAAGAGGGACCATGGAATTTGAAAACAGATATATTACCGGTGAATTTTTAGGTTTATCACCTGCTGGAAAATGTTATGAGGGGGAAGATAAGAAATTTGGCCGTAAGGTATTGATTAAAGTTATCGATAAAGTGGATGAAGATATAGAAAAAAGGTTTGACAATATCACCAAGCTTTCAGGGCAGCTTATCCACCACAACATACTTACCACAATAGATTATCAGAAGGTTCACGATAAGCTTATTTCTGTACACGAGTTTATTGACTATATGCACGCTACTCTTGATTTGAAAAAAATCTCGTTGCTTTCCACAAAAGATAAGCTCAGAATCTCCATAAATATTGCTGATGCACTCGATTTTTGCCACAAAATAGGATTTTACCATAACAACATACTTTTGGATTCAATCTACCTGACCGAAAACCTTAATGTAAAAATTGACCATTGCGGGCTCAAGAGGGTAATTACAAAAAACTCTATTTACAGTGAATTATCAATTGAAACTACCACCCCTCTTTTCTTTCCCCCTGAATACTTTAAGAAAACCTATGACCCTTTTCAGGTGGATATATTCCAATTTGGCTGCCTTATGTACACGCTTTTTGTGGAAATCCCGCCTTTTGGTGAAGAGGTTTCTGAAGACAATATCAAAAAAATAAAAAATATCGAATATTTTGATCCATCATGTTTTGCAGACGTAAATAAAACTATCATAAATATTATAAAAATCTGTCTTAACAAAAATCCCGGAGAGCGTTTTCAGAGCTTTTCTGACATACTGTTCGAACTAAAAAACTTTGATGCTGAAAAAAATATTAAAAGCAACTCATACAGCTTTAAAATAAAAGATGGCAAAACTTACATGACTGTCCCCAAAAATGCAAATGTCAGCGTTGAAGAAATAGAGAATAAGCTTCTTGAACAAAATATTTTCAATTACAATACTGATAAAATAAAATATGCCATTTTTTATTCAAATGGGCAGGAAGTAGAAATCGGTGAAGTTTTCAAAAAAATTGAAAATTCACTCCTAAATGTTGCAGAAATTGAAATAAACAAAGATGCTACAGAAGCATATTTTGTAAAAAGAAAAAATATCCCTATGTCAATGGAAGAAATATCTTTCATTATCAAAAAAAACGGAATCAGGCATGGATTGATTCAAAAAAATATAGAAAAGGCAGTAGAAATTGATGCTGAAAAGCCGATACTAATTGCTAAAGCCACCAAACCTGTTGATGGCGCAGATTCATACTTTATATACTTTTTTGAAAAAGATAATATTTTCAGGCCTGTGGTAGAAAATGACACGGCTGATTATAAAAATATTTCTGTGTACCAGGAAGTAAGAAAAAATGATATCCTGTGTATAAAAATACCATTTACTGATGGGATTGACGGACAGAATGTCTTTGGAAAACCTATCAAAGCAAAGCCAGGTAAAGATTTCAGATTACCTGCCGGTAAAAATACTTACATTTCATCAGACGGATTAAAACTTCTTTCAACAATAGATGGAATAATCGAATACAGAAATAACAAAATTAATATTAAAGAAATAATAATCATTCATGGGGATGTAGACTATTCTACCGGAAATATAAAATATCACGGTGACGTTGTTGTCAAAGGTGATGTTTTGCCCGATTTCATTATAAAAGCAGGTGGCAATATCAAGATATTTGGAGTAGCTGAAGGATGTCATATAGAATCTGAAAGAGGTTCAGTCTATATAAAGTCAGGGGTATTTGGGAAAGAAAAATCTGAAATAGTGGCTTTTAAAGATATCGAAGCAGAATTTATCCAGGACTGCAAAGTATCTGCAGGACAAAATGTCGTTGTAAAGGATTATGTAAGAAACTCTACTGTTACTTGCGGAAGAGTATTCATCTGTAATCAAGGGATTGGACAGGTTGACGGCTCAAATATTATGGCTAAAAGAAGCATAATGATAAATATTGCTGGAACAAAGCCATACATGAGAACCTATCTGACGATAAAAAAACTAGACAAATATAGACTAAAAGAGGAAAGAGAGGAACTCCTTGGTAAACTTAAAACAGTAACAAGCAGTATTATTACTGTCAAAAACATTCTGAAAAAACTCATTATCAAACATGGAGATATTGAGGATTTGCTTATGAACAGCGAATATAAACTTTTGACAGAAAAACTTAAAATACTTGAAAACCTTGAGATGTCCCTTAACGAAAAATTGAAAATAAATGAGGAAGACTATGAGTTTGCAAATTCAGATAACGTCGAGTTTATATCAATAAAAAGCGTCATTTACCCAGATGTTGTGCTTAGAATAGGCAATGTTTCATTTAAAAATGAAGAAGAGATATTCGGGAATGCTAAAGCAACCATAGAAAACGGTACTATAAAATTAAAGGTGAAATAATATGAATTTAAAAGTGCATTTAACAGATGAGAATATTGATTTCAAAAGAGAATACGACAATTTTTATGCAAATTTGAATGACTCTACAGGAACAATTTTAGTCCATCATGGAAAAGCAAAATATCCTGGCAAATATGTTAAAGACTACTACGAAATTGAACTTTACATAAAAGATAGCAACGCACTTGAAAAGCTAAAAGCTGAATCAGAAAGGATTTTTGAGTTGTATAACCTAAACAAGCTGTTTGTTATACACAGAATAGGAAAAATTAAAAAGAATGACTCAATATTGTTTCTGGCATGTGAGGCAAAAGATAGAGAGTCGGCGTTTGCGGGTGTAAGAGATTTACTCGAATTTATCAAATCTGAAAATCTTATTGGCCTGGAGGAAAGATAGGCAGAAGATTCTGCCTATTTAAATCCCCAAAATATTGTATCCTGAATCTACAAAAATAACTTCGCCAGTTACACCGTTTGACAGACTTGACGCAAGGTAAGTTGCAGTGCCGGCTACATCCTCAGCAGTAATATTTTTTCTGAGCGGTGATCTTTCTGCCACTGTTGTAAATATAGATTTAAGTCCCGAAACACCGCTTGCAGCAAGTGTCTTAATTGGGCCTGCTGAGATTGCATTCACTTTTACACCTTTTTCTCCCAAGTCATTTGCCAGATATCTAACTGATGCCTCTAATGCTGCCTTTGCCACACCCATTACATTATAATTTTGAACAACTTTTTCAGAGCCGTAATATGTCATAGCAATTACACTTGCATCATTGCTAAACAAATCTTCAGCAGCCTTGCAAAGAGCTACAAGGGAATAAGCGCTGATATCAAGGGCTATTCTAAAACCCTCTCTTGAAGTATTTACAAATTTACCTTTCAACTCTTCAGCCGGAGCATACGCCACAGAATGAATTAAAATATCGATTTTGCCAAATTGCTCTTTTACAATATCAAATGTATTTTTGATATCTTCATCCTTTGTAACATCACACTGCACGCAAAATTTTCCACCAAGCTCTTCAGATATTGGGATTACACGCTTTTTTAATGCCTCTCCCGCAAAAGTAAATCCGAGCTCAGCACCTTCCTCTTTAAATTTTTTAGCTATCGCATACGCTATAGACCTGTTATTAGCCACACCAAATATAACAGCTTTTTTACCATCTAATAGTCCCATTATCGCCTCCTAATTTTACTCTATTTATATACCTATCTAAAATATATAATTTAAAAACTCATCAACCTTCTTAAATTTAACTATCTCTATCCCTTCTACCGAATCATCATAATCCGCAGGTAAATATACCTTTGAAATCCCCATTTTTTTACACTCATTTATCCTGAAATTCATCGAGGAAACAGACCTTAGCTCACCTGTCAGTCCAACTTCACCAATAAAGGCAACATTTAAAGGTAATGAAATTTCTCTAAAAGATGACATTATCGCCGCTACCACAGCCATATCAGCACCCGGCTCATTAATTTTAAGGCCACCTGCAATATTTACAAATACATCGGTATGTCCCAAATTTGCCCCAACCTTCTTTTCCAAAATTGCTATCAACATATGTAATCTGTTTAAATCCATACCATTTACATTTCTTTTGGAAAAGTTGAAATAAGTGTTTGACACAAGAGATTGAATCTCGATAACAATCGGTCTTGTGCCTTCCAATGTCACAGCCATAGCCCTTCCCGGAGCTGTCTCAGATGAATTAATAAAAGCAAGTGTAGTAATTTCTTTTAACCCCTCACTCTTCATCTCAAAAAGCCCCACTTCATTTGTAGAGCCAAATCTGTTTTTTACGGCACGAAGTATTCTAATACCTCTCGTATAATCCCCTTCAAAATACAAAACAGTATCAACTAAGTGTTCAAGGACTTTCGGACCTGCGATAGCTCCATCCTTTGTCACCTGTCCTACCAAAAATACAGTTATGCCTCTTGATTTTGCAAGCTCCACAAGCAGCTGAGTAACATATCGTATTTGCCCGACAGTGCCTGCTGACGAATTCAAATCCTTTGAATAAACTGTTTGAATAGAATCTATAAATATAAAATCGTAAATATTTTCTTCTAAATTGCCAAAAAGGTCATTTATATTTGTAGTTGATAAAATTGACACATTACTACTATTAACCTTTAACCTTTCTGCTCTAAGCTTAATCTGAGAGGCGGATTCTTCTCCACTTAAGTAAAGTACCGATTTTTGTAAATCAGAAAGTTTTGAAGCAATCTGAAGCATTATGGTAGATTTCCCGATACCGGGCTCACCACCTATCAAAACAACAGACCCTTTAACTATCCCACCACCAAGCACTTGATCAAATTCATTTATTCCGGATGTTGTCCTATCGACCTCAAGCCCTCTTATTTCACTGAGCAAAATAGGTCTGTTTTCAACACTGTAAGCTTTTTTTGTAGTAACATCTTCAATAACTTCCTCTACAAAACTATTCCATGCGCCGCACTCAGGACATTTTCCCGTCCATTTAGGTGCAACAGCGCCGCAGCTTTGACAAATATAATTAGTCTTCTTCTTCGCCATCTTATTCCTGAATAAAGTCTTCTATTGTCTTTTGTGCATTCACTGAAATTTTTAAATGGTCGTAAGCAAAACGAGTTACTACCCTTCCCCTTGGAGTCTTTTTAATAAATCCTCGATAAATAAGATATTGCTCTATCACATCTTCGACTGTGTCTTTCTCTTCAGAAATAGTTGCCGCTATTGTATCAAGCCCCACCGGGCCACCATCATATTTTTCAATAATAGAAAGCAGATAGCGCCTGTCGGAATTATCAAGCCCTTCTTCATCTATCTCAAGCCTTTTAAGACCATCCTTTGCAATTTCAAGATTAATCACACCGTCATTTAAAACTTCCGCGAAATCTCGTATCCTTCTCAATATGCGGTGAGCAATCCGTGGCGTCCCCCTGCTTCTCCTTGCTATTTCAACAGCTGCATCATCAGTAATTTTCACTCCAAGAACGCCTGCTCCGCGCAAAATAATCTGCTTTAAATTATTAATATCGTAAAAATCTAATCTAAATGTAACTCCAAACCTATCCCTCAAAGGGGATGACAATAGTCCAATCCTCGTAGTTGCTCCAACAAGCGTAAACTTAGCTAAATCTATTTTAATTGTCCTTGCAGCAGGCCCCTGCCCAATTATAATATCCAGTGCATAATCTTCCATTGCAGGGTATAAGATCTCCTCAACCGTTGCATTCAACCTATGTATCTCATCAATGAAAAGTACATCACCATCATTCAAATTAGTCAAAATCGCTGCCAAATCTCCCGGCTTTTCAATTACAGGGCCACTTGTAGATTTAATCCCTACCCCCATCTCATTGGCAATAATATTTGCTAAAGTTGTTTTACCAAGACCGGGAGGCCCGTAAAAAAGACAGTGGTCAAGACTGTCATCCCTTTTTCTTGCCGCTTCCACAAATATTTTAAGATTTTCAATTAACTTTTCCTGACCGATATAGTCATTAAAATATTTGGGACGTATACTCTGATTAATTAAATCTTCTTCTACTCTTTTACCGTTAAATAATTCATTCTTTTCCATACTGCAAAATAGCAGTTATATCTCTAAAAATCAATCTTTCTTAATTCAGCAAGAAGAGACATTGAAGAACTAACATATAAGTTAAAAATCTATAATTAATATTTTTACTTTTAATCAAACAAACAGAACAGTGTATAATTATTAAATTTTTATAAATAAACAGATAATTATAATTATTATTTTTATTATTGAAATTAACATAATTATGTTATATTATTTTACATATGATATTAACATTGAATAAAAAAGTTGAAAAACTAATTTGTGAGCTCCCACCATGTATTTTCAAGTTTAAATACATATTAAATCGCCGTTGGCCATTTTTATACCCTCACCGCAGAGAAAGGGTCGCAGATATCATTATTATGAGGGAGATAAATAAATTTAACATAAACATATGTGATTTACTTGATAATCAAAATCATCATAAAGAAAAATTATTTACTGTGCCAATTATAAGCGTAATGGAAGCATTAATTTTTGAATATGGAAATCAGGAAAAGATATTTGAAAATATTTCCCACGGGTTAGCACTATACAGACTTGCTTCAGAAGGCATTATCTGTGAAAATTTATTATCAAAAATACGAAAGCTGTATTTCATAAGAGATAAAATCTTAAACGACAATTATTTTGGGGATATTTGCAGAGATGATATACCTTGCAGCTACTTAGAAGCAAATACGACCCTTTTAGAGCTTGAAAATTCCCTTTTTTTACACTTTAAAGCTAAAAAGAAAAAGGACTACTGCTTAAAATTTCAAGAAATATTTCTTTGACTTTAAAACTTACATATAATATTTTACCCTTATGGCAAAGGTAAAATACCCTAAAACAAATGCGATAAGGTTTTTGGAAGAGAATAAAATCCCTTTTGAAGGCTTTTTCTATAAGTATGAAGAAAGGGGCGGCACTAAAGTCTCAGCAAGAGAATTGGGTGTAGATGAGCACATTATAGTTAAGACTATTATTATGGAAGATGAGAGCAAAAAGCCATTTATAGTTTTAATGCACGGGGATAAAGAAATTTCTACAAAGAATCTTGCAAGGATTTTAAATGTCAAAGCTGTATCCCCTTGTGAGCCTGAAACTGCCAATAAACACTCCGGCTATATTGTCGGAGGCACATCACCCTTTGGCACGAGAAAAAATATGCCGGTTTTTATGGAAAAGTCTATATTGGATTTGGAATATATTTTCATAAACGGTGGTAAGAGAGGATTTCTCGTAAAAATAAATCCAAGAGATGTACAAAGAGTATTAAATGCAACACTTGTTGAAGTAGGTATAGATGGATAACATACTTGTAATATTTGATATGGACGGGACATTAGTCGACACAAGGGCTGACATAACGATTTCAATAAACTACGTAAGAAAAACAAAAAATCTTCCCCCCTTAACTGAGGAAGAAGTTATAAAAATAATTAACTTTAAAAGAGAAGAGCTTGCAAAACAATTATATCACACGGAAACCTATCTGCCTGAGGACAGAGCGATATTTGAAGAGCACTACAAGCAACAATGCTCTAAAAACGTCAGACCTTACGAAGGGATAGTTGATTTACTCGACTTTTTAAAAAGTAGTGGAGTAAAACTTTCTGTTGCAACAAATGCTCCCACTAAATTTGGAGAAAGGATATTAAGTGCTGCAAAGATTGACCATTACTTTGACCATATCGTGGGCTCATGCAAAGTAAAAAATGCAAAACCTGACCCGGATATGATTTATTTGATACAAGATTTTTACTCAGATAAAAATTTAAATAAAAATTTTCTTGTTGGAGATAATCATACGGACATAAATGCGGCAAAAAATGCGAATATCCCATCTATTTTTGTAAAATGGGGCTACGGCAGTTTTGACGGTGTTACACCCGACTTTACGGCAGAAACACCTGAGGAAATAGTTAAGTATATCTTGAATGAAAAAGTATCTTCTTAAAATTTTACATCTTACTTTTAAAAAGTTTTTTCAAAATATCAGGCTTAAAAGCTTATCTGCCAAACTTATATTCACAACATCTGCGCTTGTAATTTTTGCTCTCTTTTTATCATTTATAAATTTTGGCAAAGTAATCAAAGAAATCCTTCAAACCGAAGGGACAAAAAAAGCGCTATCTGTTTCTATTACTCTGTCAAATACTCCTGACATTATAACTATATTTAAAACCGAAAGGACTGACGGTGAAACTGAAAAGATGCTTGATTCAATAAAACTTAAAACCGGTATAAAATTTATACTGCTAAAAACTCCTAAGAAAACCATTTACTTTGATAATGACGATATAATTTTAACCACCGAAGATGAAGATTTGCTGACCTATAAATACGGTAAATACTTCACTAAATCTATTTACATAGACAATAAAAGATATACTATCGCTCAAACACCCGTTTACTTTGAAAATTCAATTCTGGGTCTTGTTAGTGTTGCTTTTGAAGAGCAGTCATTCAAAACAGTGCTATCAAATTATTCAAAAAAATTGTTTTCATTTATCTACTTAATCATAATGATTACAATTATTGTTGCCATAATTGTTTCATTTAAAATCAAACATTCCCTTTTAGGTTTTGAACCAAAAGAGTTAAGCTTTTTATTTTTAGAAAAGGATGCAATTATAAACTCCGCTAGGGAGGCAATACTTGCAATCGACATAAATAAAAATCTGCGCCTTTTCAATTCAGTCGCACAGTCGTATTTTAATATTAACAATTTAAAAAAAGCTTTGCCGATTGAGCTTAAAAATATCATGGAAACTTCAATATCTCAAAACACAAACATATATGACAAAGAAATCATCATCAATAAAGAAGCATATATTTGCAATATTTCTCCAATAATTAAAAATAACCTTACACTTGGGGCTGTTGCAACCTGCAGAAAAAAAGATGAAATTGATAAACTTGTGATCGAACTTACAAAAGTTAAAAAATACTCAGAAACATTAAGACAAAAAAAACACGAGTTTTCAAACCTTTTACATTTGATTTACGGATATGTTCAGACCAAAAACTATGAAAGTATTAAAAATATTCTTTTTGAAACAGGCGAATATGACAATAATATAATACAAAACCTAAGAAACAAAATAAATGACCCGACATTGTTAGCAGTATTTATAGGAAAATATTACTACGCTTTGGAAAACGGAGTAAGGATAATATTTGATGAAGATTGCTATATTTCATCTACTCTTAATGAAAATATGTCTCAAAAACTGTCTACAATACTTGGCAACATTATTAATAACGCTATTGATGAAGCAAAACATTCCACCGAAAAAAAGATATGGATTTCAGGCACTGATGTTGGAAATGAGCTTATCATTGAAGTCGAAGACTCAGGGCGAGGAATTAATGAAAGCGATATTGAAAAATTATTTCAAAAAGGGTACACTACCAAAAAACAATATGGGAATATAGGATACGGTTTGTATCTGGTAAAGACGGAATTAGAAGAAATCGGAGGTTCAATAAGCGTATCAAACACTAAAAACGGTGCACTTTTCACCGTTTATTTGCCGCTTAAGTAATAGTATGTATAAGGTTATAATTGCCGAGGACGAAGAAAAAATTGCTTTGCTACATAAATCTTTTTTAGATGATAATCCTAACTTTGAAGTACTTGCAATTGCAAATACTATTAAAGAAACACAAAAAGCACTGGAAATACTTAATCCCGACCTTATTTTGCTTGATGTCTATTTTCCGGACGGAAATGGAATAGAGCTGCTAAAATGGATACGTCAAAATAACCTATTATGTGATGTAATCTTGATTACTGCTGCAAGGGAAACACACGCATTGGAGCAAGCTCTGAAGTTTGGAATATACGATTATCTTGTCAAACCTATCCTGCTTAATAGGCTTGAAGTTTCTCTTAGAAATTACGTAAATTATAAAAATAACCTTAATAACTCAAAAATTGTCTCTCAGGACTACATTGATAATATTATTGGCAAAAAAAATAACTTGGACAACGCAGTTAAAAATATGGACAATCTTCCAAAAGGCATAGACAAGCTGACACTTGAGAAAATAATAGACAAAATGAAAACTATAGATACATTTTTGTCCGCGTCAGAACTGGGTGATATTTTGGGAATTAACAGGACAACGGCAAGAAGATATCTTGAATACCTCTCAGCCGTTGGTCTTGTAAATGTTGACTCTCAATACGGTACAATAGGCAGACCTGAAAAAAGATACAAGCTCATCTGATAAGCCTGCTAATAATAGGTACTACGATAAAAAGCGTAAATATCCTTACTGTGTGTAAAAATGCCACTACCTGCGTTTTGTGCCCTTCTGACTGTGCCAATAAACTCATCCCAGACATCCCACCCGGAGAAAATCCAAAAAGAGCAGTCGCAAAATCTATAATATTAAGTCGTCTTGCGACATATGCCATCCCTATTGCGACAAGCAGTAACATAACCGTACTTACTACAGCCAGTGGAGTAACCTTTATAATCATTCCTAAGAAACTTCTGTCAAAAGTTACACCAAGTGATATGCCTAATATAATCTGAATGATCAAGCTAATATTTTGTGTAATTACAATTTGTTGAGTAAAAATCATTGACACAATCCCAGAAAAAAGCATGGAGCCGACAATGGCTCCACCAGGATAATTCATCTTTGCAAAAAATATCCCACCAACTATTCCAAAGAGGCAAACAACAATTACTTTTTCCATACTCAGCTCTTAAAGTATTTTTTCTTAATTATTTTAATAATAATTGGCATAAACAACATTGCTGCCACCAAAATCCACAATACTATATTAATCCTACCTTCAAAAAATATTCCAAATTCCCCACCACTCATTGATAGTGCTCTTCTTAGATTATCTTCCATAATCTCTCCAAGCACAAATCCTAAAATAATTGGTGCCATTGAATAATTGAGTTTTCTTAAAATATACCCAAGCACACCAAGTATTATGGCAATCATTAAAGAATATGTACTTAAATTAACTGAATACACACCAACAAAAGCAAGCACTACAACTGACGGAACAAGTATCCAGTAAGGTATTTGCAGTATTTTTGTGAATACTTTTACCAAAGGCAAGTTTATAACCAACAACATAATATTTCCGATATACATTGAAGCTATAAGTCCCCATACAAGTTTTGGCTGTTCAGTAAACAACATTGGACCTGGATTTATATTATAAAGCATCAATGCACCTAAAAGTACTGCAGTAGTACCACTGCCCGGAATCCCAAGTGTTAACATTGGAACAAGTGCACCACCTGCTGAAGCGTTGTTAGCACTTTCAGGCGCTGCAAGACCGCGGTAGTCGCCATTACCAAAAGTCCCCTCTTTGTCAGATAATTTCTTTTCAAGGGTATATGAAACTGCACTGGCAATGGATGCACCAGTACCCGGCAAAACACCTATAACAAAACCGATAACTGCAGAGCGCAAGATAGCCCATTTACACATTAAAAACTCTTTCAAACTAATATACACTCTTTCAATTTTGGGCAGGTGAAATGTATCACTGTTGTAATGTTCTAACATCAATAGTACTTCACTCACCGCAAAAAAGCCTACAACAACAGTTAAAAATTCAAATCCATCATAAAGCTCCGGTTCATTAAAAGTATATCTTAACACACCTGTAGTAGAATCTACACCTACGACAGCTAATATAAGCCCTATCACTACACTAATCAAACTCTTAACCGGTCTTTTTCCCATAAGGACTGTAATGGTTGAAAAAGCAAACACCATCAACACAAAATACTCAGGTGGCCCAAAGCTAATAGCAAATTTTGACATTAGAGGACCAAAGAATGTCAAACCAACAACAGCAAGTGTACTACCAATAAATGAAGATAACCCCGACAGTGCAAGTGCAGGCCCTCCAAGCCCTTTTTGAGAAAGGGGAAAACCTTCAAGAGTTGTAAAAACAGCACCAGCATCCCCCGGCACATTAAGTAAAATACTAGATATCCTTCCACCATATTCTGCCCCATAATAAATACCAGCCAATAAAATCAATGAAGATTCAGGTGGTAGACCAATTGTGTATGCGATAGGTAGCAAAAGTGCCACACCATTAATTGGACCTAATCCCGGCAATGCTCCAAACAGAGTTCCAAGCAATGCACCCAAAAGTGCCAGCCCAAGATTCATTGCAGTTAAAGCTACCGTAAAACCATTATATAATAAGGATAAAACTTCCATAATTCACCCAACCATTTTTTCAATTATTTTCCCAAGAGGCAGAGGGATTTTAAGAATCACGTCAAAAATCACATATACCGAAAAACTTATACAAACGGCAGTAATTATAGACTGAAGAGTTCTCCCTTTAAAGAGTTTTGCAATAAAATATACCGTAATCGTAGTTGACACCAAAAAACCAAGAAGATTAAAGCTCAGCTGGTAAAATACCAATATACCTATAAAAAAGATTCCTCTTAATATACTGCTTTTCGAACCAGCTTTAATATCAGCCGGCTTAAGAAATACAATAAATGATAACACAAAAAGCAAAGCACCGAGGGCTACCGGGAAAGCTTTAGGACCAAGCGGGTCATAGGAAAAAGGGACATCAAAGGTGAGGCCATAGCCGCCAATAAAGGCGGCTAAAGCCATTAAAAACAGTGCAAATATTCTGTCTATCATTTAATAAGTCCTGCTTCTTTTGCTAATTCTTTGAATCTTTTAACATCTTTCTTTACAAAATCATCAAATTCTTTTCCTATTTTTGTAAACGGATAAAGCCCTCTTGCTTCCCTTTCCTTTTTGAACTCATCAGTTTTAACAAGTCTGTTTAAAAGATCAACCCAGTAGTTGTATTGTTCATCTGTTACCTTTGGCCCCATGTAGTAGCCTCTCCAAGTTGTCCACACGACATCATACCCTTGCTCTTTTGCTGTAGGGATGTTGCTAAATTTACCTGGAAGTCTTTCTTCAGAAAGCACTGCCAATACCTTATATTTACCTGAGTCATATTGGCCTGAAAACTCCGCGATATCTCCAGGATAAATTTGGATATGTCCACCCAAAAGTGCAGCCAAAGCCTCTCCGCCACCTTCAAATGCCACATATCTCATATCTTTAGGGTTAACACCTGCTTCTTTAGCAATTAATGCAGCCTTAAACCAGTCCTGACTCCCAATGGAGCCACCTGAACCAAGCACATACCCTTTAGGGTTTTTCTTTAAATCTTCAATAAGCTCACCAAGAGTATTCCACTTTGCATCTGCTCTAACAATAATAGCACCATAATCAGCTCCAAGAGCAGCAAGCCATCTTACGTCATCTTCGGTAAACTTACCGAATTTGCCCTGTGAAATGTTCAGAGCTGAGCCTGTACTTACAGCTACAATCATTTCCGCGTCATCAGGACGCTGACCGATAACATGGTTGTAAGCAACTGCCCCTACACCACCAGGCATAAAGTTTACCATCATCGGTTTGTCAATAAGTTTTGATGCTAACAATGAGTTTGAAACAAGTCTGCAAGTCAGATCAAATCCACCGCCAGGTTTTGCCGGTGCAAGGCACAACGGTTTTGATAATTCAAAAGCAAATGATGTTACCGAAAGAGACAACATAAAAACTGCTGCTAAAATAAATCTTAGCAATTTACCCATACATTTCCTCCTACGAATTATTATGGTATTTATATTTTATGTTGCTAAAATATATAACTAAATTAAGAAATAACAGGGGACAGAGGACTACATACTTTCTAAGCTTTAAAGCTTCAAAAGGAGTCTGTCCCCCGTCCCAAAAGTCCCTATTGGTTGATTTGGCTTCAAAGCCACTGTCAAACGGGAGATAGGACTTGGGACTTATAAAATATAACAAGTGAGGTTTGACATGAAAAACAAATCTTTTACACACTTTATCGGGATTGATATTTCTAAGGATAAGTTTAATTATGCGATTATTGACAGCTCTATGAACATTGTCAGTGAAGGTCAATTTGATATGGATGCACAGGGATTTGATGATTTCAACAAAACTCTCAAATCTTACTCCGACTCTGTTATCGCCCTTGAATCCACCGGTAATTATCATCTTAACCTCTTAGCCTTTCTAACTGCAAACGAACACACGGTTGCTCTCATTAATCCCGCTCTCATCAAGAAATTTGCACAAACCATTACTCTCAGAAACACTAAAACTGACAAAATTGACGCTATTATCATCGCAAAATTTATCCTTAAAAATATTGAACATATCAATTATTTTGTGCCACAGAGCATGGATGATATTACCGCACTTGCAAGAGTTAGAGAAGATATCTCCAAACAAATTGCCAAAACCAAGACTCAGCTCAAACAACACCTGGTCGTTGTATTCCCCGAGCTTATGGCTAACTACAACATCTTTACCGACTTCATTCTTGACATACTCGAAGAATTTCCCACTCCTGCTGACGTCCTTAAAGCACCTAAAAGCAAAGTTAAAGGCATCTTTAATAAGCTTAGTCAAAAGGGAAGAAAACCAACTCTCACCTATGACAACTTTATCGAACTGGCCAAAAACTCTATCGGACTCTCTTCTGCAAATTATGCCCTCATCATAAAACATGATGTGCAAATGTTGAAATTCCTTAACAAACAAATTGAGGAAATCACTGAAAACTTCCTTGATGAAATTAAAAGGAATAAGAAGGATGACCTTGAGATTATCAAATCCATAAAAGGTATTAGCGATATTACTTCCGCACATTTTTTGGCTGAAATTAAAGATATCAACAGGTTTGAAAACAAAAGAAAACTTTCTGCTTACGCCGGTATCGACCCTTCTATAAAACAATCCGGTTCTATGTATTCCCGGGGAAGGATTAGTAAAAAGGGCTCTAAATCTTTGCGAAGATACCTTTATCTGATGGCAAGCGGGCTTATGAGGTGCAATGAGTATTTTAGAGCATATTACCTGAAAAAGAAAAATGAAGGTATGCCTCATAGAAAAGCTATGATCGCTCTCTGCAATAAGCTTGTGAGAACCCTTTATGCTATGCTCAAAAAAGGTGAAAAATTTGACCCGGCTACTCATTATTTATAGTTGACTCCTTTTAA